>NZ_CP066771.1:310545-621090 GCF_016466415.2 Ralstonia pickettii | reverse complement strand
GCAGCGACGACCTCCAGCAACTGCGCCGCCTGTCCAGCGAGCACCCCGAGACACTATGCATGCTCCTGACCGAAGCACCGTCCGCAGACCTGCTGATGCGTGCCATGCGTGCCGGCGTGCAATGCGTGCTGCCGTGGCCGCCTGAAGCGCAGGAGTTTCGCGACGAAGTGCAGCGTTGCACCAGCCACGCACTCTCCAGCTCGCACAATGACGGGCAGGTGGTGTCGTTCCTTTCGTGCCGAGGCGGCAGTGGCACGACATTCATCGCAGCCAACTTCGCCCACGTGCTCAGCGCCCGCCACGGCAAGCGTGTGCTGCTGATCGATCTCTGTCAGCAATACGGCGACGCCGCGTTCCTGCTCACCGATCAATCGCCCCCCGCCACGCTGGCCAATGTGTGCAATCAGATTGATCGGCTCGACGCAGCCCTGCTCGACGCTTGTCTCACCCACGTGTCGCAAGACTTTGATGTGCTGGCCGGCGCCGGAGACCCGATCAAGAGCGGCGAGATCAAGGCAACGCACCTCGAGCGCATCCTCGCTCTAGCCGCGTCAATGTATGACGTGGTGGTCTTCGATGTTGGGCAGGACATCAATCCGGCCTCCATCGTCGTGCTCGATCACAGCAACGTGATCTACCCCGTGTTGCATCTCAGCCTCCCCTATCTGCGCGCTGGCCGAAAACTGATGGAGATCTGCCATTCGTTGGGCTATCGCGCAGAACGGCTGCGGCTGGTCATCAATCAGTACGACAAGCACATGCCCATCAGCCAAAACATGATGGAGAGCGCCTTTGGCATGCCGGTAGCGCACATTCTGCCGTACGACCCGGGGCCTGTGCGTGACGCGACCACGCAAGGCATGCCGGTGCTGCAGCTGGCCGAGAACAGCCCGATCGCCCGCGCGCTGGCAGACATGGCGCGGCAACTGTTTCCGGGCTCACAGCACCGGCGCGACGGGCTGTTGCGCAAGCTCTTCCGCCACGCAAGCCAGGTGCCGGCCCCCGTTCGCGCTTAGCCCACACACACCACACTCGTCACGACCACGTGGAGCGCATCATGTCCCTGCGAGAACAACTCTTCCAGCAAGCCGGCGAAGCCCTGCCACAGCGCGTTGCGCAAGCGAATGGCGCCAGCATGCCGGCCAGCCCCGCCTATCAGCAAGTCGCGATGGACGTCCACCAGATCATCATCGACCGCGTGGAGCTGGGCCGTCTGCAGCAACTCGCACCCGATCAGATCAAGCGTGAGCTGGCCCAACTGGTGGAACGCATCGTCGACGAAGGCAAGCATCAACTCAACGAGGCCGAGCGCCGCCGCCTGGTGAACGACGTGCAGGACGAGATGCTCGGCTATGGCCCGCTCGAAACGTTGCTGGCAGACCCCACCGTCTCCGACATCCTCGTCAACACGTACAAGCGCGTCTATGTGGAGCGGCGCGGCAAGCTCGAGCTGACCAGTGTGACGTTTCTCGACGATGCGCATCTGATGCGCGTGATCGAGAAGATGGTATCGAGGGTCGGACGCCGCATCGACGAGTCAAGCCCGATGGTGGATGCGCGCCTGCCTGATGGGTCCCGTATCAACGCCATCATTCCGCCTTCTGCAATCGACGGCCCGTTGCTGTCGATCAGGCGCTTTGCGGTGAATCCGCTGACGATTGACGATCTCGTCGGCTTCAACACGCTCACGCCAGCCATGGCGCAGTTGATCGATGCAATGGTCAAGGCCAAGCTGAACATCCTGATTTCGGGCGGCACGGGCAGCGGCAAGACCACGCTGCTGAACATTCTCTCGGGCTACATCCCGCCGGACGAGCGCATCGTCACCATTGAAGACGCGGCTGAACTGCAACTGCGTCAGAACCACGTGCTGCGTCTGGAAACACGCCCGGCCAACATCGAAGGCCGTGGTGAGATCACACAGCGCGCCCTGGTGAAGAACGCGCTGCGCATGCGCCCCGACCGCATCATCCTGGGCGAGGTACGCGGCGCGGAGGCGCTCGACATGCTGCACGCGATGAACACCGGACATGAGGGGTCGCTCGCCACCATCCATGCCAACACACCGCGTGATGCACTCACCCGCCTGGAAAACATGATCAGCATGGCAGGAATGCAACTGCCACCGCGCACGATGCGGCAGCAGATCACCTCTGCACTCACGGTGGTGTTGCAGGTCTCGCGCCTGACCGACGGTTTTCGCAAGCTCATGAGCGTGCAGGAGATCACCGGCATGGAAGGCGAGGTGGTGAACATGCAGGAGATCTTCGCCTTCCGCCGCAAAGGCATTGACCAGCACGGACGCATCCGTGGTCACTTTTGCGCCACCGGCGTGCGGCCCAAGTTTTCGGAACGCCTGAAGATGTTCGGCATCCAGCTGCCGGAAACGCTCTACGACCCAGCCGTTCTGCACGAAATCTGAGGAGTGCCGCCATGGATCCGCTTGTGATCGGTTTTGCGCTGTCGGTCTTCATCGCCATGATGCTGGCCGTGTTGGCCGTCTATCTGTGGTGGGATAGCCGGCACAGCTCGGCGGCACGGCGTTTCAGCCACCGCTTGAAGATGGCACTCGCCAGCAGTGTCAGCCACGGAGGCACCGACAGCATCCTCAAGCAGCGCATGCTGAGTGAGTCCCCGGAAGTGGCGGCGATGCTCGGCCGACTGCCGCGCATCCAGACGCTGGACCGCCGACTGCTGCAGTCCGGCCTTGATTGGTCGGTCTCGCGCTTCTCTGCATTGACGCTGATGGTGCCGGCAATGATCGCCATCGTTTTCTCGTTGTTCGACCCGCCCCCAATGACGCTGCTGGTGTTCGTGCTCGCCGGAGCATCCTTGCCTGCGCTCTATGTCATGCATCGTCGTACCCGGCGCCTGCTCAAGCTGGAAGCGCAGTTGCCCGAAGCCACGGACCTCATCAGCCGCGCGCTGCGGGCGGGTCACTCACTGCCCGCAGCACTCGAGATGGCCGGGACCGAGTTGCCCGCCCCCATCGGTGCGGAACTGGCCATCGTCTTCAGCCAGATCAACTTTGGCGTTTCGATGAGCGACGCGTTTGCGGGGCTCACCGACCGCGTTCCGGTGGATGACCTGCGCTACCTCGTCATCGCCATCCTGATCCAGCGTGAATCTGGCGGCAACCTGGCAGAGATCCTGGACAACGTGGGAAAACTGATTCGCAAGCGCCTGCAATTGCTGGACAAGGTTCGCGTGCTGTCCGCCGAAGGCCGCCTGGGCGGCTGGATTCTGACCTTGCTCCCGCCCGTCATGGGCCTGGCGATCTACCTGCTGAACCCTGAGTTGATGTCGACGCTGTGGACCACCGATGCAGGAATTCGTCTGCTGTGGTTCGCCATCACCATGACATGCCTGGGCATGCTGTGGATCCGGCAGATCGTCCGCATCCATATCTGACCGATCAGGCACAACGCTACCCGGAGGCGGGAGACTCTTCCCGAACGCACATGCAGATCGCGCACACCCTATTGCTGGCCGGAACGTTCATCGTCGTGTTTGGCGCCGTGCTCATCGCGCTGTTTGTTGTGCGCCCGACCATCCTGCGACAGCGCTTGGGGCAGATCGACCGCGAGTCGCCCGGCCTCGCTCCCAAGCAAGCGCCTTCCGACTGGCTGCGCAAGTTGGGGCGCCTCGCCAGGCCACTCGCACGCGCGTCGTTGCCCAAGGAGGGCTGGGAAGACTCAGCGCTGAAGGCGCGCTTCGTACATGCCGGCTGGCGCTCGCCAGAGGCGGTGCCGATCTACTTCGGCATCAAGACAGCGCTGGCCGGTGGCATCCCCCTTGTGCTGTCGCTACTGCTGGTGCGCCGGTTCGATTCCGATCATGAAACGGCCTACCTCGCCGCCCTGCTTGCAGGCGCGCTTTTCGGCTTCTACCTGCCCAACGTCGTGCTGGCCATGAAGATCAAGCGCCGCAAGCGCGACATCTTCGAAGCCTTTCCAGACAGCCTCGACCTCATCATGGTGTGCGTTGAAGCGGGTCTGGGCCTGGACTCCGCCGTGCTGCGCGTGGTGGAAGACATGCGTGATGCCCGTCCTGCCATGGCGCACGAGTATGAGCTCCTGACGCTGGAACTGCGGGCGGGCCTGGCCCGCGAGAAAGCACTGCGCAACTTTGCGGCACGCACCGGGGTGGAAGACGTCAGCATGCTGGTCGCGATGCTGATCCAGGCCGACCGCTTTGGAACCAGCGTTGCAGAATCGCTTCGCGTGCACTCCGACATGCTGCGCACCAAGCGCCAGATGCTGGCCGAGGAACGAGCCGCCAAGATCGGCACCAAGGTCCTGTTCCCATTGATCTTCTGCCTGTTCCCCGCGCTCTACGTGGTGCTGCTCGGGCCGGCAGGCATCCAGATCATGGCGGGCCTGCGCTCGGTCATCAACAACTAGCGTCGTCCTCCTCAGGAGATCGCCATGCATCCGCTCAATCACCCGGTCATTCGCCATGTTCCGGCAAACTACCGCCCAGCCCGCCCAATCCGAGCACACCGGATGCAAGGCGCCGCTATCGTCGAGTTCTCGCTGATCTTCCCGATCCTGCTGCTGACCATCTTCGGCGTGGTCGAATTCGGTATCGCACTGTACGACAAGGCAGTCATCACCAACGCTGCCCGCGAGGCCGCACGTTACGGCGTTGCCTTCACTTCTCCCGCGCGAACCAACAGCCAGGTCCAGGGGGTGGCCACCAGCTATTGCCAGAACCGCCTGGTGACGTTCGGCAGCGCCGCCAACTGCACGGTGGCTTCCGTCACCCCGTGCGCCGGCTCCGGCAATCCGCTCACGGTAACAGTGTCGTACTCGTTCACCGGCCTGGCTCTGGCCAAGGCGCTGGCACCGTTCACGGGCTCCATCTCATTGAACTCGCAGACGACCATGCTGTGCGAATGAACCGCACCCATCCTGCCCGCCCTGATACGAGGCTCGCCATGAACATCCGGACATATCGAACCTGCGCGCGGCGCCAACGTGGCGTCGTTGGGGTAATGGCGCCCGTTCTGATGCTGGTCATCCTGTCGATCGGCGCCATAGCGATCGACCTCGGCTACCTGTACGTGATCCGCAATGAACTGCAGAACGCTGCCGATGCAGCTGCCCTGGCCGGCGCTGCCGGCCTCTACCCGGCAAGTCCGAAGCCGAACTGGAGCAACGGCGTATCGCAAGGCACCAGTGCCATCAAGCTCAACGCTTCCAGCGGTGCCACGCTCAAAGACGGCTCGGTCCAGGCCGGCTACTGGAACCTCACCGGCTCGCCCGCCGGGTTGCAAGCCCAGACCATCACGCCGGGCGCGAACGACGTGCCGGCCGTGCAGGTCACCATCAGCCGCAGCAGCGGGAAAAACGGCGGACCAGTCGGCACATGGCTGGCGTCGATCTTCAACGGTGCCGCTGCAAGCGTGCAGACAACCGCCGTGGCGGTGATTGCCGCACCGGGCACGGCAAACGCCGGAGCGCTGTTCCCGGTTGCGCTGAACAAATGCCTGTTCGATCTGTACTGGAACTCCAGCACGGGCCAGCCCGTGAACGATCCATCCACCGGGCAGCCCTATGTGATCGACATCAACTCCAGCTACCCCCCGGGCAGCGCGACCTGCGCCAGCGGTGAGTGGACAGGCTTCGGCGGAGCAACGGATGCCAGCACCGAGAAGAGCCTCGTGACCAGCGGCAACCCGACGCCCGTCAGCATCGGCAGCAACATCAATATTTCGAACGGCGTAAAGGCCAGCGTATATGACGCGATCAGCTATCCGACCGCAGTCACCATGCCAGTGGTAACCACTGTTTCACCGGGGGCGACCACACCCGTCTATGCCTTTGCGGGCTTTGTTATTACCAACGTGGTCAAGCACGGCAACAAGTCTTATATCGAAGGCCACTTCACCGCTAATCAACGGGTCGTGAACAGCGGCGGCGGATCGGGCCCGTACTACGGCGCATACGTGCCGCCGCGGCTCGCCAACTGACGCGATGCACCAGGGGAAGATCATGCGCCACCAGCACCCGAGCCAAGCCATCAAGCCGCAGCGCCATTGGATCAACGCGGATACCGTACGCATGGGCAGCACGGCGATGCTGCTGCTCATCCTTGCCCTTTTTTCAATCGGCGCCTGGGTGAGCGATGGGTTTACGGACCGGCGCATCACTGGCGTGGGGTCGGATTTCTCCGTGTTCTGGGGGGCTTCATACATTGCCCTGCACGATGGCACGCTGCAGGCGTACGACCTGAATCGCATGATGGCGGTTATCCATCAGTTCGGCACGCTGGCCTCGGGCAGCGACAGGCTTCTGCCATGGCTGTATCCGCCGACCTTCCTGCTGGTGGTGCTGCCGCTGGCACTGCTGCCTTTCTGGCCAAGCTATCTGGTGTTCATGCTGGCCACCGGTCTCTTCTATGTGAAAGCGACGCTCGGCCTCCTGGGCAATCGCGTAATGCCGCATCACCGAGCCTGGGTGACGGTAGTCGGCTCGCCCGCAGTGTTCGTGACGGTGTTGATGGGCCAGAACTCCATGCTGACTGCAGGGTTGGCAGCCATGGCGGTCACGTGGCAAGACAAACGACCGGTGCTGGCCGGTGTGGCCATCGGCCTGCTGGCGATCAAGCCCCAGTTGGCGATGCTCTTCCCGATCGTGCTGCTCGCATCACGTGCGTGGAGAACACTGGCAAGCGCAGCCGCCACGGTGCTGGGATTTGCTGGCGTCAGCATTGCCGTGTGCGGCTGGAAGACAGTGCCGGCCTTTCTTGAGAGCGTGCGCTGGGCGCAAGAAAACATGATCGATGATGGCGGCGCGTCGTGGTACGTGATGCCCACCTTCCTCGCCGCCGCGCGCGCGGCCGGCCTGGGTGTCTCGGTGGCACACGCGATTCAGATGACAGCAGCCATCATCGCCGTTGGTGCACTGGTGTACGTCTGGCGCCGCATCTCCGATAACGGCCTGCGCATCGCCATGTTGGCGACCGCCACGATGCTGACCTCACCGTACCTGCGCGCGTACGAGCTCACCTGGTTGCTCGTCGCGGTCGCGGGCGTCGTCAGCCACGGCACACGATTTGGGTTGTCCGGCAGGGAACGGTTCGTACTGGTGCTGGCGTGGCTGCTGCCGCTGTTCGAGTTCGTCAATCCTCTGTGCAAGCTGCCGCAGATTGGCCCGCTTGTGTTCGTTGCCATGGCGGTGCTGGTCGTGCGGCGGGCAACCATGTACGCCGAGCACGGCGCGGCGCTCGCCTCCCCGCTGCAAACAAACCTACGGGCACGCGCAACGCAGCCAGCAAAACCCAACCGATAGACATGGACAGACCGCGAGAGTCTGCCTTGGAAACATCACATTTTTTGGGGGAAGCCATGCAGCCGAATCATCAAGACCCACACGACGCGCCACTACTTTCCCTCGTCGCGCCGTTCTACAACGAAGGCGAAGCGCTGCATCTGTTCTTCGCCCGCGTGGTCCCGATCCTCGAATCGATCGATGGCATGCAGTTCGAGATCGTGTGCGTAAACGACGGCAGCGCCGACGACACGCTCCCCAAGCTCGTCGCCGTATCGCATGCTGACCCCCGCGTTCGTGTGGTCGACCTGACCCGCAATTTCGGTAAAGAAGCCGCACTCACCGCCGGCCTGGACGAGGCACTCGGCGATGCCGTCATCCCCATCGACGCGGACCTGCAAGACCCGCCGGAGCTGATCCCCACGCTGGTCGCGCACTGGCGCAAAGGCGCCGAAGTCGTGCTCGCACAGCGCGCCAACCGCGCATGCGATTCGTTCCTCAAGCGCGTGACAGCCGCCGCTTATTACCGCATCCACAATCGCCTGTCCGACCTGAAGCTGCCTGAGAACGTGGGCGACTTCCGGCTGATGGACCGCGCCGTGGTCAACGCGCTCAAGCAACTGCCCGAGCGGCACCGCTTCATGAAGGGCCTGTTTGCCTGGGTCGGTTTCAGCACGGTCATCGTGCAGTACGAGCGTGAGAAACGCAGCGCAGGCACGTCAAAGTTCTCCGGCTGGCGGCTGTGGAACTTCGCGCTGGAAGGCATCACGAGTTTCAGCACGCTGCCGTTGCGTAGCTGGACGTATCTCGGTGCGCTCGTTGCTGCGCTGGCGTTCTGCTATGGCGCGTTCATCATCCTGCGCACGATGATCTTCGGCGTGGTGGTGCCCGGCTACGCCTCGGAGCTGTCGCTGATGCTGTTCTTCGGCGGGCTGCAGATGATCGGCCTGGGAATGATCGGCGAATACGTCGGCCGCATCTATGACGAAGCGAAGGGCCGCCCCATCTACCTCGTCAAGCGCCGCTATCAGGAGCGGCGCCCGCGCACCCGCGTACCGAGCATCAACAACCGGCAAGTCATTCCGATTGCCAGCGCTCGCCCGCGTCAGCCGCAAGGAGAACGCCAGCGCAGCCATGCCGCACGGCGTTGAGGCCAACCGGAGACGCATCATGCGACACGCAGAATCGAGCGTCATGAGCACCTTGGCCGGCGTGCTGCCGCTGCCGGATCGCATGTTGCTGATCCGCGTGTTCCGCTTTGGGGTGTCAGGGGTCGTCGCCACCGGCGTGCATGTGGCGATCGCCACGGCGCTCATCAGCGGCGTCTCTGCAACGCAGGTCACAGCCAACGGCGCAGCCTTTGTCTGCGCCAACGTGTGTTCGTACCTGCTGAATGCGCTATGGAGTTTTTCGGCCAAGCCGGCCCGCGCCAATTTCCTGCGCTTCTACGCCGTCTCGCTGCTCGGCCTGGCATTGACGCTTGCGATTTCGTGGTGCGCGCAGACGCTGGGCCTGAGCTATTGGATCGGGCTGGCGGGCATCCTGTCGACGGTGCCGCCGCTGACCTTTGTGCTGCACCGGTTCTGGACCTTCCGCTGACGCGGCTGCGTCCTCCCGATCAATCTGCGTCGCCGCTGTCGCTGCCGCCGTGCGTGCGGTCGAAGCGGCGCAGCGTATCGATGCGCTCACGAGTCAGCGGGTGCGACGAGAAAAACGCCGAAGCATCGTCATCGCTGGCGGCCTCAGGCTTCTTCGCGGCATCGGCGGCGTCTGCCTTGCGGGCGCCACCATGCGTGTCTTCCAGCGCCTGCAGCACATCGGCAAACGCGCCGACAGACAGGCCGTTCTCCTGCAGCAGCAGCGCGGCATAGCGGTCGGCGTCGCGCTCGTAGTCACGCGAATAGCGCAGCGTCAGCAGCGCCGCCGGCACGCCTGACAGGATCGTCGAGACATCGCCAAACAGCAGCGCCGCCGTTGCCCCAATGGCCGATGACTGAATCACCTGCCGCAGCCCATGGCGATATTCAACGTGACCCGCCTCGTGGGCCAGCACACCCGTCAGGCCATCGCCCTCGCCCACCAGCTTGACCAGCGCGTCGGTCACGACGATGTCGCCGCCGGGCAGCGCAAAGGCATTGGCGCCGATGTCGGCATCCCGAAACACGATGTGATACGTGTGCGTGGCCTGCGGCGGCCGGTGCAGCGCGGCAAAGCGTGCGCGGATGCGGTCCTGCTGCGCAACGGGCAGCTTGCTAGGCCGGAGCCAGCGCTCGTCCATGGCTTTGAGCGTGCTGCGGCCCAACTGCGCCTCGGCGCGCTGCGGCACCATATTGGCCACGACCCTCGCACCCCACGGCAAGCCGTAGCGATAGCCCAGCGCCAGCACCACGACCGTGGCCAGCAGCGAGCCCAGTGCCAGCTTCCAGCTGTTCTGCGCCACCACGACCCAGCCCTCGCGATAGCCGGTGCGATGCAGCAGCACATTCAGCGACGTCTGCTCCGCCGGGTAGTTGATCTCGCAAAACGCGCCGTCTTCGAAGGTGATCAGGCGCGGTGCATGCTTGACGCGCTCCGACACCCGCAGCGTAGAGAGCGGCGCGCGGCGCAGCACCGTCCCTTCAGGCTCGAACAGCACCGCCTCGCCCGCCTCGACGGCAAGGCGCACGGGTTGCGCGCGCGAAGTACGGCCGTCGAAGTAGGTCGCGAGAATCACGGCGGGTGCCTTTACCTTGCAGCGCGGGTTAGAGCGCGATGTCGATGTCGTACCAGTCCACCGTGGCGTCGCCCAAGGCGCCCACGTTGGTGGTTTCACCGGCAACGAAGGTATCGAGCGAACCGGCCGCGAGCATCGTCACCGAGTCGAGCTTGTAGCGTGCTGTTCGCACGCGCGCAAACGGCGTGAACAAGCCGATGGTGATCAAGATCAGCACCGCATTGGACACGAAGATCCAGAACAGCTTGCCCGCGCCCACCTGGCTTTGGAAGCGGTGCGCGCCCAGCGTGGTGTGGTTCCAGATCAAGTTCTGCAGGCGCGACAGGAAATACGGCGTCAGGAACAGCATCGCGGCGTACATGAACAGCCCGATGACGATAAAGCCGAAGATCTGGCCAACGTTCGGCGCGCGGTGCAACGACACGCCCAGCAGCAGCGCGAGGCACGAGGCCACCACGAGCGCCAGGATCGCCAGCCCGAAGGTGCGCAGATACACGCCATAGAAGTTGCCCGGCGTGCCCGAAAAATCAAACTGCGCGGTACCGAAGCGCGTGTTCTTGTGCTGGAAGCGCTTGAAGCGCTGGTGCGCCAGCGGTGCGAGCAGGTACAGCGACAGCACGCTCAGGATGGGCCACACCAGAAACACCATGTACCCCTCGGCATCCTTGCCCGTAAAGGCAAAGCGCAGGCCGCGGTAGCTGGAATTGGCCATGCGAAAACGCAGCGAACGCACGAGCAGCCACGGAAACGCAGCGGCCATCACGATCAGCAGCGCCAGCCCCAGCAGCGGCGACGAATGGCCGAGGAGGTTGAACGCAAACGCCAGCACGAAAATGATCGCGCGGCCCTTGAGAATGGCGATCGGGCTGCCGTGATAATCGAAGCTCGACCTCGCCAGTTGCGTGTTGCGATAGAAATACTGCAGCGTACGCACCTTCGCCCAGGCCGAGTAGATGCCCAGCGTGACGATGGTCAACAGCAGGTTGACGATCCAGATGCGGAAGTATTCCGAGCCGCTGCCGGTAAAGCGCAGCCGCAAGGGTTGCGGCGCAGCCGCGGTGGGACCACCAGGGGCGCTGCCCAGGACGGGCTCGCGTGTGATGTCGTTCATCTGTTTTCCCTTCCCTGAGTTGTTGTCGTGCCCCGCTTCAGGACGCTCATCGACACTTGAGGACGCTGAGGCTCGCGAGTTGGCCGATTGTAGCGAAGGCCGCTGCCTTGCAGCGTTAACGCCGCCTTAACAAAGCAGGCAACAAAAAACCCCGTGGGCTCGCACCCACGGGGTTCTTTGTTTGGAACAGCCATCCCGAAGGATGGCCGGGCCAGGGCCGGTACGGCAAATTACATCATGCCGTCCATGCCGCCCATGCCACCCATGCCGCCCGGCATTGCCGGAGCTGCATCGTCCTTCGGCAGTTCTGCCACGGCGCAATCCGTCGTCAGCATCAGCGAAGCGACCGAAGCGGCGTTCTGCAACGCGGTGCGGGTCACCTTGGTCGGGTCCAGCACGCCCATTTCGACCAGGTCACCGTACTCGCCGGTGGCGGCGTTGTAGCCGTAGTTGCCCTTGCCTTCGATCACCTTCGACACCACAACCGAAGCCTCGTCGCCAGCGTTGGTGACGATCTGGCGCAGCGGCTCTTCCATGGCGCGCAGCACGATCTTGATACCGGCGTCTTGGTCAGCGTTCGCACCCTTCAGGCCGGAGATCAGCGCACGGGCACGCAGCAGTGCAACACCGCCACCAGCCACGATGCCTTCTTCCACGGCAGCGCGCGTTGCGTGCAGAGCATCTTCCACGCGGGCCTTCTTTTCCTTCATTTCGACTTCGGTGGCAGCGCCGACCTTGATCACGGCAACACCGCCGGCCAGCTTGGCCACGCGCTCTTGCAGCTTTTCACGGTCGTAGTCCGAGGTCGCTTCTTCGATCTGGGCGCGCACTTGCTTCACGCGGGCTTCGATGTTGCGGGCATCGCCTGCGCCATCGATGATCGTGGTGTTTTCCTTGCCGATTTCAACGCGCTTGGCTTGGCCCAGGTCGTTCAGGGTTGCCTTTTCCAGGGTCAGGCCGACTTCTTCAGCGATGACCTGGCCGCCCGTCAGGATGGCGATGTCTTCCAGCATGGCCTTGCGGCGGTCGCCGAAGCCCGGAGCCTTCACGGCGGCGGTCTTCAGGATGCCACGGATGTTGTTCACCACCAGCGTTGCCAGGGCTTCGCCTTCAACGTCTTCAGCGATGATCAGCAGCGGACGGCCAGCCTTGGCCACTTGCTCCAGCACCGGCAGCAGGTCGCGGATGTTGCTGATCTTCTTGTCGAACAGCAGCACGAACGGGTTGTCCAGCTGAACAACTTGCTTTTCCGGGTTGTTGATGAAGTACGGCGACAGGTAGCCGCGGTCAAACTGCATGCCTTCCACGACGTCCAGCTCGTCGGCCAGCGACTTGCCGTCTTCCACCGTGATCACGCCTTCCTTGCCGACCTTGTCCATGGCTTCAGCGATGCGCTGGCCGATGGATTCGTCGCTGTTGGCCGAGATGGCGCCAACTTGAGCGATTTCCTTGCTGGTGGTCGTCGGCTTGCTGATCTTCTTCAGCTCTTCGACAGCGGCCGTCACAGCCTTGTCGATACCGCGCTTCAGGTCCATCGGGTTCATGCCGGCGGCAACGTACTTCATGCCTTCGCGCACGATCGACTGGGCCAGCACCGTTGCGGTGGTGGTGCCGTCACCGGCGTTATCGCTGGTCTTGGAAGCGACTTCCTTGACCATTTGCGCGCCCATGTTCTGCAGCTTGTCCTTCAGCTCGATTTCCTTGGCGACCGACACACCGTCCTTGGTCACGGTCGGGCCACCGAAGCTGCGCTCCAGCACCACGTTGCGGCCCTTCGGGCCCAGGGTCACCTTCACTGCGTTGGCGAGAATGTTCACGCCTTCGACCATCTTGGCACGTGCGGCGTCGCCGAACACTACGTCTTTAGCTGCCATCTTGAGAATCTCCGAGATTTTTGGATGTTGCCCGCGCGCTCAGTCAGCGGCGCCGGCAATGAGGATTGGGTTACGGGTAAGCGATGCGGCGGAGCGCGTGCTTACTTTTGCACCACGGCCATGATGTCTTCTTCGCGCATGACCAGGACTTCCTGACCATCCACCTTGACGCCCTGGCCGGCGTACTTGCCGAACAGCACGCGGTCGCCGACCTTTACGTCCAGCGCGATCGCATTGCCCTTGTCGTCTTTCTTGCCCGGGCCGACGGCCAGCACTTCGCCTTGATCCGGCTTTTCAGCGGCGGCGTCAGGGATGACGATGCCCGAAGCGGTCTTGGTTTCGTTGTCCAGGCGCTTCACGATCACGCGGTCGTGCAAAGGACGCAGGTTCATACACAACTCCTCAATGCAAAGTGAGTGTTTATTCACAAAACGCGCCGCAAGACGCGGCGCATCGGGAAAGCATCGGGACCGGAGGCATTGTTAGCACTCCTGTCCGGCGAGTGCTAATTATAGGGACGGGGTATGACGATTTCAAGAACGGGCGTAGTGGAAGTTGTTGTTGTCGAGATTCACTCAATCTTGAACTTTGGTCACTCAATTTGGAACCCGTAGACACGCACGGCTCTACCAGAGGTGAGAAAAGTCTTATATTTCAATCAGTTACATTCCAACGTGGATCTCGGCGCTCGGGGCCTGCAGGTAGCAAATACGCGCCGCTCTCATGCCACCCTGCCCAAAGGAAAGGGACCCGCAGATGCAGGCCCGGCAAAAAATTGCGGTAATCAGCGCAGTTGCGGGACACGCCCAGTTCCGCGTCGCACTTAGTGTGCTTTAGATCACTTTTTTTGACAGTCTTGAAGTGTCACTATGGAACCTCCACTCGTTCCGGAGTGATCCGATTCCCCACTCCCTGCAGTCGGCAGGCTTCACAGGGACACCCCGAGTCCACACTCAAGTCCCGCACCGACACGCCGGCGAAATTCTTGCCGCGCACCTCACCTCACTTTAGCGAAATAAGCGCGAAAGCCGGCGTTGCTCTCCCACGCCAACACAAGTACCGGTTTCATCGGCAACCGATCAATTGGTTTTCACGATGAGTTCCGCTTCTGCTCAGCGGAGGTCTGGTTTTCCTCGTGGCCCCTTACCGGAAACGGCGTATATATGGCAGCGTTGCTGCCAATACCTGCCGGCGAACTGCGAAGCAATTGCCGTCCAGAGGTACTGCGTGGAACAAGGCGTTACACCCCGCCGCCGTTGATGCGGCAGCGGCTGAATCATAGACAACGGGTTGATGCCGGAACTCTGATTGCTCCGCCCAGCGCCGTGGAGGCTGCCAAACCATTGCGCAGCCCGATTGAACTCATCGTTGCAAAGTGCCCTCATCACACTGGAGTGGATATTGCGTTCCCCTTGGCTAGACCGCCTCCACAAGACGTCTGAGTCGGCTCGACGAATGTCATATAAAGGGTGCAAACAGGCGCAGGATGTTAGATAACTTGAGCAAACGCCGCTGAATAACCACAAGAACGAGGAGCCGCTCCATTGGGTAGACATCTCTCATGAGCAGCCTTCTGGATTGGATCGAAAAACACCCCGCCTTGGCTGCGTGGGTACAGGCGGCCGCAATCATTGTTGCGATTGCGGGAACGTGGCTGGCAGGCTGGTTGCTTCAGCGCAGCGAACGGCGCACGGAGAGGCGCACGGTGGCCAAAGCGGTGAGCGAAATTGCCATGGCAGCAGAGGCGCTGGTACGAAGCGTTATGAGCGAGCTACCCGACAAGCAAGCCGTGAGTGCAATCGCTGCAGGAGAAAAGCCTTTCGACATTCGCGCAATCGATGAGCTGGAGGCCGCGATCGCGGCCATTCAACTGCACAACCTCAGCACCCCTGAACTGGTGCGCGATGTCATTGCGTTGCTCGCCGGCATCCGTCAGTTCAGAGAGCAACTGGCCAACGCAATTGCCACGCATCACCGTATGGACGCCACCCATTTCAGCGAGTTCTTCGAGACCTTGGAGAGCGTCCAGGCGGCAATCACCAAGACCAGTAAAAGCATCGCGGCACACGTGAGCCAGATCTAGTCCTCTGCGGCTCGCCCTGCCATCACTCCGACGGGGAGGATCGTCATGCTCGGATTTGACCCGCGCACCGGAAGAATCGTCTGGACCGTTTTTCTCTTTGCGCTGGCCGTATTGATCATCTACAAGATCGCATCCGTGCTGCTGGTCACGGTATTTGCTGTCTTCTTCAGCTACCTGCTGTACCCGCTAATCGAACAACTGGAACGGCGCATGCCGAGACAGGCGCCGCGCAGCGTATCGATCGGCGTCGTGTTCATCCTCGTCGTGTTGGTGGTCATCGTGGCGGGCTCGGTGTTTGGCGTGACGGTGCAGGAGGAAGCGGGCAGGCTTGCCGATCAACTCCCGAAGCTGCTCGATACCAGCACCATGGCAGATCGCCTTGCCCTCCCGAACTTTCTGGAGCCGCTGCGCGCGCGCATTCTGGAGTTCCTCCGCGAGCAGCTCTCGACAACCTCCGACCAGGCTATGCCTCTGGTTCGAAACATCGGCCTGGGTGTCATGCACGCAGCCAGCAATCTCGTCTACCTTGTGCTCATCCCCATCATGAGTTTTCTGATGATCAATGAAGCGCCTTCCATCCACGCTGCGCTGCTGTCATGGATTCGATCCTCGGATAAGCGCCTCTGGGGAAACATCATCGATGATCTGGACACGCTCCTGTCACGCTATGTGCGCGCACTGCTGCTACTGTCCCTGGCCACCTTGCTTTTCTACAGCATCGCCTTTTACCTGCTGGGCGTGCCATATGCACTGTTGCTGGCAACCACGGCTGCGGTGTTGGAGTTCATTCCGTTTGCCGGGCCATTGGCCGCCGTGGTGGCGATCGTCACCGTCGCCGTGTTCAGCGGGTATCCGCACTTGTTCTGGCTGATCGGGTTCATCGTGGTCTACCGTCTGTTCCAGGACTACGTGCTGAATCCCTACCTGATGAGCGAAGGGGTCAAGGTCAGTCCGCTCCTCGTCATCGTGGGGTTGCTTGCAGGCGAGCAGTTGGGCGGCGTCGCGGGCATTTTCCTGTCGGTGCCCGTCATCGCCGCGCTCAAGATTGTGCTGTCGCGCGCATGGGCGGCGCAGAGCTTGGGCCGGGAGGCGCGCTGATGCACGGCCGCCACCGTGCTCAGCAGCGCCGCAGAAATGACGACATGGATACCACACCACCACTGGAAGGGAGGCGACCATGACGGCTCTACCGAATCCGAAGCTGAACCATCTGCTGTCCGTGCTGCCGCCCGCAGAATGGGAGAGAATCGCGCCCCAGCTAACCTGGGCCGACCTGCCGCTCGGGCACGTCGTTTATGAATCGGGCGATCGCCCCGAATACGTCTACTTTCCCGTCACGTCCATCGTCTCCCTGCTCTATGTCATGGAGAACGGCTCCTCGGGCGAGATCGCGATCGTCGGCAACGAGGGCATGGTCGGCATCGCCATCTTCATGGGCGGGGAGACCACCCCCAGCCGTGCCGTGGTTCAGAGTGCGGGCGGCGCTTACCGCCTCAGTGCCCGCATTCTCAAGCAGGAGTTTGCCCGCGCCGGCGCCATGCAGCGTCTGTTGCTGCGCTACACCCAGGCACTCATTACCCAGATGGCACAGACCGCCGTCTGCAACCGGCACCACTCGATCGACCAGCAGCTGTGTCGCTGGCTCCTCCTGAGCCTGGACCGCCTGCCCTCCAACGAGCTGCGCATGACCCAGGAGCTGATTGCCAACATGCTGGGCGTGCGCAGGTCCGGGGTCACTGAAGCCGCTTTGAAGCTGCAGACCGCCGGATTGATCCGTTACAGCCACGGAACCATCGAAGTCCTCGACCGCCCCGGCCTCGAGCGTCGCGTCTGCGAATGCTATGCCGTGGTCAAGCGCGAGTTCGATCGCCTGCTTCCAGACCTCGAGGCGCTCTGACCAGCAATACGCCGACTTCATCAGGAATCCAGTTTGACCTCATTCCGGCTCCCCTCCCAATACGGGGGCGATCCATAGTATTGATGGATGCTGGTGGCCCATTGCGTATCCGCCATGCTAGGCCAGTGATTCTGATCAAAACCCGGCGCGGCTTCCAACTGCTTCTTGTCGATGCCCAGCACGAAGCACTTGCGTACAGTGTCGAGCGTCAGAGCAGACCACGGCACGGCGAACAGCTTCGTGCCGACACCGAGAAAACCTCCGAATGACAGCACCGCATAGGCGATTTGCCCGCGGGGAACATCCAGCATGATGTGATCGATCTTGCCGAGTCTTTCACCGCTCGGGCCAAGAACCGAATTGCCGTTGAGCGTGTCGGCAGCCATGATGACAGGACCGGGGCCGACGCCCCTGAGCTGACCGTTGCCGACGATCGCAGCACGCGGTCCGCCGCTTTGGTGGTCCAATTCGTTGATGTTCATGGTGTGACTCCAGATAAGGTAATGAGCCATCGAACCGGCGACTGAACCGGCAGGAGGAATACGTCAATGCGCACGGCTTTTGCCCTTGTGTCGTGGTGCGGGCTCGACGCAGGAAAGCTGCCTCTTGCTACCGACAGCCAGGCTCCAATCTGTCTTGTCGAGCGAGGTACTGAGCTGACGCTCCGCATACATGGCCGCGCCCGGCGAGATTGGGTCGCTCGCCGGAAAAGTCATCTCAAGCGATGCGTCCACAGCGGATTGATAGGTGTGCCCTTCATCTGCGGCAGGTATGCATCCGCAAGCAGCAGGCTCCGACTTTCTGTGCTGTGCAGTGGTAATGACTTTGTGCATGATCGCTCCTGTGTTGCATTGACGCGCTTGCGCAGGTCGCGGGCATCAAGGCTTCGGCTGCTTCTTGAACGCTTCCTTGGCATCGCCATACGCCGCCTGCGACTTCCCGGCGATCTGTTCGGCCTTTCCTTTCGCTGCCGTAGCGTCCTTTCCAGTGACCCTGCCAACGGCTTCAGTCAACTTGCCCTTCGCCTCTTCAAGACGGCCCTTCACTTGATCCTTGTTCATGGCAATGCTCCTGCGCTTTCGGCGCTCAGTTGGTCGCGGGGGATGCCGTGCCCTGAGGCGCCGCGCGCGGGCCAATTTCATTACCCGGCGATGCGCGTACCTAGACAAGACCTTGCCCGACGAAACCACATGATTTCTCTGCAGATGCAGTGCTGTCTGTACGGTAGTCGACAAGAAAGACCGCGAGCGGTGCGCATGCAGCACGCCATGAGGCCGTGACGGGCAAGCATTCGCCCGACACACAACTGACACGCTGGCGCGTACGCTACCGAACCGTTTTCGATCCCGCGCTGCCCTATCCTTCAAGACGGTGAGAGACGCTGAATTCGCTCGGGCAATGCCCGGAAAACTTCGCGCGTCAACCTCATGAAGAACCAACCGTGGAGCGCTTCTTGCCTGGCTCGTGCACACGGAGTTGGGGGGAATCTACAAAACAAGGTGGACATCATGTCTCTCGGACTCGTACTTCTCATTGTCTTAGCCGTTTTACTGGTTGGGGCATTCCCAAGGTGGTCCTACAGCAACGGGTGGGGCTACGCGCCAAGCGGTGCGCTCGGCGTGGTTCTGCTCATCGTTCTCGTGCTCTTGTTCATGGGGCGACTCTAAAGCCGACGATCCGTTACGCCCCACGGCATCTCATGCACAGGCGGCGGCGCACTACGAGAAAGAGGCCAACGTGATGCTCGATCAAACCATTCTCCAGTTCCCAGACATGGAGCGCGACGCGTTTCGCGAGGTGTGCCTGCGAAACGGCCTCGCGCCCGACGGCTTTGAGGTGTCATCCACGGAACACTTCTCGAGTGGCGCCCCTTCCGAGGCGCTGGACCGTAGCGTCATCGTCCGGATGGGCAAGACCATGCGGGAATACGACGGTGCTCATGGCCCGGACTGGACAGTCGATTTTGAACACGACATCCGGTCACACGTCTTCGGGTAAAGACGTCACGCAGACAGTTCGAGCGACCGTCTCCAGAACCCTGACCCCGTCCCTCATGGTTTGCAGTACCACTTGCTGGCGAGGCGCCATATGAATCCCATCACCGCATTCATCGTTGTCCTTCTCTTGGCTGTGGGGGCCGCCGCCGGTATGTTCGGCTCGGTTCTGCTGGCGCCCGTGTTTTGGGTTGCGGCAATCCTCGTTGCATCGACACTCAAGATGGCAAACGCCTGGCAGAAGTTCGTCATCCTGCGCGCAGGCAAGCTGCAAAGCGTGAAAGGTCCCGGGTTGTTCATGATCCTGCCGATCGTCGACAGCGTCACCGCTGTGATTGACGAGCGCATTCAAACGACCGGATTCAATGCCGAGCAGGCATTGACGAAAGACACCGTGCCGGTCAATGTCGACGCGATCATCTTCTGGCACGTTCATGATGCGCAGAAGGCTGCGCTGGCCATTACCGACTACCGTCAGGCCATCGATCGCGTCGCCCAGACATCGTTGCGTGAAATGATCGGCGCCTCCATGCTCTCGGCACTCCTATCGGACCGGAAGGCGGCAGACGAGCAGCTGCGCGCAGAGATCGGCGAAAAGACTGCAGCATGGGGCGTGACCGTATCGTCGGTCGAAGTGCGCGACGTGGCCATCCCCGTGGCGCTGCAGGACGCCATGTCCCGGCAGGCCCAGGCCGAACGCGAGAAACAGGCCCGCGTCATCCTGGGTTCTGCAGAAGCGGCCATCGCCGCCAAGTTTGTCGAGGCTGCGGGCATGTACGAAGGCCATCCGCAAGCGCTTCAACTGCGTGCCATGAACATCATCTACGAGACCACCAAAGAGCGTGGTGCGACGATCCTGATGCCGACTTCAATGGTCGACAGCATGAATCCCGTTGCGGTGGCCTTTGGCGTTTCCGGCTGCACGGAGCAGACCAGCGCTGTTCTGCCGCTCAAGACGGCTGCGGCTGCGGCCGCCGCTTAAGCCATACACCTTCGATTCACAAGAACGGGTTGGAAAGCGGCATTCCCCATTCGTGCGGGCGTGCCGCTTCGCCGGCCATGGCCGCAATCATTTCCCAACCTGATTGCCTACGACGCCACCGACGACTGCGCCGCCCACTGTCCCTACCGCGCTACCGCCTGTCAGGACAGCGCCTGCCACACCACCGACACCGGCGCCGATTGCAGTGTCCGTACCTCGCCGGGACATCCCGGCACACCCGCCCGCGAGCGTCACGATCACCAGCATCGCGCCGCACAGTTGTGCTATCCGATTGCTACGCATTTTGTACACCTCCGCCCCGATCGCAAGCCACCGCGTGCTGTTGCGGAGAGCGCAAATCCAGGACTTGAACTTTCTGTACGGACCACAAGCGGCGTACAGCCCATCGGGGCATCCCTGCGTCAGCACGTGAGCGTGAGTGTCGCGCGGACGTCCCGACAAACAGCATCCTCGCTCGCGTGAAGTGTGTCGGTACGGTGGCAGACGCAGGCGTCGCCTGTCCAGGTGGGCAACCGCTGAGGTCAAGCGGCGGACCGAGTTCTGTACGGTACCGGGCCGACGACGTTTCGCGCCGACCTTACGCTGCAGTCTCAAATAACAGTGAATCGGCACTTCCCGACATACCGAGGTCACCGTACCAAGGACATCTATGATCAATTCGCTTGACCTCCCAAACGGAACGCTTGAAATCCGCACACTGCAACGTAGTGACCGGCGATGGTTTTCAGAGTATCGCTTCACGTCCAGTGATGGAGGGGGCACCGGCTGGGAACCGGCTGCCGTGTCGGAGGGGTTCGTTTCCTCCGGCCTGGCATTCAGCGCAGGGATACTCCTGGGGCAACAATGCGCAGAACTCGCTGGGTGAGGGAGAGGGGGTGGAGCCATCCGAGGGGGCTACGCCGCCGTCCCGTTGCATGACGTCAACATCGGCATGCAGGCACTCTGCCTGCGTGCCGATGCCTACAGTAGAAACATCGCCATGGCCGCAACCCCCATGATCGCCGTGGCCGACCAACCCAGGACGATCAATGGCCGGCTTGCGGTATAGGGGCCCATCACTGCGGGCTTCGACACGAGCAGGATGATGACCGCCATCAGCGGGACCGCCACCACACCATTGATGACCGCGCTCCAGAAAAGCGCCTTCATCGGACGGATCGGCGAGTACTGGATTGCCAGCCCTGCGAGTACGCTAAAGGCGATGATGCTGTAGAACCCACGGGCATCGCTCACCTTGCGCTCCAGCCCTTCCTTCCAGCCCATCGCTTCGGAGAGGGCATAGGCGCCTGAGCCTGCCAGCACTGGCACGCCGATCAGCCCCACCCCCAGGATCCCGACGGTGAACAGCACGTACGCAAAGTCTCCAGCAAGCGGCCGCAAAGCACTGGCCGCCTGCGCCGCGGTCGTGATGTCGGTCACGCCAGAAACGTGCAAGGTCACGCCTGTGGCGAGAATGATGAAATAGGCGGTCACATTGGAGTACAACATGCCGCTCCAGGTGTCCCAGCGAATGCGCCGGAGCTCGGTGCGGGCCTTGGCTCCATCGGCTTTCAACGACGGGCGCGCCCGCATGTCTTCAACCTCTTCGGAAGCCTGCCAAAAGAACAGGTAGGGGCTGATGGTGGTACCAAACACGGCAACCACCGTCGATGCGGCACTGGCATCGAGTCTCACACTGGGCCACACCGTGTGCAGCGCCACGCGGCTCCACGGCACGTGCACGGTAAACAAGACTGCGGCATACGCCAGCAGAGACGCCGTCAGCCACTTCAGAAAGAAAACGTATCGGTGGTAAGGAACGAATATCTGCAGTGCCAGGGTGCCGAACACCACCAACGCCGTCATGCCATGCCGGTCGATGCCGGAAACGAGTTCCGCGACCTCGCCCATCGCCGCAACGTCAGCGGCAATATTCAACGTATTTGCGATCAGCAACAGCAACACGACGGTACGCAACACAATCGGCGGGAAGACGTCCTTGATGTTGGCCGCAAGTCCCTTGCCCGTGACGCGTCCCATGTTTGCGCACATGGACTGCATGGCCGCCATCAACGGAAACGTAAGTGGCATGGTCCACAGCATCTCCAGGCCAAACTGCGCCCCAGCCTGCGAATAGGTCGCGATCCCGCTCGGGTCGTCGTCGGCGACGCCCGTGATCAGCCCGGGCCCGACATGCGACAACGGATGCGCATTCAAGCGCGCGCGCAGAACGCGATACAGATTGGGCCGGGCCTCTCCGCTGCAGTCCATGTTTGGCTTCCTCGTCTACCAGCGCTGGGCTGGAGTTGATCGTCGCGATGTTCTAGTGTCGGATCGTGGTAGGGCGGCTCGCGTCTTGCTCGTGTATTAGCGTATGGGCATGCCCAAAACAAGCGGTGGGATGCGAAGCCTCTAGGTGCGCAGCATCGCCGGCTGTGGTCCTGCTTCCGACATTGTCTGCGATACGGCGCCTGTAGCGCGTGTCTATTCCCACTCTCTTGGGGTCTCGCTGCAGTCTTTGATATTGAAATGCCGCAGTTCGGGGCCCGCATTCCATTGCCGAACCGTCAAGCGCCACGCCTGAACCGTGAAGACTGTAGCCTGCACAAGGTTGCGGTTGCGGCTGCCGGTTCGGGGGGGCAGTCAACGGCAAAAAGATGCTGGGGCTTCCCATGAAACGCATTGCGTCCATCGAGCATGGCCCCTACCCTTGGAAGACGACCACGACACATCAAGGACGTCTTCAATGACACGTACGACCGACTACCGTGGTTACCAGATCCACATGGAACTCGTGGGCCGATCAAAGGACATGTTCGACTTGTGGTTTTCCATCCAGGGGCCGACGCAGCCCGCGGGCGTCGCGGCCATCGGTAAGCGCATCAAGGTCCACGGTGGTCCTTTCTCGCGGCGCTGGGCGCATCTCGTGGGCGAGCTGGCAGGACGGGCGGCGATCGACGTCATCCTCGGCGTGGAAGAAGAGGGGCCGTCCACGGACGAGTGGTGAGCCCGTGCCACGCCGTCACCAGGTGCTGATGCCTTGCGCGGTGTCCACCGGCATGCTGAACCCAGGCGCAATGCTCGCCACGGCCTCGATCTGCACCAGCGGTCTTGAGGGCGCCACGTTGCCGAAGACCATGGCGATGGGAATATCGGCTGCGTCGCGCCCCGTCCCGATCCGCAAGAGCCCCATGGGCACCGCGGCATTGGATGGATCGACGAGGTACCAATGCTGCCCCACGAATACCTCCACGAACGCGTGGAAGTCTGCCGGCCCCATGCCGGGGTCTGCACCGTAGTCGAGGCTGCTGCAAAAGCGCGCGGGAATGCTCAGCGCGCGGCACAAGGCGATCATGAGGTGTGCATAGTCGCGGCACACGCCCTTGCGTTCAACGAGCGTGTCGACGGCCGACGTGCGCTCGTTCGTAGATTGAGGGACACACCGCACATAGCGGCAGACCCAGTCGCGAATCGTGATGACGAGCCGGTACCCGCGCTCGTAGCCGCCAAACTCGCGCAGTGCGAATTCCATGAGCCGATCCGATTCGCAATACCGGCTGGGGGCCAGGAACGTGACGACATCGAGCGGGAGCTTTGCGATGGGGACTTCGAACAACTGCTCCGCCGGTGTGAGCACATGGTCGACGTCGACTGTGGCGGTGTAGGTGACCGAGAAGTGCCCGCGGGGGGCACGCACGCGCAAGCGCCGGTTCAGCAACCCGGGTTCGGTGTGCGGCTCTGCCATCAGCGCCGGGTTCAACTGCAATGATTCGGCGACGACGACTTGGCGCGCAGTCTGCGCCGCGTGGAAGTTGAAGATGAAATCGGCGGTCGAGTCGTGCACCTCGTAGCGCAAGCCGACCGAATAACGCATGCGCACCATACGGCCTCCTGCTGCGTGCATCGTCTTACCGGCGGCCACGGCCACCGATGACGACTGGGCGGTACGCTCGCGTCTGGCATGGTGGCCATCCACCCGCAGGCAACCGCCTTCGTGCGGCTATTGCGCCATCAGTGTCTGGCCAGGCACGAAGCCATCGATGATGCCTTCGGCCATCTTGACGGCGACACGTTTGGCCACGCCGACGCTGTCCCAGGGCGTGGCCTCCAGCCGGAAGATGCGGGAGTCCTCCATGCTGGGCTCCTCGCCAGCCTGACAGATCAGCACCGAAGCGTTGTAGGACCGGTCCGAGCGCCGCCCATGCCATTCACGAGGCGGGTCGAACAGGTAGATGAAGGGGTAGACTTCAAACCCCTTGTAGCGGCAAGTCGGACGGGCATCCACAGCGAACTCCGTAAAGGGGGAAGTCCCACTGTACGCTCTTTCCATGTGCGCCATCGAACTATCGGGGGTCGGGGGGGAACGCTGTCACGCTTCGCGCACCCGACAGTCATCGTGCCATCCCAATCGGTTGGGTCAGCGGTAAACACCCCGCGGGACGCAGCCCGTGCACGTACCGTTCATTTCTTCTTCTTTTCAGCGCCCTCGTTCGTGACCCGCGATTGCACCGAGCCAAACGGTGCTGCAGGCACTGCCACCTTCTTCGGCTGTTTCGGCTTCTTGACTTCGCGGTTGCCGCGCAATTGAGACTTGGCCATCGTGATACTCCGGTTACGTTGCTCGCCAAGTGGCCGCGCCGAGCATACGCGCTTCAACCCTGGCCAGGGGGAATATCTTTCCTGGCGGCAACGGGGGGGCATCCCACCGCGTGCGAGCCCGACGCGTGAGGAGCGCTGCGCAATCCTACCGGGCGCATTTGTCCGTCCCACCTGGGTACTGATCGCGCCAAATGCCCTGGTGCAGACGCCGCTGCAGCCGGCTCAAGTAGCACGACGGAGACGCGAATGCGAGGCACGCTGCCGGGACTTCTCACGAGTGCGTGCCGACGGACTAATCGTGTCAGGTGGCGCAATGGTGTTGAGCCAATCCTGCAGTCCCAAAGCACAGAGCACGCAGACTAGGGTTTTGACCCTCGAGCCGCGGCCGCTCTCGAGGTCCCGCAATGCCCGAACGCTTACGCCGGCCAGTTCAGCCAGCGTCTTCTGCTCGAGATTCCTGAACAAGCGAAGCGTCCTGAGCCTTTCACCCAGTTCCGCCTCCATCTCGTCTGGTGTCAGATCGGTTCTCACCATCATTCCACACGAATAAGCCCGTCTACCGTAAGCGCCCTTTTTGCGCCTCTACTGCGAGGGACAACACTGTTTTTCCCATTAAATAGCGACAGGTGATTGAACCATCTGCCCCCCATGCCTGACAAATGACGATAAGCGGCGAATCTATGCCTATTAAAGCGCGTCGCGACCAAGGTAATTTTATAGCTGGCGGAGCAACCGAAGCCGCGCTCTCGTCCGAAGCGGCGCCCATGAGAGGTCTTCTTCCTGACCAGAAAGATCACTTGTTTTCGTTAAAAAGTCATGCAGATTCAGGGTGAAAACAGCAGTTGCACCAAAAAAAACCGAAATGGTAGACACACCCCGGTTCGCACTATCCCAAACCACCGGCAGCTGCGTCGTTGTCAGCAACGCCCACCAATGGTTTAACGAAGAAGGCCGGCCCGATCAGCTCGTCACGCGCCTAATGGATGGCGGCCCGCTAAACGCCGCCATGGAAGCGGCTCGCCACGCCATGTTCGAAAGATGCCCTGTAGCACAACAGCACGTTAATGCAGCGCTCGAGCGATGGATGAAGAGAAGCGCGCTACCACCTTGGGCTGCCGGCCACATGACGCACCTTTGATGTGAACTAGTGCCGGAAAAACGGGTTTTCATTCCACATGAACAACACCCACTCCCAGCGGCTGCCCAATCATGCTCCTGGCCCTAATCCATCTCGTTTTGCATGGGATTGGCTGCGACCACGATTGCAATGCCGGCAGCCATCCACCGTAATCGCCCCATTTACGCCCTTTATATTTTTTGATGGATTTAACCCTCTTAAATAGAGATAAAATTCTTGAAAGCGTCGAGACGATTTCTTACTCTTAGCACCAAAGAATTTATCGACTATCCAATGAGCCCATTTTCGATAGTTTTAAGGATGCTGCGTGCGAGGTTCGAACTGGCACAGGGAGAGTTCGCGGCGCGGTTGGGCTATCGTCAGTCCTACATCTCGGCGCTCGAATGCGGCTCCAAGCTACCCAAGGAAGCGGAGCTCGTCGAACGAATCGTCCGTGTCTTAGATCTAGGTGGCGCTGACGAAGCGAGCCTGCGTGAAGCTTTCGAGGTATCGCGCCATTTCAGCCTGCCTCAGCGCGGTGCGCCGGCTGCGGCGTACCACCTGTGCGCTCAGTTTTCCGAGTTGCTCCCAACCCTGTCTCCAGCGGACGCCAGAGCGTTGTCCGCAATGCTGGAAGTATTCCGACGCAGCGATCGGGGGGCCACTTGCACAGGCCATACGCTGAAACGCGTAGAGGAGACACCCATGTAGAAAATAAAAACGCCACCTAACCCCGGAGGACTAGGCGGCGTGGAGATACCTTTCGATACCTCTGTTGGCGCAGTCAGTATCGAACGCACTATCCCACCTGTCAAGTCCTCTTCGAGCCTTCCCCTCGGGGAAGAGGGAATCCCTTTGCTTGGAGAGACCTCATGCCTTCTGCCAGAAAGGTCGTCACCCGTTCGCCGCACCGACGAGTGGGGCTTATCGCCTGTCCGTGGTTCCAGTCCACCCCCATCGAATACGAGAGTCTGCTTGAACGCGATTTTGTGCGCCTTGCGCTTCTGGACCTCGAGATTTCTTCGATCGCTCACCAACCTTTTTCGCTTGATCTCGGAGAACTGGGCACATATTTCCCCGACTTCCTCTTGGTCGGACCCGACAAGAAAGTCGTGGTCGAGGTTAAGCCTGACAAGCGAGCGCGCAACGATCGGAACAAGCCGCGATTGGCATGTGCCGAGCAACGTCTGCGAGAGAAGGGCTTCC
This sequence comes from Ralstonia pickettii, assembly GCF_016466415.2. Classification (NCBI taxonomy): domain Bacteria; kingdom Pseudomonadati; phylum Pseudomonadota; class Betaproteobacteria; order Burkholderiales; family Burkholderiaceae; genus Ralstonia; species Ralstonia pickettii. The sequence continues at coordinate 594,240 of NZ_CP066771.1, read as the reverse complement.
AGTTCGTCGTAGCCACGGAAAAACAAATTCACCACGGCAAACGCCACGAGCGCGCCTCAGTTCTACTTCGGCACGCACGTAGCCATATTTCCAAAGCGGTAACGGAGCGAATCATCGCTGTCGCCTACCATTATCCCAATGGCATCAAAATCCGCGATGTAGCGTGTGAGGCATCCACCTCCGTTGAGACGGTTCTGCATTTAGTCGGGCGTAGACGCCTTCGGATCAACGAGGCGTTCGACTTCGATGAGGATCAGTTGGTCTACCCGGTCGGAGGCATCGATGTCGATCTACACGCTTGATACGGATCTAGTTGTGCAGAGCGGCGACGCTCAATGGCAGGTCCAACGTGTCCTGGACGACCAGTACGTTCAACTGGAGAACCTATCTACCGGACGCATCCGCCGGGAACGCATCGGAAAGCTCGCCAGCGACATCACATCTCAGAAACTGACTGTCGTAAGGGATAGCGGATCGGTCCCATCCGGAGAAAAGCGCGCCCCGACTCAGATGGTCGTGTGTACCGCAACGCTTCCCCCTAAACACAAGAAGAAATTTGAGCGCGCCTACGACTACGTTAAGCAAATGCGTAAGCGCGGCATCACCAAAGGTCAGCGCACGCGAATCTCCGCCGCCATTTCATCCGTGGCGCAACAGCTTAAAGATGAAGATCCCCCGGGCACACCAACGGTCATGCGATGGATGCGCGAGTACGTGCAGAGTGGAGGCAATCCCGCCATTTTGGTATCTCGCCATACGAATCGACATACGTCTCGCAGAACATCGCGCGCGATCATGGAGATCGTTAGGAAAACCCTGGCCCGCTTTTACTTCGTGCGGGACGGCTGCACGTTGCGCGAAGCGCATGACAAGGTGCTCCGCAAGCTGAAAGAAGCGGCAACCGACCAAGCATCGTCGGAAGCACCGATGTCAGTTAGCCTTTCAACCGTTCAGCGGATCGCTCGGGAGACCACTCCATTTGATCGAGACAGAGCTCGCCTAGGGGTGGCTGAAGCTCGCGCCAAATGGCGTTTCGCAAAACCTGGGGTGTACGCAACTCGGCCGGTAGAACGGGTCGAGATGGATCATACGATCCTGGATTTGGTCGTGATCGACGATCGGTTCGGCATTCCACTTGGTCGCCCGGTGATCACCTTGCTCGTCTGTGGTTATAGCGGCTATATCCTAGGTTTTTTCATCTCATTCGAGGGCGAAACCGTAGGCCGCGTCGTGCAGAGCATCAAGGTCGCTGTTCAACCGAAAAATGTCATCACTGCAGGTCAGGGCTTATCCAATCCGTGGCATGCCATGGGGTTGTGGGAAACGCTCGTGCTCGACAACTCCCTGTCCTTCCACTCCCCGCATCTCCGCCACGTCGCAAGCGATTTGTGCATCGACATCGAGTATTGCCCCGTCCGTATGCCGTGGTTCAAACCTGTTGTGGAACGCCACCTTGGCGAACTCACTCGGCAACTTCCTGCGATGGGCAGGCCCAAGAAACCGGGAACCGGGCCCGATCCCATCGATCCGTACCAAACCGCTTGCATCACGTTCAGCGACTTGTGCTTCGGTGTCCTGCAATGGGTTGTCGACGTGCACCCGTTCGAGATTAACGACCGAAAGATGGCACGGCCAATCGATCTTTTTCAGGAGGGCCTGAGCAGCTGTCCCGCTCCCACGTTCATGGACGACACGAGCTCCCTTGATGTCCTTGCGGGTCTGAGCACCACTGTGACAGTCGACCATGGTGGTTTTGTAAATCAGTGGCTTCAATACGCAAGTGACGACCTAGGGACAATGCGTCGCGAAGTGGGCGCTAAGTTCAAGGCCGCCGTTAAGTACAACCCGTACAACCTTGGCAGCGTGTATGTACAGCATCCTCGCACCGGCTTGTGGGTAACTGTTGGAGCTCGGGACAAGGAATACGCGGAAGGTTTGACTCTTACGCAACATCGTCTGATTCGAAGAGCCGCGGCCGAAAAGCTAACGTTGGCAAATGCATCGACTGTGCTCAGGAACGCACGACTCACCTTGCAAGACCACTGGGCACAAGCCATACGCGGTGGGCAGCGCATCAAGCGTGGCGCTCGCGAATTGGGCCTGCTACAAGGCCTCAGCTCCGTAAGGACATCACCGTCCGAGCAAAGCTTCCTCAATAGCCCAACCCTCCCAATGGTGACAGATATGGACGATGTCCAAGCCCGCAACGTCGAGATTCCGACCTTCGAAGTCTTCACGGGAGATGCGTCATGAGCTACAGCCCTAAGGCATTACAGGTCGGTTCTCGCATCAGCCAGATCCGCATAAACCACACCGCATTCAAGGAGGCATTGGAAGGAGTCGGACGCGTCATCCAATTGGGGAACAACCTACAGCATCCGGTCGGCGCCTGCGTCATCGCGCCGTCTGGCGCCGGAAAGTCGTGCCTGATCGAATCCGTCCAACGCAATGTCTGCAACTGGTCGTTTCTTCGTCCGGAAAGCGTATTGGTCGCGTCCCTAAAGGAAGCGCCGACAGTAGCGCAGATTCAGGAGGAGCTCCTAGCTTCTTTCAAATATGCCATCCCCCCACGAGCCGGCAAAAAGACAAACGCAACACTCTTCAATGTTCTCGTCGCGGCAATCGAGCAACACGACATTCAACTGATCGCCATCGACGAATACCAGCATGTCTTTCTCTCTCGCAAGGACGAAGTTCGCGTTTCGATCAATGACTGGACCAAGAGGCTTATGACCACGACCTCCCGACCAGTAATGCTTTCTGGCACAGATCAACTGCGCAATATCGAGAAAGCAGATCCGCAGTTGACGACGCGGATATCGTCCATCTTCTACTTGCCTTCGCTAAAGGATAAGGAATGGTTAGGGGTCCTTAACGGCTTTGTGAAGGGGACGACCGATGTAGACCTGTCCGAGCTGAACACCTACGCAAAGCCGGTATTCAATGCCACAGAGGGTGTGATGCGGACCTTGAAGGGACTCATCATGGAGGCTGCGATGATCGCGGTTGATGCAAACGTGACTAAGGTCGAGAAAGAGCATCTCCGACTGGCGTTCCGGAGGCTGGTCGGCACTGGCTCGAGCAAATGCAATCCGTTTGCCTGATGCTGCGCACAGAAGTCATGCCGTTCCCACGGCAGGACGAGATCTCGCTAGACGAGGACGGCGTGGGATTTGCTTTGCGCATGGCGATCGCGAACGGTCTGACATTCTCCGAACTGGCTCAGCACCTAGCATCGCCGGGGCACTGCTATCTTCCTGCCACTGCTTGCGGATCAGTCGCGCTCATGTTCGGATGCACGCCAGCGCGGCTGCAAAGAGCGTTTGTCGTCCGAAGTTTCCAACACGAGGCGCTGGCGGCTGATTTTCTCGATCACCACTTCCTGCGGCCCTACCACCTGAGGCAAGCCCACCCTCAGATTTGCCCCGCGTGCATCGGAGAGAACCACCGCGCCCTTGCGACATGGTCGATTGGCCTTGGAACCGCCTGTCCGAAGCATGGTCTTCGGCTCCGCGATCGATGCCAGTGTGGCAGGCCACTATGCTGGCGTCGTCCCGCTCTCGATATTTGTGAGTGCGGCTTGTCTTTGACCACACGGGACCAGGTGACCGTCATCGCGGACGCGCGTGAGCTTGCAGTAAGCAGCCATATTGCGGATCTACTGGCCCCTACCCCGTGCCCGTTGGCGGCGCGACCGGCCAGTTGCCTTCCGATTGGGCTCGGAAATCTTTCCATCGACACGTTCCTTCGCGTGCTGTGGATTTTCGGCATCGTCGATGCGCAACAACCGCACGACCATCCGAAATGTGCCAACCGTAGCCTCTCCACCGACGAGGCTGCTGCTGTTGTGTGTCGAGCGTTTGATCGGCTCGTCCCGCTTATTGCTCGGCGTCCGTCACGGGAGCCGATCCGCCTGCCAATGCCGGCACTGCGCGCGCTGTATGAAGAGTGCACAACGCAAGATGATCTTCGATGTCTCTCGTCTCTCATATCTCGCTTGTACAAGCTCACTCCGTCTAAACCGCTTCATCGCTTGATCGCCGTTGACCGACAAATGTCGTTGTTTGGAGATACTGATGAGCCGACCACTTAGCCTAGTACATGCGCCATATCCATTTCCAGATGAGTCTGCGGCGTCCTGGATACACCGGACCTGCCAACTCCATGGAGTTACCTATAGAACGCTAACTGGGTACCTGGGGCTGAAACCGACCAAAGATCCCGATCTGGCCACGCCGCACGATCATGTGTGCCATATCGGCATTGGAACGTCTGTGTCGCTCAAACGACTCAAGGCGCTGGCCGACATATTTCGATTGGTGCGTGAGATGCCGCAGCTGAAGCGGCTGCTGAACTTCACCGGCAATACACCTACGTATCGCTTCTGCCCATGTTGTCTAGCGGAAGACCCGGTTCCATACCTTCGAATTCAATGGCGGTTCAAGGCATGGACCATTTGTCCAAAACATCACTGCAGGATGGCGGAATGTTGCCCAACGTGCGGAGCCGCAATCCAAGCGGCGAAACCGTGCATCAATGCCGTGGGCGAGGACGCGCCCAGCATCGTCTCATGCGCAAAGTGCAAGCAATCGCTGGTCACGTCGAACGAGGATATCGCAAGGAAGGTGTGGGTCTCTCCGGCAAAGCTCTCCACGCAACATGCCATCGTCTCAGCGGTGCGAAGTGGTGTATTCCGCCTGGGCGCGATTCGGACGCCGCTCTCATTGGGATTCATGCAATGGCTCATAGAGAACCCCAACTTGGTGAAGGATTGCCTGGCCCGCAGCGAATTTCGACCGGAGAAAGAGCGCGACAAGCTCGTCATGAAGGAACTGATCGACACGTACTGCCTCCAGCATGGAACCAAGCGCTCACTGGAGGATTTGATCCGTCACCGCAAGCGCTGGCTTAAGAAGAAGCGATCCAGTCGGGCCGAAGCGAGCTACGAAGCGTTCATCAAGCGCCAAGCTTCGCGTGGGATTTAATGCGAAGCCGGCGGAATCCACCACTTACAGCACCAAGGATTGCCATGCGCGAATATCGCCCCGTCACCGTCAAGGAATTGGCTGCATGCACCTGTGACCGATGTCAGCGCCGGCTGACCGCTGATGAACCCGGCGAGTGGCAAGAGCGGCTGTCGTTTGACCATTCCTGCGACTTCGATTCGATCTTCGGAGACGGCAATCTGGTCTGCCTCGACCTGTGTCAGCACTGTGTGAGGGAGTTGCTCGGGGAGTGGCTCCGTATTGAGTCGCCGAAAGCCTCTCGAGGAGTTGGGGAACCTGCACGGACGCTAATGAATATGCCGAACGTCGGCAAAGACGAAGACTTTGAACGCCGCCACGAATGAGGAGCCAGAGCGTGCAAACCGTTCTCTTTTCTCGTAGTGATCATGCGTTGCTTGGCGCAGGGATCTTCCGGCGCCAAGTCAGAGCGGGCCCTTTCTGCTTACCCGAGGCCGCGTGATGCCCCGTTGCGAGCTCCACTCAAGGACCCAATTTAAGACCTGGAGGGAAGCGTAATGTCAAACCGAGCGATACCTGTCGATTTTCCGCGTGATGTATCTCCAGCCTCGGTGCCTGGTGCACAGCCAAAGCTCGGCGTGCGCCTCTTCAACGGCAAATACATCACCGGGCTTACCGAAGAGGAATTGTTGGAGCGGTACGAAGGCTGCGAGGACTTGGCGCAACAGTTCGTTGCGTACTGCACGCGCAAGGTTTCTGAGAATCCAGCATTGACGCAGGAGCTCTGCCTGACGCGTGCGCGCAAGGGGTTCGCGCTGAAGGTACAGCGAGGCGAGTGGGACTTCTCTGAGGCAGAGCAAGATTGGGTAATGAAACGGGCGCGCGAGATGCTTGGCTGGTAAAACGAAGCAGGCGTCCTGAGTGCTCGACGAGCGGTTCACGTTTGCAGCTTGTCACGCATCCGCCGCCAGCTCAAAAGTCGGTACCGTGCGCAGAAAGGCTTGCATCCAGAGATTCCTCATAGCGGTCCCGGCGAATCTGGCTTTCACTAGCTCGGCGATTCAGCCTCTCACGCGTTCCAAGGCCACGCCGATCGGCCCCGACGGTAAGGCCCCCCACGTGTTGGGGGCCTTTTCGTTAGGAACTGCATTTGGCATCCTATCCCTCCTACATAACGAGGGGGTGTAATGGAAGTAGCCTATGCAGAACACTTCGCCAACGGCGCCGCAAGGTTGGATGAGTACGCGCGAGTCATCCTGAGTTGTCTGCTGAAGAGCGGCGATTTCAGTGGGCTGCAAGACATCGCAGGTGTGAACGTATCTCCCGTAGACGGCAAGGAGTTCGCCATTGATGCTGACATCAGCCATATGAAGGTACGCGGTGAATTCAGGCACGCATTCGCTGCCGATGATTCAGGCCAGTTCCTATGTGGTGTGCTTGATTTCCGGGTGCTTGATGAGCGAGGGCGCTCACAAGGCGATGTTCTTGTTCGGATAATCCATGACGGTCAGGGAAACTGCGGCTGGCGTGGTGATCCCTCAGTTCTTCATTCAGTTGTGCCGCCTGGCGTTCCCGAGGGGCATCGTTTCCGACAGCAAGTCTTGCAGCTTCTTCGGCTGAAAGTCTATGAATTGCTAGAGGCTCATCCACTTCAGGCAATCTAGGCTTTTCGGCAGCATCAACAGAGCCCGCAGGTAGCCCCAGCGGGCCTTTCGCCTTTCTGGCCCATCCAACCTCTACCTCACTCTCGTCGCACCGCTACCGCGATCCCATGCTGGTGTTGAAGAGGAAGCGGCGCCCGAGAAGGAGGAGCAAGCCGGCAAGGTCGCTCGCGTAGCTGGCCAACGAACAAAACCGAAGACGCCATCTTGCGTGGCGGTGCAGAGGCGCGCCTGCCGTACACCACGCGTGCCCTACCGACGTCCTGGAAAAACGACCAGGAGCAGTGCGCCTCACTTTCGCAAAAAAAGGGTAGTTTTGCTGTACAGCAAAACTACCCTTTTTCGCTAAAGAAAAAGTAAGAAAGGAACTCGGCGTCACTTCCCTATGCCAACGTAAGCATCGGTCTCGCCGGCAACTGATCTCACTGGCGCTAAGTTCGGACCGCCAGCTCAAGGGCAAGGTTACGGAAGATCGCGACTTCAAATCCGGGGTCGTTGCCAACCCGAATCAGTGGGCAGCGTGCCGTCGCATGAAGAACGTTTTTCGGCACAAGGCCAACGCCGGGCTCGTTCGAGTTCTCGATCCATGCCCCGATTGCGCCGCTCTCTATCAGACGGCTCATCGCCATCATGCGGGTCATGGCTGTATGCGCGCGGTGAGCCGCGTCTGCCTTTCCTCTAAAAACGCGGGCTGCAGCAAATGCGGAGGTTTCCCAGCCAGGCTCTTGGCCGTCGCGACGAGCTCGTGTGATTTCCTCTTGGAGAGCAATCAAGTCACCGACTGTCAGATTCACCGAGTTGAACCTTGTAAGATATTCGTCGTCAATCGCGCTCCACGGTTGGCTCTCATCCTCGTCATCAGCCGTCTTCGGCGGTCCAAGGCTGTCGATTTCTTTCCGGTCCCAGAGCGACAAGTGCCCGACCATGGCCAGTCGTTCGCGAGAAACAGGTAGATCTGAGACGAAACGCTTTCCGATAGTCGCGCACAGACGAAGCCCAACTGCTTCGGCTTCTGATAGAACAGCCTGCAATGCCACATGGTCGGTCGATCGGCGATGCAACCGCGTCAATTTTGCGAGGACACGCTGCGCAAGCGGCGCGCCTTCCGCAATGCCAGACACGGACAAATGCAGATGGTCGAAATTTCGCATCCAAAGAGCGATTTCCTCACCGCCTGTCACTGGCATCCAGACTGGGTTGCGTGCGTCGACATATAGCTCGTTCGCGGAGGCAAGTTGCAATCGTTCCGACAACTTGAGCAGGGCCACGCGAGAGATTTCTTCTGTGGCAATCATCGTTTCCCACTGCTCAAGGCTCACATCAGCCATCGCCGCAGCTTTCTCGACGGGAATATTGCGGTCCGCAAGTACTGCAATCAATCGGTCCGTATCAATGCCATCGCTGTCGAATCGCCCCTCATCCTCCTCCTCCCGTCGGCGGGACAAGAACCATGAAAAATCTTCCTCATTGAAGCGATAGAACGCCTCCAGCCGACGCCACATACGTTCAACAAGCATGTCGTCGGCGGGCACAATCTTGCCGTCGCCGGCAACGACGTGAGCTATTTGATAGCGCCGGGTGTTAGCGGGAAGACCTAGCAGCGATTCAGCGTCAAGCGGAAAGTCTTCATCACGTTCACATGCGGCGAGAATCTCTGATTCCGGACCGTCGACTATGGCCTCACCGTCTTTAAGAAGACGAAGGACGCCCGCCTTTTCGAATGGAATCTTTACCGCGCCGTCGAGCCATCCGTTGAACTGCCCCTCAACAACACGCCGGACGCGTTCCACGGCGCTCAGGGTATCGTCTTCTCCTACTGTTGCGGCGGACCCATCTGGGTTCTTGCAGGCCAAGATATAGCGGGTCCCAGGCTGCGGCTCTCCGACAAAGATGAACTCAAGGTAATTGGCATTGCGGACGACCTGCGCATATGGGGACTCCTTGGCGTCAGCGAGGTTTTCAGTAAGCCGATTGCAAAGGTCGGCTGTCGCGTCGGTGCTCTTGCGATGTCGTTTTACCTTGGGAGTAATCGCGGGCGCATCGAATGCGTACTGCGCAACCACCCATGTAGGTTTCGGTCGGGAGACATGCCCATCAAAACCGTCCATTAGCGCAACGGCTTTCAGACAGGATGTATGCTTGACCTCGATATTTCGTCCGGCAAGTGCAGCTTTCAGAAAGCGCGCAGGCGGCTCTTTGGCGACGCGCATTGAGTTGCAAATCTCAAGGGCGGTCTCAAGTGGAAGCGAGTGTTTCGCTTCAGCCAGGAACGACACCAACGCAGAGGCTTGCGCCTCCAATGGCATGGCAATACGGGAGGACATATAAGTCTCCAGTCAGCGGAGCCACTATCGACGGTGTGCATTGCCGGGCTCCAGGACGGAAACTCGGTTTCGAGGTGCTGCGGAATCTGCCTTTGCCGTATTCCCTGAGGAGGGAGCGCACACGCTGACGGGCGGCAACTAGCCCATGCCGCAGACGTTACGAAGAAATTCTGGCGATGTCAAGCTGGCGGCTCTCAGCGGCTCGAAGCGCAACTGAACGCGAACATTGTTGTTATGGCGCTCGACGGCAACCGGAGGAAAGCTAGTTGTGTCACCGGCCCCAGACCTTTGCTGATGCAGCATCAAAATAGGTGACCACCAACGGATTTTTCGCTCTTCGCCCATCGGATAGCTGAGCGGCGCGCCGCGCAATGAATTTGTTCGCGTCGGAATCAGGGGCACCGTACAGGCCAACATAGAGGTGACTCACCTTCCCCTTCCGTATGCACTTCAGGTAGTGATCGTCGTTCTCCGCGAGCGAGTGTCCATATATGAAGAGCGCACCCCCGATCGATCCAAAGCTCCGATACGCTTTGGCGAGATAGTCGTTGTGTCGAATTCTTTCGTACTTCTCGGCACTGGTACCTTCGGAGACGAAAATTGGAAAGAGGTTCTTGGACAGCGCATCTCTGATCTGATCAATGAGGCGGACACCTGTCTTGCTCCACGTGTACTTCTGAATCTCTATTCCGGAATCGAAGACATGAAGTGCTCCATGCAAAAACCACATGTTCTGCTCGTGGCTTTGACCGGGCTCCCACACGACGTATGAGGCATCGAAGTCATCTGCCGACGCGCGAAATCCATCGTCGGAGTCCGGCGGTTCTCCTTCCGCCGTATGCATCTGTGTCCAATAAAGGAGAAGGTCATAGTTAAAGGTATAGACGGTGTCGAAGTTTGAAAGAAATCGACGACATGCCTCGTACTCCTCCTCTTCGATCTCTCCAGGCCACGCTGGATGACTCGCAGCAATAGTCTGAACTAGAAGCTCTCGTAGACCGTCGGCATCCCCTCGAAGCTGGGCAACAAGATCCAGAGAGCCGCCATACGACTCAAGAAGCCGTGCAGCGTCGCGAAGAGCTTTGATAACGCGCTCAAAATCCTGTGTGGCTAGCGCGTCGAAGGCCAGCTTTGCCGTTGTCGAGATACTCGAAAAGTCAGCTTGCTCGTAGAGCCGACCGTAGGTGAAGATCTTTGGACGACAAGCGATGCTGAAACCGTTGCCAAGAAGGAGATGCTGCTTGCCGTAACGCTGCGCGTCTTCGATGGCCTGTTCGAAAGTATGCAGAGGCATATCACCACCTAGTTCTCTCGGATTGTTCCAGCGGCAGTAGCAGACCTGTCCCGCTTGCGGTTTGAATGTTCATTCCTTTGTCGAAAACGGCAGCACTGCCGCGTTATAAAGATTGGCCCCGCTGGTCCGCTCCTTCCTGAGCAGAGCTCTCATGTACTTGCTCAGGTAGACCACCCGTTTGAGTTCATCATCACGCATGCGGCCATACTTCGTGAGAACCGTCCTGATGGCAGCCTCATCTGAGGCGGATAACGTCTCGGCGGGCTCGTCGACAAGAAAATCAGACTGGATGGGAAAGGAAAGCAATGCCTTGCTGCCAGCAGATCGAATCTGGACGCCGGGAATTAGCTGCGGCAACTTCGCCAAATGCAGATCTACGAAATATGGACCGTCCTTCTGTCTGACGACATATGCATTCGTCAAACGCTCCCCAGTCGCTTCGAGCGCGGCAAGCTCTGCTAAGAAGCAAAGCTTGTGAAGTGCGAAGTAGCTAAGTCCGGCCGGACTGCCCTGCAAGACTCGTTGAGCAACCTGCCCGAGTTTTATGGCGTCAGGCCGAGGCTTCGTGCTGACAGGCCTCTTGCGTGGCTTCTTGAGTCTGCGCAGAGTTTCTGCGACGAACTGATAGTCGCTGAGTTGGTTGGCGAAGCTACGGTGCACCATTGCCCGCTGTCCTGGGTGATACACCGGTATCAGTGACCGGTGCATCCAGGGATTGTTGGTTCTCACTTGATCCCTGAGAGAAAACGAGTGTGCCTCGAGCTCGCCGCATGCCTTCAGCGCCACAGCGCCGAGCGTGACCACGATCGAAGGATCTAGTATCTCGACGGTTTCTCGCAGAAACGGCGCACAGTTTGCAATTTCGGTCGATGTAGGCGTCGCATTGTTGCCGCGTTCGTCCTTTGGGTTGCACAACACCGCGTTGGTTACGAATACCTCGTAGCGGCTGATCCCCACCTGTTCGATGAGTTTCTCAAAGTTGTGCCCAGACTTGTCTCCGTGAAAGGGCAAATGCGAGCCATCGGCGCCCAATCGTCCTGGCGCTTCACCAACAAACATGAGCGGCGCATCAAGAGGGCCGCAGCCAGGCCCGAGAACCCGTGCGCTCCCGGCCATCCGAGGGCACTTCTGACACGCCGTCACGCGATGAACCAAGTCAAGAAACTTGGCTTCCTTATCGTTGCTGGACATCATTGATCAATGAGCGAAGCTGCTGCTGGGAGCAATCAAAGTAAGCGTGGACTGAATGACAAACGAGTTCCCCCGGCCGCTTGTTCGTGGCCGTGCAAATGAACTGCAGCAATCGTCCTAAGCCAACGAAGTTTCGGCACCCGCAGGGCCCGCTTTCACGGCTAGCGCGGCCCGTTTGCCGCATGCACGGTGATTATTGCGATCCATGCGCAACTGCCAGATGTCTTCCCGCCGACCGCCCATTTTAACGACTCCCACCAGGAATCTGCTACCTAGCTAGATTACCTACCACCCGCCAGTGGCACGCTTATCCTAGTGCGAGACTTCAGATATCGCCACGGGTGACGATATTGCATAGTTTCACACCCAAAATATCCACCAATGACTAATAAGATTTCTGAAGGCAGGCACGACAACGGAAGTGAACCTAAGCCCCAGACCAACGAGTCCAAAAATCAGACGCCGGCGATATGGCTCACCCCGACTGGGATTTCGCTTCTTATCTTGATGTTATCTGTCTTAGCCTACTTTATTGGTGTAGTCCGCTTAGATATTTATTTTGGGCTTTACGGCACAGATTGGAAGCTTTTTCCACTGGATAAGCCAGACTACATATACGTGGGCACTGTCACCGTCATGCATTCCATCCTACTGAGTTTGGATGCGATCGGCAAAAAATGGGCAGCCGTTGGCGCAACTATGCTATTTGGGCTGATTACTGCGCTAGTTATTGTGATATTCGAGCGTTTGAAAGAACGTGGTGCTCGGACAACAAACGGCCGCAAGAGGAAACTCACTCAATGGCATCGGGACCTCATGTTCACGGTCATTACGACACTGGGAATGCCTCCGCTGTTCTTTTTTCCAGTTCTGCTGCTGGGCATCCCATTGGTGCTACCAGAAATCATCGGAGAGGCAATCGCCAGACGAGACTTTGCTCAGGACGCAGCCCTGATAGCGAAGGGGTGCAAGCCGCAGAAACAGCCGCAGTGTTTCGAACTCGTGGAATCCGGAAAGGTGCTGGTCTCCGGCATACTGCTGTATGCGACCAAGGATCGGGCGCTCATTCATGATGGGAAAGGTGCCGCAGTTTGGCCGCTTGAGAAGCGGGAACTAGTGCCCTATCGACCCACGGAGCAAGCCGAAGTTGGAGCACAGGGAACACCGGCTACCGCCGTCAAACCTCACTCGCCCTAACAGAACCATCCGCTGTGGGCGGCTTCGTTTAGTGAGAGCCAGCGCTTCTGCGAGAAAAACCGCCGCTTACCGCCATATTTGCCGCCGGCGCAAATGTGACGCTTATCACACTTAATCAAGCACTCCTGGACGCGATGTTCCTAGTTTCCATCAACAGCGCTGGTGTGATCAACAGGGCCCATCAGAAAGTTCCAAATTCAATGACCCGGGCCCCGGATAGTTCCAAATTAAGTGAACCAAGAGTTCCAAGTTCACTGAACCGTTCCGCTGGGAATGGCGCCATATCGGGCTCTGCGGTTCAAGATTGAGTGAATCTCGACAGTTGTCGATGTCGAGATTCACTGAATCGGGAACTTTGGTCACTCAATTTGGCGCTCTGCGGGAGCACAGTGTGCTCAAGCAGATGGAAACCGTTCCATTTCAATTACTTAAGACAGGGCTGCACCGACAACAGCTCAAGCCCGAACTGCGCGGGAATGTCGCTCCATCCCCGAAGACATCTCTTCCGAACCCCCGCAGGGGTCTTGCGCTCGCTAACGCCGTGAGCAGAGTCTCTCGCCAGGTTGCATCACGTTCGGAAAGCGTCTGCCAATCCCCCCAGTTGTCGGAATCCTCTGCCTAAGCACGGACTGCGTCGTCGTCAGAGGCTTCGAAAGCGGCTTACCGCAGACGGCGCATCATCCTGTCAACGTCGTCGGAGAGCTGCCTCCTGAGTTCCCATCGTTCGCGGAAGGTCGAATTCATGGCGGCGAGCCCCGTTGTTCATGTCTCGTGCGTGGCGGTGCAATTCCCAATCGGAACCTTTACCGTTACTCGCTCCACTTTAGGAAGACGTGGCGCAAGGCTGCGACTAGAGGGGCACATCGACCGGATCCACGTGCGTCATCAAATTGAGCACGTCGCGTCGCTCCATCACGCGGCGGCGAGCCTCCAGTGCGATGTCGTGGCCCTCGCGCACACTGACGCGCGCATCAACTTCGAGGTGTGCATCCACCAGAATCATGTCGCCCATACGGCGTGTCTTGATGTCGTGTACGCCAAGTACACCCGTCGTCGCTAGCATGACCTGGTGGATCGCCTCCACAGTCTCCTCATCAACGGCACGATCCATCAGATCGTGCAGGGCTTCCCAGCCGAACTGCCAGCCCATGCGGGTCACCATCAGACCCACAACAAGCGCTGCCACCGGGTCGAGCAGCCGGTACCCGAGTACGTTGCCTACGATGCCAAGCGCCACCACCAGCGACGACGCGGCATCCGAACGGGCATGCCAAGCGTTGGCGACCAGCATGCTTGAACGCACTCTCTCTGCCACCGCCAGCATGTAGCGGAACAACAGTTCTTTGGCAGCCAGAGCGCCTAGCGCGACCCAAAGGCCAATGAGCCGCACCGGCTGGATGGCCTCGGTGTGCTCCAGCTTGAGTACCGCGTTCCAGAGCATGCCCACGCCCACAGCCAGCAGGAGCAGACCGAGCACCAGGGAAGCGGCATTCTCGAAACGCTGGTGGCCATAGTGGTGTGTCTGATCCGGCCCTTTCTGGCTATGGTGGCTAGCAAATAGCACCACGAAGTCCGAGATCAGGTCGGACAAGGAGTGGATGGCGTCGGCGATCAGCGCCTGCGAGCCGGCCAGCATGCCAGCCGCTACCTGCGCTATCGTCAATCCAAGATTGACGGCGACGCTCACAAGGGTGCTGCGCCGCGCAGCGGCCTGCTTGGCCACGCTGTCTTCGGAATCGGCGGCGATCTCAAGATCGATTTCTTTTATCTGTTGCATGGATTGTCCGAGCAGTGAACGTGGGGATGGGGTTCCAGGTTGAGCAGCGGCGCGCGGTCAATGGCGCAGCCCCGCTGCCAAGCGATTGCGCATGAGAGAGACCGGAGCCGTTTTCCACATCGGCACACTCCCCGAGTCGCACCGCCGGCTCGTATTCTTCATGACTTCAATGAAGGGATGAAGTCGCGCATGACCTATTGGTGGGTTCCGGACCCACTGGATGTGAGGTTCGACCAGATAACGTCGACGCGCAATCCCCCGAGACCCGGCGAGCGGTCAACCGTTACGCTTGCACCGTGAACCGCCGCGATCCGGCGCACGATCGACCATCCAAGGCCGCTACCACTCTGGTCCGTTCCCTCGACACGGAAAAAGCGCTCGCCAAGTCGGTGCTGTTCGGCGGCGGGGAGTCCGGGGCCGCTGTCTTCGACGCAAAGCGCAGCACTTCCGTTACGGTGCGTGACCGTCACGACGATTTGTGCCTCGGCGGGGCTGTAGCGTATGGCGTTGTCGATCAGGTTGCGAACAAGTGAGGCCAGCAATGCCCTGTTGCCCGCGACCATGCAGCGCTCCGGATTCTCTAGTGCGATGCACTGTTTCTTGCCGAAGGCTATTGGCGCAATGTCTGCCATCACTTGTCTAGCCAGCGCACCAAGGTCGATCGGTTCAATCGAAATGCCGGCGTTCGCTTCCAGACGCGAAAGCAACAGCAATTGGTCGACCAGATGGGCAGCGCGATCGCATCCTTCCAACGTTCCCACCAAGGCGTGGCGACGCATGGCGTCCTCTTGGGCGGCTATTGCCACCTGGGCCTGGGCCTTGATTGCGGCAATCGGCGTGCGCAATTCGTGGGCGGCGTCGGCAGTGAAGCGGCGCTCGGCGTCGAGCATGGTCTGAATGCGGGCAAAGAGCGCGTTGAGCGCGCCGAGCATGGGCGTCATCTCAACCGGCGCATGGGGCATCCGGACCGGATCGAGTGCTCGCGGGTCACGCTCGGCAAGCGCGGTACCCAATCTGCGCAGCGGCAGCATCCCGCGCTTGAGCGCCCACCAGACGGCCAAGGCGAGTAACGGCAACGCCAACGCCATCGGCCACAGCATGTTGCGCAAGATGGCGGTCAGGATTGCTGTGCGGGAGTCGATGCGCTCGCCAACGTAGACCTGGATGTCCTTGTAGACCCCCTGCGCTACAAAGACACGCCAAGCATTGCCTCCGATTTGCACCGTAGAGAATCCGGACGCGGTGCGCTCGCCTGGCGCAACCATCGGCTGGTTCGGCGCGTTGGCCGAGTGGATGCCCAGCTTCCCTTCGTGAAAGACCTGAAAGGCGACTTTGGGCGCGTAACGATGCTGGACAGGCAGGTCGTGACTCGGCTCATCGTCCTCGTCGACGGCCTGTGCGTGCTGCATGACCAGTAGCGCACCAGCTTGCGCTAGATGACTGTCCAGCAGTTGATCGATCTCGTCCTGGGCGTCGTACCACGTGATCAATGCGGTGATGAGCCATAGGCCGGCGACGGCGCCAAGCACCAACAACACCAGCCGACCTTGGAGCGAGCGCGGTCGCGTCATGGCGCTTCGGCATTGTCACGCGGCAGCATATAGCCGACGCCGCGCACGGTCACGATGAGGTCGCTGCCAAGTTTGACGCGCAGATGATGGATATGCACCTCCACGGAGTTGCTTCCGACTTCCTGCCCCCAGGGGTATAGGCACTGCTCGAGCTGCTCACGTGACAGCACGCGCCCCGCGTTCAGCATCAAGGCATGCAGCAGGTCAAATTCCCGCGTCGACAGTGCGACGGCTCGACCGTTGCAGAAGACCGTGCGTGACGCCGGCTCCAGAACAATGCCGCGCGCCCTCAACTGCTCCGTGGGATGACCATGCGCGCGGCGCACCAGCGCGCGCAGTCTCGCGCTGAGTTCGTGCAGATCAATGGGCTTGACGATGTAATCATCGGCGCCGAGATCGAGACCACGCACGCGATCTGGTATCGCGTCGCGCGCGGTCAACACCAGGATGGGGACCGCAATGCCTGCGCCACGCACCTTTCGCAGCACGTCCACGCCGTCCATGCGGGGCAGCCCAAGGTCGAGTATTGCGGCGACGTAGGCGTCCGTGCGCAACTCCCGCCACGCTGCCTCGCCGTCGCGCACCCAATCGACCTGGAAGCCCTGCTGCTGCAGGCCCGCACGAATGCCGTCTCCGAGCAGGGGGTCGTCTTCGACAAGCAGGATGCGCACGGATGAGATCTCCGCTCGGTACCGGTTTGGATCAATAGTCGTCGCGGTCGGCGTCGTGATGCTTCGCGGAGGCCGCGGGACGGTCAGTGACCCCGGCCGGCGGCGCGGACTGCCACTGCATCCACCAGAAGCCCAGCACAGCCACCAACATCAGGCCCGCGACACTCGACCACGCACGGCGGATGCCCTCGTTCGGCAGGCCGGTCTTGCGTCCGCTGATCATCGCGCCAACCAGATTCTCACCGTGCAGCCAACTGCTGGCAAAGACGGCGAGAACATGAATGCCCACCAGTGCAAGCATTGCGTTGGCGAAGCCCTCGTGCAGTTCGCCGAGCCAGTCACCGCCGACATCGTTGTAGGTGGCCCAGCCCGTTCCTGCCAGGCCGCACGCCATCAGCAGCAAGGCGATGATAGCAAGCGCACCAGCGGGGTTGTGGCCAATATGGTGCTCCGGCCGCCCGTGCATGATGCTGGTCAAATAGCGGAGTGCGGCAGCGGGGGACCGTACGAAGCTGGAAAACCTAGCGTATCGCGTGCCCACTATGCCCCACACCAGTCGAAAGCCGACCAGCGCCGCCATCGTGTATCCGAGTGTGATGTGGACAAGGCGCCACTGCTCACTTTCCGCGGTCAAGTAGGCACCCAGGAAGCTCAGCGCCAGCAGCCAGTGAAAGAGGCGGGTCGGCGCATCCCAAACCAGGATGCGGCGGGTGATGGAATCGGTTTTCATGGCTTCAGCGCGGGATGCGGACATTGTGTTCATTGAAGTCGCCTTGATCCGCCTTGGTATGGCAGGCAGCGCAGTTCGAAGCGCTCTTGATGGCAGGCCGGCGCCACACTGCAGTCGGCACTTCGTCGTGGGTGCGGGCGAACCACGCCGATCGGGTGATCCGGTCCTCGGGCGGCGGGGGTATTGACCTTGAGCGATCCGCCGCGTTGGCCGTGAGCCACTGATCGAGTTGCTTGACGGTGGCGGGGTCCAATGAAGCATCCGTCCCGTAGTGGTGCTGCAGGTTGCCCAGAATGCGCTGCCAGGAACTGGCGGGTAGCGCTCCGGGCGGATAGGCGATATGGCAAGACGCGCATTCCTGCCGATACTTGGGCAGCAGCGGTGCAGCGCGCATGCCAGGCCCCTCTTCGGCGGCGGCGAGAAACGACAGCCCGAGGCCCGCGACTGCCAGGCAAGCGCATGCGGCTCGGGTTGTAACAACGAAACGGCCAGACATTTGGAGACTCCGCATCAGGTCAGGAATTGAATGGGTTGCTGGATGGCCCTACTTCCCGAGGGTCATCAGCCAACTCAGCACGTCTGCTTTTTCGGCCACCGTGCACTCGCGCCCGACCACGTCGTTGCAGTTGCGCCGAAACCATTTCTCCGTCTTGGCGGTATCGGTAAAGCGCTCAGGATTGAATGCCGGAGCCAGAGGCGCGATCGACTTGCCAGTTGCGGCATGCCGACCGGTCTGCGTGGGCGGGTTGCCATGGCAGGACGCACAGCTCCATTCACGGCCATGCTTGGATGTAAAGAATTCCTGGCCGCGGGACGGGCCGGAGGGGGCTCCGGCCTGCGCCCGATATTGATCAAGCAGTTGCGCGGGCGCTTGCGCATGTGCCAGGGGAGCGGCAGCGGCTAGCGCTAACGCCAAGACCGAATGCAGGCAGGCAACAGGAGGAAACTTTGAGATTGGCATCGCGGCCTCTCGCACTGAGGAATGCCTCAATGCTCTCGAATTCTTCTTAACGGATTCTTAAGCGATACCGCGGGGATCTATTTCAGTGGCCCGGTCAAGGATTGCACGCCTGCGTGGGCGACATGGGCATGACCACAGGTCGACCCTTTCAATCGGTGTGACTGCCACCGTAGCTGCGCACAGCAAGACAACCCGCTAGCGAGCCAGGATCGGCTTGCCGAACAGCAACGGCAGGAAATCATCAAGGAAGAACAACACCTGAATAGTTGCGCCGACACCTCGCGTCGATCCGTGGGTTGCAGGAAGGACCAGTTCCGCGGCGACCTGCCACGTATCCTTGACATAGGCGATTCCTGGGTTGACGGTGCCGCGCGTGCGTTGCCCGCGTGGCGAGTCGAACGCGAACTCAACCAAAGGAATCCACTGGTGCAGGGGTTCTTCCTTGGGCAGCACGCCTGGCACAAATCGATCCGTCAAATAGAGCGTGCTGTACTCCAATGCGAATCCCCAGTGCACCGTGGTGACGTTGGCTGTGCTCACACTGTTGAACTGCCGCGTCGTCGGGTCATAGCTCAAGTTGCCCGACGTTTTGCCGGTCGGCACAGCCACGCTGACGCCCGCTGTGATGGCGAATGGCCGCAACCAAGACCATGCGTCAGGCAAGGCGCCGAACCCCTGGCCTATATAAAGGCTGGGCGCGATGGTCGCTGAAGTGTTGGCGCCGAGCCGTTTGGCCCCGGTATGGGGCAGTCCATAGATGAGGGAGCCGGCAACAAGCGTCTCGTTCAGATCGTCCTCGTAGAGCCTGGACTTGAGCACCACGTCGGAACCGGTTGCGCCGGGCTGACGCATGCTGCCCCAGTCGCGCCGAATGAAGCCCGTGTCAAAACCGATCGAGACCTCGGGCGTCAGGAGCCTCGCGAACGAGATCGTTGCAGCGCGATCGGTGACGTTTCCGGCGTCATCAGGGTGTTTTACTGCGCCTGCAGTGATCGAGAATTCGTCTGCAACGGCAGGATCATCGAAATTGAGTGTGCCCGGAAAGAAGCGGTTGCCAGCGATCCCGTGCGCACGCGATGGGCCGGAAACGCCACATGCAGCAAGGGCGAGCGCTGCTGCGCAAATGCGCACAAATGCGGATGGGCCGTACATGGTCGAAAGAATCTGCGGTCAGACCGCGAATGTGTTTTGTTGTGGTCGGGCAGATGCGGCACGCATGGCAGGGTGCCGCGCCCCATGCTGGTGATGCGGAGCAAATGTCCGAGTCGGCCAATAGGCTATTTGCCCGGCGACGCGTGAACTTCCACGGTGATATGCGACAGTGCCTGGAGTCGCCGCAACCGTTGGTGATAAAACTGCGGCCCGCGGTGCGCTTGGCGCGTGCTCACCGAGACCACCGCGCCCAGGTGGCCAGGGCCGATGCGCCAGACGTGCAGGTCGAGCAGCGTGTCGCCATCGGACTCCAGCGCCGTCTTGATGCGCCTGCCGATATGCTTGTCCGGCGTCATGTCGACCAGAATGCCGCCGGTGTCGCGCATCAATCCGTGCGCCCAGTTGGCGATGACCAGCGCACCGACAATGCCTGCAAGCGGGTCCATCCAGAGCCAGCCAAATGTTCTGGCCAGCAGCAGACCGATAATGGCCAGCACAGAGACGGCGGCATCCGCCAGAACGTGCACATAGGCCGCGCGCATGTTGTGGTCGCGATGGTGTGCCCCGTGACCGTCGGCGTGATCATGGTCATGTTCGTCGAAGGCCACGCTGTATTCCTGGCCGCCGATGCCGAGTACCGCAGTGAATGCATGCGGCTCCGGAATCTCGGTGGTGGATTCCAGATAGTTGGCCTTGCGGACCAGCAGGAATTCCTGGCGGCTGCCGTCCGGCCGAATGGTGGTCACCGTCGCCACATCGCCGGGCAGCGGAGCAGTTTCTCCAGCCAATCGGAACACGGGCGGTACGCCCTCTTCGAAGATCGACAGTGCGAACACGCCCGCGGGCGCGTCGATGTGCTGCACTTCCCTGCCATGCGGATGCGTGTCGCCAAGTCCGGCTGCGCCGTGGTCGTGTCCGTGGGCGTGACCATGGTGATGACTGTGGCCATGGCTGTGACCACCGTGGTCGCCACCGCTCAGCAGCCAGGCGCTGGCGATATTCACCAGCAGACCGACGACCGCAATCGGAATCGCCTCGCTAAAGTGGATCGGCACCGGTGAGAGGAAACGCACCACCGCCTCGTAGCCGATCAACAGAGCGATCATCGCCAGGATGATGGCGCTGGTGAAACCGGCTAGATCACCAAGCTTGCCTGTGCCGAACACGAAACGCGGGTCGTTCGCGTGACGTCGCGCATAGGTGTAGGCCAGCGCCGCGATCAGCATGGCGCCCGCGTGCGTCGACATGTGAAGCCCATCAGCCACCAGTGCCAGCGAGCCAAACATGCTTCCGCCGATGATCTCGGCGGCCATCATGAGGGTGCATAGCACGATCACGGCCCAGGTTTTGCGCTCGTTCTTTTCATGTCCCTCGCCCAGGAACACGTGGTCATGGCTGGCGTGGAACGGCGTGTCGTAGAAATTGCTCATAGCCGGCTCACTTGAAATAGCTATGCACGACCTCGATCAGCTGCTCTTTGGCGCTGCCGTCGGCGTGCTCATGTTCGTCGTCCGCCTCGGTCAGGTGGGTGCGGATGTGGTCTTCCAGCACCACGGCCAGCAGGCCATTCATGGCGCCTCGGCAGCTTGTGATCTGCTGCAGTACGGGGGCGCATCCCTGCTCCTCCTCCAGGGCGCGCTCGATGGCATCGAGCTGGCCGCGAATCCGGCGAACGCGGTTAAGCAGCTTCTGCTTCTCGCGGATGGTGTGGCTCATCCATTACCTCAACCAAAATATACTATAGGGTAGTATGCTACATCAGATTTAAGTTGTCATAGCGGCGCAATTCCTTCCTCAACGGAGAACTCACGCGCCACAGCTATCAGCCCGCAGTCCGTCATTTCGAGGTCGAATGGGGTGGGTTCCTGCTAGCAAGCGCGGACAGCGCACAGTCGGCCCACCACGCTCAGACGCTCTCCATCAACACGCTACGCCAGCGCTTGGCAGCACTCGCGCAGTGGCATCTCACACAGGGCTTTCTCGATCTCACGCGGGCACCGCATTGCCGCAAGGTCTAAGGGCATTCCCGTGCTGCATCCCGCAAGCGAGAAGCGCCCAAGCTCCTCGCCTGCAGCGCACCCAGCTTGAGCAGTTGGTCGCTGGTGGACGAACGACTAGCGTGTTTGCCAGTGCCAAGGCGAAAAGCGCGCCCACACCACCCATGCCCGTTACAAAGCCATCGTTGCGGAGCCCTGCTAGTGCGTAGTCGGGAATCCCTTTGCGTGGAGAGACCTCATGCCTCCCGCCGGAAAGGTCGTTACCCGTTCGCCGCGCCGGCGAGTGGGGCTGATCGCCTGTCCGTGGTTGCTGTCCACCCCCATCGGCCCCGACAAGAAAGTCGTGGTCGAGGCAAGTGCCACGAGCGCGCCTCGGTACTACTTCGGCATGCACGCAGCCATATTTCCAAAGGGATAGCAAACCCGTTCATAGGCTGCTTCCATTCCAGGACTGGCGGTAGTCGACCCCACGTCCATACGCGCCCGCGTAAATCAACTGCCGAATGGGATGACCGGGGCGACCCACGCGTGCCTGATTCGATCAAAAATTAGTCGTGTCATAAGAGCACGCCGCCTCACCCATACCCAAGAAGAGTAGCGTTAGTGCGCGATACGGCGCCTGCTCAGCTTTCGTACAGCGGAGTGAGATCAGGGTAAACATTGATCGATTCAATCATTTTATTGATTACAATGACTGGACCGATCGATGTTTGAGGCATTCAGCTGTGCATCCCTCCGGTTCAAGCTGACCCACGGGCCGCAGCCCACCACGAAAGGATTGCCACATGACCGCGTCGTTCAAAGGGATCGTCCCTGCCCTGATCACCCCGATGACCCCGACGGAAGACGTGGACGAAAACGGCCTGCGCGTGCTGATCGATCGGCTGATCGACGCGGGCGTCCACGGGCTCTTCGTGCTCGGCACCAACGGCGAATTCATTGCGCTGAGCGAAGAAGAGAAGCTGCGCATCGCCCGTATTACCGTCGAGCAGGCGCGCGGCCGCGTGCCCGTGGTGGCGGGCACCGGCGCCTATGCCACGCGTGATGTGATCGCGCTCAACCACAAGATGCAAGACGTGGGTGTGGACGCCGTATCCGTCATCACGCCCTACTTCAACGGCGCCACGCAGCCGGAGCTGTTTGCGCATTACGAGCAGATCGCGCGCGCGACGTCGCTGCCGATCCTGCTGTACACGATTCCGGCCAAGGCCGGCGTGACGCTGACCGTCGACACCGTGCGCCGGCTGGCGGACATCCCGAACATCCGCGCCATCAAGGACAGTGGTGGCGATTTCGACCGCCTGCTGCAGCTCATCAACCTGCGCCGTGACGACTTTGCCGTGTTCACCGGCACCGATTCGATGATCCTCTGGACACTGATTGCCGGTGGCGACGGCGCGGTGGCAGCCACCACCAATGCGGTGCCGCACGTGGTCATGTCGATCTGGAATCAATTCCAGGCGGGCAACATTCCGGCCGCGCGTGCTGCACAGGAATCGTTGCGTGCACTGCGTGACGCGTTTGCGCTCGGCACCATGCCCGTAGTGCTGAAGACCGCCGCCGAGATGCTCGGCATGCCCGCAGGGCCGGCACGCTCGCCGGCCAAGCCGCTCGATGAGAAAAGCCGCGAACGCCTGGCTGAAGCGCTCGCCATCTACCGTGCCGCGCTGAACGTCGCCTAAGCACTGCCGCCCGCCCCAACATCATCGATCGCCATGTCCTCCTCCTACCATTTCCAGACCGTCAAGCACATCGTCCACGGCGCAGGCAGTCTGGCATTGCTGCCCGAAAAGCTCGCGCTGCTTGATGTGCCCGTCAAACGCATCGCACTCATCACCCAACCGGTGATGGAGCAGAACGGCGTGATCGGCCGCGTGGTGCAAGCGCTGGCCGCGCGCGACATCGAGGCGCGCATCGTACGCGGCGTCGAACCGGAACCGACGATTGAGAACGTCGAGACCGTCTTCCGCGAGCAGATCGCGCCGTTTGCGCCGGATGCCATCCTGTCAATCGGTGGCGGCAGCGTGCTGGATGCGGCCAAGCTGTTTGCAGTGCGCCTGACCAACGAACAGCCGCTGCGCGAATGGCTCGGCATTGATCTGATCAAGCGCCCCGGCATTCCGCTGGTGTTGGTCCCAACCACGGCGGGCACGGGTTCTGAAGTCACGCCCAACGCCATCGTCACGCTGCCCGATGAAGAACTGAAGGTGGGCATCGTCAGCCGGCATCTGCTGCCACAAGTGGTGATTCTCGATGCGGAACTGACCTTCGACCTGCCCAAACCGATCACGGCAGCCACGGGCATCGACGCATTCGTGCATTCGCTGGAGTCGTATATCTCGACCAAGGCCAACCCGGTGAGCGACATGTTTGCGATGGAGTCGATGCGGCTCATCGGCGCGAACCTTGTCGAGGCATATCAGAACGGCCGCTCGGTCAAGGCGCGCGAGGCGATGATGCTGGGTTCGATGTACGGCGGCCTGGCGCTGACCGCCGCCGGCACGGCCGCCGTGCATGCGCTGGCGTATCCGCTCGGTGGCATGTTCGGCATTACGCACGGTGTGGCCAACGCGATGCTGTTGCCGCACGTAATGTCGTTCAACAAGGATGCCATCGTCGGGCGGCTGGGCAACGTGGCACGTGCACTGGACATCAGCAGCCATGACACTGACGACGAGACCGCCGCCGATGCGCTCATCGAACAGCTGACCGAGTGGACCGACGTTGTGCAGATTCCGCAGGACTTGCGCCAGTTCGGCGTGTCGGAAACGCACCTGGACGTGCTGGCCGAGGCCGCGTCGAAGGTCAAGCGTCTGCTGGGCAACAACCCCAAGCCGCTGAGCCACGCAGACATCAAGGCTATCTACCAGCGCCTGCTGCCGTGAACACGTCCGCCCACACCGCTCCGAAGCTGCTGATCCTGGCCGACGACCTGTCGGGCGCCGCCGATTGCGCGGTGGCCGGCGTGCGGGCCGGATTGCGCAGCGCGGTCATGCTGCGCGCCGATGTTGGACACCCCATCGGGTATCCGACCAGCGCCGACGTCCTCGCACTGGACACCGACACGCGGCGCGCCAATGCCGTCGATGCGGCGGCCACGCAGGTGGCGGCATGGCATGCACTGGCCCGGCCGGCCACGCGGCTCTACAAGAAGATCGATTCGACCCTGCGCGGCAACGTCGCTGCTGAGGTGGCCGCGCTTGCACCGCTGGCGGGTCTGGCCATCGTGGCGCCGGCGTTTCCGGCAGCCGGACGCACCACCCGCGACGGCCGCCAGTGGCTGCACGGCGTGGCCGTGGAAGACACCGAGGTGTGGCGCAACGAAAGCATCGGCGGCCGCGCCGATCTGCGCGTCATGTTGGAGCGCCAGGGCCTTCAGACCGCCGTGCTGACGCTTGACGACATCCGCGCCGGTGCCGCCGCGCTGGCCGGTCGCCTGGCGGCATTACAGGCGGACGGTGTGCAAGCCGTGGTGTGCGACGCCCAGACCGATGACGACCTCGCGCACATCGCCGAGACCTCCGTGCGGCTGGCGCATGTGTTCTGGGTCGGCTCCGCCGGTCTGGCGCCCGCGCTGATTCGCGCGGCGGGGCTCGGCAGCGCCAACGCCGCTGTCGAAGGCGATGCGGCAACCGCAATCGCCGGGCCGGTGCTGACGGTGGTGGGCAGCATGTCCAGCGTGTCCCATGCGCAGGCGTCTGAATTGAAGGCCGCTGCCGGTGCGCGCCTGCTGTCGCTGGAGCTGCCCGTGGAAGCGCTCGACACACCGCAGGCGGACATCACCCAGACCGTCATCGATGCGCTGTGCGAAGGCCGCGACGTGCTGGTCACGCTCAGCCAAACCACGCGCGGCAACAGCGCCGACGGCCTGCACTTCTGCCGCCGCCTCGCCACGTTGCTGGCGCCGGCCTTGCCGCATGCCGGCGGGCTGATCGCCACCGGCGGCGAGACCGCGCGCGCCGTGCTGTCGACCGCCGGCATCGACGCGCTGCGCCTGTGCGACGAAATCGAATCCGGCATGCCGCTGCTGCATGCCCAACTTACTGGCGTCGGCCGCGTGCTGCCGGTCGTCACCAAGGCGGGGGGCTTCGGCACACCCGGCTCCCTGCATGCCGCTTGGCGACGGTTGATCGAAACCGCAGCCAGCACACCACCCAAAGGAACTCACGCAATGACCTATCGTCCTGTCATCGGCATCACCATGGGCGATGCCGCCGGTGTCGGCCCCGAGATCATCATGAAGGCGCTCACACACCGCTCGGTGTACGAGCAATGCCGACCTCTGGTGATTGGCGACACGGCACGACTGCGCGATGCCGCCCAACGTACCGGCGCGGCACTGGAAGTTCGCTCGATCGAGCGCCCTGCCGACGCCGCCTTCCGCTACGGCGTAGTGGACTGCATCGACCTCGGCCTCATCCCTGCCGACCTGCCCTACGGCAAGCTCTCTCCCATCGCGGGCGATGCCGCGTATCAGTACATCGCCCGCACCGTCGAGCTGACGTCCGCTGGCGAACTGGATGCCATCTGTACCGCGCCGCTGAATAAGGAAGCGCTGCACGCCGGCGGCCACATCTTCCCGGGCCACACCGAAATGCTGGCGCACCTGACCGGCATCGATGAGGTTTCGATGATGCTCGTGGCGCCCAACCTGCGCGTGATCCACGTGACGACCCATATCGGGCTGCTCGACGCCATCCGCCGCATCGAGCCGGGCTTGGTCCAGCGCACCATTGAACGCGCGCACGCCACGCTGGTACGCGCCGGCATCGAGAACCCGCGCATCGGTGTCTGCGGCATCAACCCGCATGCGGGAGAAAACGGGCTGTTCGGCCATGGCGAGGAAGAGCAAAAGATCATCCCCGCCGTGCAGGAGCTGCAGGCACGCGGCTGGCGCGTGGAAGGCCCGCTGCCCGCCGATACGCTGTTCTTCCGCGCCGGCCGTGGCGACTTCGATGTGGTGGTGGCGATGTATCACGACCAGGGCCACGGACCGGTCAAGGTGATGGGGCTGGAGGCCGGTGTGAACGTCACCGTGGGCCTGCCGGTAATCCGTACTTCGGTCGACCATGGAACCGCGTTCGACATTGCCGGCAAGGGCATCGCCGATGAACGCAGCATGCTCGAAGCGTTTCGCCAGGCCTGTGAACTCGCCACCCGACACGATGACCCGCAAGCCGTACGTGCGGCCTGACATCCCACCCATGCAGCACGAATTGATGTAGCGCCCCCGCGCAAGGCCTGACCCTGCGGAGACACGCCGGGCTGGCCGGAGCCATCCGCTCAAGAATCAGGAGACAAAAGATGACCTCGTTTTCGACCTGGGACACCACCATGATCATCGCCATGGTCGTGGTCTATATCGTGGTGACCAGCGTGGCCAGCATCCGGCTGCGCAGCCGCACTTCCGAGCAATTCATGGTGGCCGGTCGCTCGATGCCGGCCGTGGTGGTGGCCGTGCTGCTGATGTCGGAATACATCGGCGCCAAGTCGACCATCGGCACCTCGCAAGAAGCCTTCAGCGTGGGCATTGCAGCGTCGTGGTCGGTCATCTCCGCCGCCATCGGCTTTCTGCTGTTTGGCCTGTTCATGGCCAAGCGTCTGTACGCGTCGGGGCAGTTCACCATCTCCGGCTTCATCGCCAAGAAGTACGGCAACTCGGCTAAGCTGGTCGTGTCGGCCATCATGATCTACGCGCTGTTTCTGGTGAACGTGGGCAACTATGTCAGCGGCGCGGCGGCCATCTCCACCGTCATGCACATCGACCTTCCGACCGCGGCGCTCATCACGGCTGCCGTCAGCACGATCTACTTCGTGTGGGGCGGTCTCAAGAGCGTGGCGTATCTGACCATCGTGCACAGCGCGGTCAAGGTGGTCGGCATCGGCATCATCGTCGCGGTGGCGTGGAAGCTCTCTGGCGGCATTGCCCCGATGGCGCAGGCCATGCCGGAGCACTACTTCACGTGGAAGGGTGCGCTGTCCGGCGGCACCATCGGCGCGTGGATCATCGGTTCGGCCGGGGCGATCTTCTCCACCCAGTTCATCATTCAAGCCATTTCTTCCACCAAGAGCCCTGAAGCCGCCCGTTCGGCTTCGCTCATGGCGGCGGTGCTGTGCGTGCCGATCTCGATTGCGCTGGGCTTCATCGGCGTGGCCGCCAAGTATCTGTACCCGGGCATCAAGAGCCTGTATGCGCTGCCGGTCTTTCTACAACACATGCATCCGCTGCTGGCCGGCGTGGTAACGACTTCGCTGGTGGCGTCGATCTTCGTGAGCGTGTGTACGGTGGCACTCGCCATTGCTTCGCTCATCGTGACCGACTTCTATGTGCCGCGCTATCGCCCGTCGGCCGAGCAGGAAATGCGCATGACACGCTGGATCTCGCTGGCGGTGGGCGTGCTGCCACTGGTGTTCGTGCTGTTCGTGCCGCAAATCCTGGCGCTATCGTTCTTCACGCGGGCGCTGCGGCTGTCGGTGTCCATCGTTGCGCTCATCGGCATCTATCTGCCGTTCTTCAACAGCAGTCGTGGAGCCGTTTCGGGCCTGATCCTGGCCGCGATTGCAACCACCATCTGGTATCTGCTCGGCAACCCGTTCGGCGTCGACAACATGTACATCGCGCTCGTCACGCCCGCCCTCGTTCTGGTGGTCGAGAAGCTGCTCTTTCGCGCGGCTGAGCCTGCACAGGCCAGCGCACCCGTCGCCAACATCAAGCCAAACAACGCGGCGCATTGATCCCCAGACACCGAGCATTGAACTGAGACATAACATGACTGCCACCCTTCCGGCCTACGCCGCCTTCGATTCGAACGTGCGAGCTGCCTATACCGACGCCGAGCGCCGCGAAGCGTTCCTGCCCACACCTTGCGTTCAAAACCACGCGGCCAACCTGCACGCGCTGCCCAACGGCGACTTGCTGTGCGTGTGGTTTGGCGGCACGCAGGAAGGCATTCCCGATGTATCGATCTACCTGTCTCGGTTGCCGGCAGGCACCTCCGAATGGCAGCCTGCGACCAAGCTATCGGAAGACCCGACACGATCGGAGCAGAACCCGGTACTGTTCAGCACACCCACCGGCGAACTCTGGCTGATCTACACCGCGCAGCTTTCGGGACACCAGAACACAGCCATCGTGCGCCGGCGTATCTCGACAGACGGCGGCCGAAGCTGGGGGCCCATCGATACGCTGTTCGACCAGGCCGGCACCTTCGTGCGCCAGCCAATCGTCGTCCTGCCCGACGGCGCGTGGGCCTGCCCTGTCTTCCTGTGCCGCACGCAACCAGGCGAACGCTGGGTCGGCAATGACGACATCAGCGCCGTCATGATCTCCGAAGACCAGGGCCGCACCTGGAGCCGCCACGACGTGCCCGACAGCATCGGCTGCGTGCACATGAACGTGCAGACGCTGGCCGACGGCAGCCTGCTGGCGGTGTACCGCAGCCGCTGGGCAGATCACATCTACGCCAGCCGCTCGCAAGACGGCCGTACCTGGAGCGCACCGCAGCCGACAACGCTGCCCAACAACAATTCGTCGATCCAGTTTGTGGCACTGCGCAACGGTCATCTCGCGCTGGTCTACAACGAGAGCGATGCCTCGCACAGCACTGGTCGACGCCCCTCGCTGTACGACGACATTGAAGACGCCGAAGACCATGGCGAGCTGCGCGACCAGCAGGCATCCACGCGGGGCACCGCTTTCTGGGGCGCCCCGCGTGCGCCGCTGTCGCTGGCCATCTCGGAAGATGGTGGCCACACCTGGCGCCGCCGCAACATTGAAATTGGCGACGGTTATTGCATGACCAACAATTCGGCCGACCAGCGCAACCGCGAGTATTCGTATCCCTCCATCGTGCAAGGGAACGACGGCGCGCTGCACATCGCCTTCACCTATTTCCGCCAGCGCATCAAATACGTGACGGTTGACGAATCGTGGGTGCGCGGCTGACCCGGTTCGGGGCCGATTTGCTACAGTGGCTCCCCATCTGAGGTCGGTTGGATATTTGCAGACATGAAAGTCACGAAGCGCCGCGAGGCCATGCTGAAAGCCGTGCTGGGCGGAATGAACGACGTCGCCACACTGTGCGAGCACTTCGGCATGTCGGAAGCCACCGTGCGCCGCGACCTGCGCGCGCTCGCTTCCGATCGCCGCATCCTGCGCACGTATGGGGGCGCGGCGGCGGTCGGTTCGCACGAACCCGAAGCCCCGCTGGAAGAGCGCCGCAGCAGCGCACGTGAGCAGAAGGAAGCGATTGCCCGCCTCGCGCAAGCACACATCGCCGACGGCGACACCATCTTCCTCGACGGCGGCACGACCACCGCGGCACTGGCGCGTCACCTGTCCGGCAAGCAGATCCACGTTGTCACGAACAACTTGATGGTCGTGACATCGCTGGCGGCTGGCGGCATCCCGGTCACGCTCATCGGCGGTGATGTGCGCCCGTCGAGCATGAGCACGCTTGGGCCGCTCGCGCAGTTGTCGCTCGGCCGCGTGAGTGTCGACAAGGCATTTCTGAGCGCCGACGGCGTGGTCGCCACCAACGGCCTGTGTGAAGCGTCGGCCGATCAGGCATATCTGAAGGAATGCGTCATCCGTCAGGCCGCGCAGGTGATCGTGCTGGCCACGGCGGACAAGCTCGGGCGCGCCACCCAGCAGCACTGGACGCCTATCGAACGACCCTGGACGCTCATCACCGACAACGGTGCATCGCCCGATCAACTGGAGCCATTCCACGAACGCGACGAGGTCGACGTGGAAATCGCCCCGCTGGACTAAGCATGCCAACCCGCCCCGCACCGCAAGCCGCTACCGCCCGTCATGCCCTCGTGACTGGGGCCTCCTCGGGCATCGGCCGCGCCATTGCAGAGCGCCTGCTGGCCGACGGCTGGCGCGTGACGGGCCTGTGCCGGACCGCGCCCACCGAGCCGGTCGAAGGGTTGGAGATCGCACAGGTGGATGTGACGGACTTCGCGCGGTTGGGCAAGGTATGCGACGGCCTGGGCGCAGTCGACGCACTTGTGCATGCTGCCGGCTTCATGCGCACAGCCCCATTGGGCGTACTTTGCGCCGCCGATGGTGCGGCGATGTGGCGCGTGCACGTCGATGCCGCCGCCTTCCTCGCAGACAGACTCGTGCCGCGCATGCCGGCCGGCGGCCGCATTCTCTTGATCGGTAGCCGCACGGCCAACGGCGCCCCAACGCGCAGCCAGTACGCCGCCACCAAGGCGGCCCTCGTGGGTATGGCGCGTTCGTGGGCCGCCGAACTGGCGCCGCGCGGCATCACCGTCAACGTGATTGCGCCCGGCGCGACGGATACACCGTTCCTGCACGACCCTGCACGCGCGCACACCCCGCCGCGCATGCCCCCCATCGGCCGGTTCATCGCGCCCGAAGAAGTGGCGGCCATGGCGGCATTCCAGGCAGGCGAATACGGCGGTGCCATCACCGGTCAGCAGATCGTGATGTGTGGTGGGGCGTCGTTGTAGCGCTGGCGCGCAGTTAGGAGATCACGCCAAAGCGGGGCAGATGCCCGGTGGCCTCGGCGAGCGATCAGCCTTGCCATACTTGCATCGTGCGCGCGGCTGCACCCTCCAATGCATGAGCGGCGTAGATCCCTTGACCCGTTGCAATGAACAGCATCCGGTTAGCCGAATTGCCTCACGTACGTGATCACGCATCGCGTTGCCGACGAGCTGGACGAAGCCAGACAGAAGATTCTGGCGAGCAGGCGAGCATGATCAGCTAGCCTGTAGCGTCAGTTTCGCTTTCCCGCCATCGCAGGGCTTCGATCACCAGAGCCAGCGCCGGCGAGACGTGTCTGCGGCGTAGTACAGGTCGTTGCCCGGAAACGACAGCCACCAGTCCTGCTGCACCGGTACCAATCGGCCCGCATCGATATGGGGCTGCATGGTGTCCAGGGGCACGAAGGCGAAGCCCATCGCTCGGTGAGTTCGTGCGGCCTGACGGGAAGTCGTTTGTCCGCCATTTAGCCAGGTGACGCCGCCACAGCCATGCCCTGCTCCGGCGCGAGACGCACGGCCACCATGTGCTTGTCCACGCGATCTCCTACGCGCACGCCGGCGTCGAAGCGCTGCGCAGCGATATCTGTGAATGCGTAGTTCACGCTGAACTCGACATGGACGTCGGGATAGTCTCGCAGCAAGGGCAGCAGCCGAGGCTAGTGCACGGTGGTGATGGTGTGGTCGTGGGCCGTGATGCGCACGGTGCCCGCAGGCTTGTCTCGCAGTGCAGTGAGGGCCCCGAGCTCCAGTCCGATCTCATCGAGCCGGGGTGCCACCGCTTCCAGTAGCCGTGCACCGGCCTCCGTAGTGGAAACGCTGCGGGTAGTGCGCGTCAGTAGCCGCACACCCAGCCGCGCTTCCAGGGCATGCATCGCATGGCTCAGCGCTGAGCGAGACAGCCCCATTTGCGCCGCAGCGCGGGTGAAACTGCGCTCCCGTGCCTCGGCCACGAAGGCTTGCAAGTCGTTGAGGACGGTGGAATACGACTGTTTGAGGCTCGCGCGCCGCCGTCAGGGGTTCGACATCGACTCTTGGCCTTCCATGACCGAGGCACAAATGCGCCTCATTGATCGCGAGCCTTGGCGCGCAGGAGAAGAGCGAGGCGATGCCATAGCGCAAAGGCGCCGGCAATGAAGACGCCTAATGATCAAGCGACCATCCCGGGTTAGGCACGTTTTTCCCTTCGCGATAGGTCCAGCTGGCGCCGCACGTGCGGCATGCGAACGTGCTCACGGTGACGGCAGCGGTCTTGGATGCCTTGATGCGCTGGGTGTCGGTGATCCTTAAGAAAGCATGGCCTGACGCACCAAGTCGGTGGACTTCAATGGCAAGGCAAGCGCGGCAGAGTGTCATGCCAACTCCTTTCTCAAATCACGTGGACTGAATATGGCGCGGGCGCTAGGACTAACGCCCAGGCATTGGGCTGCGACGCGTTCCGCTGCATCGCCTTTGGACTAGACGCCAAAGACAGGAGCGCCGTACTTCAGCAGCAACTGCTCGATCTGGCCAATGTCATCGGTGCGCGGCGTTCTGTCTTCCGTCACGCGCGACGGGCCACCATAGACTGCAGCCACATGCCTACGCACCGTCAACACATCATTGGCAGGCGGTTCGATCATGACGGGGTCGCCCGGTACGTGCCGATAGCTGCCATCTTTCCAGCCCTCGGGCGTCAGATGCAGTTCTTCCCATTCTTCGCTAGCAAACATGGTGACTTCCTTCCCTTTGACTTCGGGGTTGCGCCTGCCGTTGCCGCAAGCGAAAAAGCCGCCCAAGGCGGCTTGCGTGGTTCAGTTCTTGTGACGGTGCGCCAGACGTGCGATGGCTGCTCTTCCGGCAAGCCGCGCCGCATTCCTCGCGAGGGCTTCGGTGCCATGTACGTTGTGGCGCATCGAGACGTTGGCGAGGAGGCGTTCCGTGCCATCTCTGTACTCATTGATGAGATAGGTGGCAAACCAGACGCCGGGTTCTTGTTCAATTGGGTACACGGATACCGTGTACGGGGAGTCGACTTTGTTCAATACAGTGCTAGGTTCGGGCGAGAGCTGATACAGGCGTGGACTGCCTGGGCAAACCAGTTCCTGCCGATGAGCTACGCCACGATGGGTAAGGCCAACGCCTTGGCGCATGCATACAAATGCATGGCGCAAGCGATTGGAAACGAGGTGACCGTACTTGCGTAGGCCGGCACGCCTAGTACATGCGCGCTGCGTACGGAGCGGATAAACCGCCGGTCAGATAGGTGATGGGCCGCATGGCCCAAGGTGATTCGGGTGTACGCCCGACGGGTGGTCAGCGTCTTGTCGGTTTTCTTGCTGGGCACCCAGCCCGATCTATTCGAACATTCGAACGACAGGCAAAGATCGCGCATAGTAACAGCTTCTCGCAATGGCTGCTCGTCTTGAACGACATGCCCCGGAGCGCGGAGATTGACCTTTTACCTATCGCCTCAGCTTGCCCCGCCACTGAGCGCGCGCAGCATGCCACGCGGTACTTCGAAAGATCGTCACGCCACCGTGTACTTATGGGAGTACAGTGGGGCACCGACCGCAGCGCTCCAGTTCTTGCTTCCGTGGGTACGAGAGCAAAGTTATCCGCACTTGGGATCACGGCGCTCGGGAACGCCTCCTGCGCTGGACCAAGCCCGGCACGCTGTCATCCTCGCCAGTTCCGCTCACGGACGCTTGCCTGTTGATGCTCGCGACTCGCGATGTAAGTCATGGAGATCCGTGATGCTCGACCTTGTCGCATTTACCAAACCGGTGCTGGATGAAATTACCGGGCAGGACGTGCGAACCTGGCATTCCGGGCCGAGTGTGCTGGCGGCAAACTGGCAGGTGCCTGAGTTCGACAGCCGTATCTGGCGTGTGAGAACGCTGACGATCGCATTCACGCACGATGTCATGAATCAGTTGATGCACGCAGATCAGCAAGACCTTTGTCAGCTGCAGTGCATGCTTGACCGCTTTCTGCGGGCGCAGTTGGGCATGCATGCCCAAGCGGACCGTGGAGATCGAATGCTCGTGATCACCGTCGATCATCTTGGGGTGGCGTCATAGCCGACCAGGCCAATCAGCGGGTTGCCGATCACAGTCACTGTCGATGCCCTGCCGGGGTGTCGACCACGCCCACCATCGGTTGGAGCCATTCATGAATGCAAGCCCGTCAGCCACATACAAGGGTTTCGACCTGTATCCATTGGTGTACAGGACTGAGGCGGTTCAGTCATGGCCGCGCAAGCGCCTCGACCGTACGTTCAACGCATCCGTGGTGATCTGCCGCGCAGGTCATCAACCTGGAGCCGAACACTCGCGCGTTTTTCAAATGACACCGACCGCTTGGGAGAATGTCGGGACCGCAAGGCGGGGCGCGCTGAAGTTCGGCGAGGACGTCATCAATGGCTTGATACCCGGCGAATCGGTGGCGTCTCTGTAATGCGGGCGGCGTATTTCTGTGGCCCGTGGCTCTTTTTGATACTGAGTTGGCGAGGCGTGTTCCTTGCATGACCAGCCAGGAAACAAGATGACTCATGCATCCGATAAGACCAGCTTTCTCTGCACCCTTCCCGGAGCGGCAAAGAGCATGGCGTATTCCATCACGGTTGGCTTCATCCGCGATGGGCAGCCGAACTGCGTGCAGTTCACCAGTTTCGTGGGTGAAGGAAGGCGGTCCTTCAGGGTGTTGGCAAGCGCTCCGGATCTGGCGTCCGCAGCCATGGCCAGCGTTGAAACCTTGTGTCGCCTGGCCATCGGGCAAGTGATCCGAGACAGCCTCCACGCGAAGACGGCACAGGGAGACCATACCCTGGATATGCGCGTGCAACCCTGGGAGGGCGAACTCAGACCTGCTGGATCACGTAGCACGCTGAAGCCGCCCCGTCCACATTTGGTTGCTCGTGGATAGTTCGATGGAGCGAGCGGAATGCGCGTACAGTGGAGCCACCCCTTTCTACGGAGATTGCTGTGGACGCCTATCCGACTTGCCGCTACAAGGGGTTCGATGTTTACCCCCTGATCTATCTATTCGATCCGCCTCGTGAATGGCATGAACGGCGTCCGGATCGGTCTTACAGCGCTTCTGTGCTGATTTGTCAGGAAGGGGAGCCGCCGAGCACGGAGCGCTCCCGAATCTTCCCACTGCCGGCAACCCAATGGGACAACATCGGGACGGCAAAACGTGCGGCTGCGAAGATGGCCGAAGACATCATCGATGGCTTTGTGCCTGGCCGATCCGTGCATTCCCAGTAGTTGCATTCCCTGACGTAGTCACGCAGAGATGGGCCGGCGTGCCTGGCCACCCCGAGGTTTCTCGATCCGCTAGAACCGGTATCCAACGTTCAGGCTGAAGACAACGGGCTTCACGTCGATTTCCGTCTTGTTGACGGGCGGTACCTGGCCTGCCTGGCTGCGCAGCGTGATGGTCGATGTGGTCTTGCGCGGCAGATAGGCGAGGGTGCCGACCAGCGTCCAGTTCTTGGCAAACTCCTACGACACGCCACAGCCGCTGCATCGGCAACGCCGGCGGCCACCGCCCTTGAAGAAAAGGAGCCGCGTGGGCCGCGTCGCAAACGCGAGGCACAGTTGCGCCTGTTAGCCTGATCTCGGTTGGCGGCACTGTCCTCGCCGCCGTGGCGGCCGGCGTGCAAATCGACGCGCAATCGGAGCCGGCGGCATCGGCACTGCTGCGCATGCTCGGACTGAACCACACCGAGGCGGACGAGATCGCGCATCGCCCATTGCCGGAAATGCGCGGAAACTCCGAGGCTCTATCGCCGGATATTCCTATGGTGAGGAATGCATATAGGCCGCCAGCTCTTGGGGCTCGCCCGTCGGGAATGCGTCTTTGAGATGCTCGAGAAAAGCGGAAACGCGGGCGCTCAGCAACCGCCTGGAAGGGTAAAGCGCCCATAGCGCGATATCGGGGCTGTCCACATCGCCCCAATGCACCAACGTGCCGGCCTCCAGATCGTGGGCCACGAGCGACACCGGCAGGCACGCGGCCCCCACACCAAGCCGCACCGTGTCGCGCACCATGATCAACGACGACAAGTGCGCAACGGGCCGGATCGCGATGCGGGACGTTCCGTCGGGCCCGGTGACGTCCCAGGCGGCGCTTCCGGTGCCCGCGCCGCGAAGGACGGCCGGCACGACAGCCTTGCCGGAGGGCCGCTCCAGTTCCGGCGTTGCCACAACGACAAGGCGATCCCGCAAGAACACCCGTCCGATCAGGCTTTCGTCCGGGTCCGGGTTGACTCGGATCACCAGGTCATAACCCTCTTCGATCATGTCGACGCCGCGATCTTCGGTCGTCACCTCCAGCTGCACCTCGGGATATTTCAACGCGAACGTGGCCACCAGCTTGCCCATGGCCACCTGCGAAAACAGCATGGGCGCGCTGATGCGCAAACGCCCTCGTGGCCGTTCGCTACCGGATGCAATTGCGGCGGCCGTCTCCGCAATCTCGGCGAGCAGCGTGCCCGTACGCTCGTACAGCGCCTGCCCTTCCTGGGTGAGCTTGAGCCCGCGCGATCCGCGCTCGAACAATCGAAGTTCGAGACTGCCCTCCAGCTCCGACACCCTGCGAGAGAGCGTCGCCTTCGGCCGCCCCGTCGCCCGGGCAGCCTCGCCAAAGCTTCCATGTCGGGCAACCAGGTTGAAATCGGCAAGCGCGAGCAAATCCATGTGTTCCACCAGTGAGATACCTCGTCTCTTTATAGCATCTTCCGGACCACAGATGGATCACCTACCTTAACTGGGAACCCAACCCACTCAAGGAGTGAACATCATGACCATCCTCGTTACTGGTGCTACCGGCCGCGTCGGCCGCCAAGTCGTCCATCAACTTGCCAACCGCGGTGCGGACGTGCGCGCGCTGGTGCGCGACCCGTCAAAGGCCGACTTCCCGGCCAGCGTGAACGTCGTGCAGGGCGACATGCTGGATATCGAATCGCTGCGGCGTGCCTTCGTTGGTGTCCGGACCCTGTTCCTGCTCAATGCGGTCGCAGGCGACGAATTCACGCAGGCCTTGCTTGCGCTGAACGTGGCGCGCGAATCCGGCGTTGAGCGCGTTGTCTATCTGTCCGTCATGCATGCCGAGCGCTTCGTGAACGTGCCGCATTTTGCAGTGAAGTCCGGCGCGGAACGCATGATCGAGCAGATGGGCTTCAGCGCCACCATCCTGCGTCCGGCCTATTTCATGGACAACGAACACATGGTGAAGGACGTCATCGTCAACCATGGCGTCTACCCGATGCCGATCGGCAGCAAGGGGGTTGCGATGGTCGACACACGCGACATCGCAGAAGTCGCGGCCATTGAGTTGATCCGCCGGGATGCGGCACCGGGCAAGCTGCCGATCGAGACCATCAACCTGGTGGGCCCCGACACGCTGACGGGCCCCGAGTTGGCCTCGATCTGGTCTGAAACGCTCGGCCGCCCCGTGGCCTATGGCGGCGACGATCCGAGCGGATTCGAGACCAATCTGACCAACTTCCTGCCCAAATGGATGGCTTATGAGATGCGCCTGATGGCCGAACGCTATGTCAGCGACGGCATGGTGCCGCAGGCGGGCGATGTCGAGCGCCTGACCCGCATTCTGGGGCGGCCGCTGGGCACGTATCGCGATTTCGCTGCGACGCTTGCGCAGTGAGGCGCGCGGGGCGGGCAGGCGACGGGCGGGAGCCTGGCGCCCGCCTGCCCTCTTCCGCGCCTTTGCGCTGAGCGGGAGCGACGTTAACCGCTCGCGGGGCTGCAGTTTTGGTGTCTTGTGCCGATAACCAGCGGTGACGGCGTGCCCCACACGCATCCATACCGTCTCCAAGATCGATCGCCCGATGCCTCGTCGAACAGGCAGAGGTGCGGTTTGTCGTCGCCCAAGACCACGACATGCCCCTTCGCCCCCTTGCCCAACGGCTGGCCACATCGGCAGGCCACCACCCCTTGATCGTTGGTGCACTGGGAACGTTGATGACATCCATTGTCCTGGCAATCAGTGTGCTGACCCTGTGGGCCAACCGCGAAACGGCCATCGAGCACGCACACGACACCTCGAAGAATGTCGCCGCCGTTCTGGCCAGCCACATTTCACGCACCGTTGAATCGGCAGACCAGTCGTTGCAGACGCTGATAGGCGCGCTCGACAAACCCGGCATCCGCAACCTCGATCCGCAGGTTCGGCACGATCTGCTGTTCAGCCCGACGGCATCGGCCCGGTATGTCACCGGCATGGGCGTGACCGACGACAAGGGCCAGCTCGTTGACGGGTGCTGCTCCTTGACCCACCGCTGGGATTTCAGTGACCGCGACTACTTCATCGTTCATCGCGATCACGCAAACGTTGGCCTCTATGTGTCCGGCGTCTACAAGGCCCGGTCACGCGCAGGCGTGGAGGCCATCGCGCTGAGCCGAAGGATGGACCGGCGGGATGGGACGTTTGCGGGCACCGCACTGGTGGCAATCGACCTCGATTACTTCAAGCAGCTTCTTGAAAAGCTCGATGTGGGGCCACGCGGCGTTACGGCCATCGTGCGCACCGACGGCACGCTGCTGGCGAGAAATCCACCGCCCAGCGCGGCTCGGGCACCCGATCTCAACAAATCGTTGACGTTCCCGCGCATGGTGAATCAGGAGTCCGGCTTTTACGTGGCGCCGTCGTCCAGCGACGGTGTGCTGCGGCTCTACACGTTTCAGCGCGTGCCGGGCACACCGTTCATCGCGGTCGTTGCCCCCGCCATGAGCGACGCGCTTGCACCGTGGCAACGGCTGTCGTGGATCGTCGGGTTGTCGTCGCTGTCGGTCAGCCTCGCCTTCTGCGCAGGCGTATGGCTCCTGGCTTTTGCGCTGCGGGGCCGCGTGATGGCGGAAAACCACCTGCGTGAGCTGACACAAACCGACCCGCTCACCGGGCTGAAGAACAGGCGCGCCCTGGATGTTGCGCTGGAGAACGAGTGGGATCGGCTGCAACGGAATGACAGTCGGCTGTCCGTGCTCTTTATCGATGCCGATCACTTCAAACGCTATAACGACGCGCACGGCCATGCTCAGGGCGACGTCGCGCTTCAGTACCTCGCCCAGTGCATTTCCAAGCATGCGCGACGACGCGGCGACCTGGCGGCCCGATACGGCGGAGAGGAATTCGTGGTGCTGTTGCCCGATACGGACGAAGCGGGTGCCACGCGGATCGCCGAAGCGATCCGTGCCGAAGTGGAAGGCGCCGGCGCGCACGTCCCCGACGCAGGTGTGGCCCCTTTCACCGTGAGCGTCGGTTGCGCGACCGCGCGGCGCGCGAGCCTCCCGTCGCGGAACGCATTGACCAAGGCTGCGGACGATGCGCTCTACGAAGCCAAGCGAAAAGGCCGCAACCGCGTTGACTACGCCACGGTTGCCTAGCCTTACGTGAGCGCCGGCCCCGATCTACAGACCGAGCAGTCGCGCAAGCTGGCCGCCGTCGGTGTTGATCGGCGTCTGGTACGTGCCGCCCGAGCCAAAGCATCCAACTGGGCGGGCCACGCCGCGGGCCGCTGGAGACGTGTCACCCCGTGATAAATCGCGCAAAATGCTGCGCATCTGGGATGTGGGGGCTGGCCGGTGGGCATCAATTTCGATTTGACGGACTTGCAGGCATTTCGCGCGGTGGTGGAGTTGGGCAACTTCCGGAAGGCCGCCGAGGCGATCAGCATTTCCCAGCCCGCGTTGAGCCGCCGGATCGACAAGCTCGAAAGCGCGCTCGGCGTTCCCCTGTTTGAGCGCACCACCCGCAGCGTCACACTCACCACCGTCGGCCGCGTGTTCGCCCGCAGCGCTGAACAACTGCTCGACGATCTCGACGTCGCCCTGCTCGGTATCCGCGACGTTTCATCGAGCCGCCTCGGGCAGGTGACCATCGCATGCGTGCCGTCGGTGGCCTATTACTTTCTGCCGAACCTGATTGCGAACTATCACCGCCGCTTTCCACGCATCCGGGTCAAGCTGCTCGATGCAAGCGCAAACGAAGTGCTGGGGGCAGTCATCAGCGGCGAGGCCGACTTTGGCCTGAGCTTCATGGGCAGTCAGGAACCGGAGATTGAATTCAAGATGCTGCTGCAGGAGCGGTTTGTTGCAGCATGCCGGCGCGATCATCCGCTCGCCCGCAAGAAGCGCGTGACATGGAAGGAGCTTTACGCGCACGAATACGTGTCGGTGGACAAGACCTCCGGTAACCGCCTGCTGCTCGATCAGGCGCTGTCGGCCGTCGCCCCGCGTGCACCAAGCGTCTGCGAGACGCGGCACGTCACGACCATGCTGGGGCTGGTTGAAGCGGGGCTGGGTGTCGCTGCGGTGCCATCGATGGCCATGCCGGGGCATGACCATCCAATCCTCACGAGCGTGCCGCTGGTGGAGCCGGTCGTGAAACGGCGCGTGGGTATCGTGAAGCGGCGCGGCCGGGCATTGACGCCCGCCGCAGAAGAATTTCACCAGATGATCATCGACGCCAAGCGCAGCGGCGTGACCACGGGCGATGCATGACCCGCACCGCTTGACCTGCCGCGCCGCTGCACTACCTCATTGGCCAGGCACGGAATCAAGCCCGGTTGACTTCACGTCTGCCTGCACTGCGGGCGAAGCAAGGTAGTCGAGAAGCGCCTTGGCTTCTTTCGGGTGCTGGGCGCCAACCGGGATGCCCGCAGCATAGCGCGTCACCGACTGCAGCGACTCGGGAATCTTCCCGACGAAGGTGGCACCGGGCACCGGCAGCAACTCGCTCACTTGCTGGAAGCCGACTTCGTAGTCGCCGGTCGCCACCACCGACGCCACCGGAATACGCGGAATCATCTTCGCCTTCGCCTTGACCTGCTCTTCAATACCGAGCTTCTTGAACAGCTCGCGCTCGATATAGACGCCGCTCGCGCTATCCGAATAGGCGATCGACTTGGCATGCAGCAGCACGTGCTTGAGGGCTTCGGGTGAGCTGATGTCGGGCTTGGCCGCGCCTTCGCGCACGACCATGCCGATGCGCGAGTCGGCCAGTTCCACGCGCGATTCCGGGATGACCTTGCCTTGCTTGATCAGATCGTCGAGGGCGTAGCCGACCATGATCACGGCGTCGGCAGGTTCGCCACGTGCGAGCCGATTCGGAATCGCTTCGGGCGACTTGCCCATCGACGGGCCGAGTGCAGTGTTGAGCGAGTTGCCCGTCTGCGCGGCGAACTTGGGCCCAAGCACCTTATAAGCCGCCGTAAAGCCACCGGAACTCATGACGTGCAATTCGGCAGCGTGGACGGTGGCTGCCACCGCCGACGTTGCGACAAGCGCGGCTGCGCACAGTTTCAGAAGCAGAGTCTTCATGGTGAGGGTCATGCCAGGTCGTACATTGTTTGTGAAGATGCGGGGCGCGGGATGCACCCCGCGTCAGTGCGCCGGCGCCAGCGTCAATGCACGGCGGCGATAGAGCGTCAACGTCGCCATCAGTGCGCACGCGGCGGCAAAACTCATCCAGTAGCCAGGGGCAGCCTTGTCGCCGGTCATGTGAATGACCGCTGTCGAGATGGCCGGTGTAAAGCCGCCAAACACTGCCGTCGCGAGGCTATAGGCAAGCGAGAATCCGGCCACGCGCACCTGCACGGGCATCACTTCGGTGAGCGCGACAACCATCGCGCCGTTGTAGATGCCGTACATGAACGACAGCCACAGCAGCACGAGCAGCATGTTCATGAAGCTCGGCGCGAGTGCGAGGAATGACAGCGCCGGATATGCCGTTGCAATCGTGAGCACCGTCATGCCGATGAGCAGCGGCCGGCGACCAATCCTGTCGGAAAGCGCTCCGCCAATCGGCAGCCACACGAAGTTGGACACCCCCACGCAGAGCGTCACGAGCAGGCTGTCGGCCGTGCTCAGATGCAAGACGGTTTTACCGAACGTCGGCGCATAGACGGTGATGAGGTAGAAGCTCGTCGTGGTCATCGCCACGAGCATCATGCCGGCAACGACGACACCCCAGTTTTGCAGCAGCGTGCCGAACACCTCCCTCATGCTCGGACGGTGCCTGCGGGCGTTGAATTCCTGCGTTTCTTCAAGATTGCGGCGCAGCACGAAGATGAACGGCACGATCATGCAGCCGACAAAGAACGGCACACGCCATCCCCATGCGGCGATGGCCGGCGCACTCAGCCATTGGTTGAGCGCGAACCCAAGGCCGGCCGCCACGACGATGGCGACCTGCTGGCTGGCGGACTGCCAGCTCGTGAAGAAGCCCTTGCGCCCCGGCGTGGCCATCTCGGCCAGATACACCGATACGCCGCCCAGTTCCGCACCGGCCGAGAAGCCCTGGAGGAGACGCCCCAGCAACACGAGCGCCGGTGCCAGCAGGCCGATCGTGGCGTAACCGGGAACGAACGCGATCAGCACCGTCCCGCTTGCCATGATGGACAGCGTGACGATCAGGCCTTTTCGGCGACCGACATCGTCAATGTAGGCGCCGAGCACGACTGCGCCGAGCGGCCGCATCAGAAAACCGGCGCCAAAAACAGCGAACGTCATCATCAGCGAGGCGAACTCGCTTTCGGTCGGAAAGAAGACGTTGGCGATCTGCGTGGCATAGAAGCCGAACAGAAAGAAGTCGAACTGCTCCAGGAAATTCCCGGCGGTGACGCGGAAGACCGCAGCGGCTTTGGATTGCCCGGTCGACAGGCTGGACGGGGGGTGCATCGGGGTGTCTCCTGGAAGCCAAAAAAAGAATACGCCGTTGAACGGCGTTTGTCGTTTTGGCAATGTTCGCTGGGAGACTGACAAACGAGAAGTGCAATTTTCGGAAGGATTGATGTGCTTTGATTATCAATCCCTTGTGCGCGCAACGTCCTGTGGGTGGACGCCAAACGGCAGGTTCAAGCAAGTCATTGCGTCGGAATTGCCCCCAAAAAAAACGCCAACCCGCAATGGGTTGGCGTTCTGCTCAGGGTGAGACCCCCAACCGCGAATCAGTGGAACTGGTTCATGGTGTTGTCTTTACCTGCAGCCTTCAGCGCTGCTTCGCCGCTGAAGTATTCCTTGTGGTCGTCGCCGATGTCCGAGCCCGACATGTTCTGGTGCTTGACGCAGGCGATGCCCTGACGGATTTCCTTCCGCTGCACGCCAGCCACGTAGCCGAGCATGCCCTGGTCGCCGAAGTATTCCTTAGCCAGGTTGTCGGTCGACAGCGCGGCGGTGTGGTACGTCGGCAGCGTGATCAGGTGATGGAAGATGCCGGCTTCGCGCGACGCATCGGCCTGGAAGGTGCGGATCTTCTCGTCGGCGAGCTTCGCCAATTCGCTGTCGTCGTACTCGGCGCTCATCAGCTGACCGCGCTCGTAGGCCGACACGTCCTTGCCGGCTTCCTTCATCGCGTCATACACCTGCTGACGGAAGTTCAGCGTCCAGTTGAACGACGGGCTGTTGTTGTACACCAGCTTGGCGTTCGGGATGACCTTGCGGATTTCCTTGACCATGCCGCCGATCTGGCCGATGTGCGGTTTTTCGGTTTCGATCCACAGCAGGTCTGCGCCGTTTTGCAGCGAGGTGATGCAGTCGAGCACGCAACGCGCTTCGCCCGTGCCGGCGCGGAACTGGAACAGGTTGCTCGGCAGGCGCTTCGGACGCAGCAGCTTGCCGTCACGCTTGATCACGACGTCACCGTTGCCCAGTTGGTCAGCCGACAGTTCTTCGCAATCGAGGAACGAGTTGTATTGGTCGCCCAGGTCGCCCGGCGTGTTCGTCACGGCGATCTGCTTGGTCAGGCCGGCGCCCAGCGAATCGGTACGGGCGACGATGATGCCGTCGTCCACGCCCAGCTCCAGGAACGCGTAACGGATCGCGCGGATCTTGGCCAGGAAGTCCTCGTGCGGCACGGTGACCTTGCCGTCCTGGTGGCCGCACTGCTTCTCGTCCGACACCTGGTTTTCGATCTGGATGCAGCAGGCGCCCGCTTCAATGAACTGCTTGGCCAGCAGGTAGGTCGCTTCCGCATTGCCGAAACCGGCGTCGATGTCGGCAATGATGGGCACGACGTGGGTGACGTGGTTGTCGATCTTTTCCTGGATGGCGGCCTTGGCGGCGGGGTCCTTGGCAGCGTCCAGTTCGCGGAACAGGCCACCCAGCTCGCGGGCGTC
Source organism: Ralstonia pickettii (assembly GCF_016466415.2). Lineage (NCBI taxonomy): Bacteria > Pseudomonadati > Pseudomonadota > Betaproteobacteria > Burkholderiales > Burkholderiaceae > Ralstonia > Ralstonia pickettii. The sequence continues at coordinate 550,114 of NZ_CP066771.1, read as the reverse complement.
CGCTTGACGCAGGAAGGTGTACAGCTCGCGGATCAGCGCGCTGACCGAAGTCTTCTCGTGCATCGACTGGTCCGGCAGCGGGCCGAACTCGGAGCGCAGCGCAGCGACCATCCAGCCCGACAGGTACAGGTAGCGGCGTTCGGTGCTCTTGAAGTGCTTCTTGATGGAAATCATCTTCTGCTGGCCGATGAAGCCGTGCCAGCAACCCAGCGACTGCGTGTACTTGGACGGATCGGCGTCGTAGGCAGCCATGTCCGCACGCATGATCTTGGCGGTGTACTTGGCGATGTCCAGACCCGTCTTGAACTTGTTCTGGGCACGCATTCGGGCAGCGTACTCGGGGTTGATCGCGTTCCATGCGTTGCCGTAGGTCTCTTTCAAACCGGCAACTGCCTTGATGTCGTCTTGATACTGGGCCATGTCAATTTCCTGGAAATAAAGCGCGTTTGAGAAGAATCGGTTGCGTGTGCAGCTACGGAATTCGAAGCGAGCAGCATGGATTTATTGTAGGCCGGCTTTGACGCGTCGCAGCAAGGTCTTATATAAGACATAAGAGTTAGTTTTTCTTTATTTTTCAATGAGATAGACAACTTATTTTGCAATGCGGAATGGTTTTTCAGCAAACGGGAAGGCCACGCAAGAGAAATTCCTAGCGGATTCCATAATGTGAAACAACCTTTCAAGTGCCGGAGGCTGGCGAACGCCTGGACTGACGCCGGGCGGATGCGTATCTGCCCAGGTCGAGCGATGCCGGCGCTGTGAGTTGCTCGACGAGTCCGGCGCCTTCACTATTGCTTGCCGCTGAACGATGGAAGGCAGCCGTACCGACCCCTTCACCCGCCCATCAAAAAGGAAGACCCCATGCCCGCTCCTGACTATGACGTTGTCGTGTTTGGCGCCACGAGCTTTGTCGGCCAGATCCTGACCCGCTACCTGGCAGAGCACTTTTCGGGGGATGCGGAAACGCTGCGCTGGGCCATCGCCGGACGATCCGAAGCGAAGCTCCTGGAGGTCAAACGTTCGCTGGGTGCGGCAGGCGAGTCCGTTCCGATCATCGTGGCGGACGCTGCCAGCGAAGCGCAATTGCAGGCCCTGTGCGCACAGACGCGGGTGGTGGTGTCTACGGTCGGCCCCTATGCCCTATATGGCGAGCCGTTGATCAAGGTCTGCGCCGAAAGCGGGACGGACTACTGCGACCTCACCGGAGAGACGCAGTGGATCAAGCGCATGATCGACACATATGAAGCGACGGCGCAGCGGTCTGGGGCACGCATCGTGCATTGCTGCGGCTTCGACTCGGTGCCATCGGACATGGGGGTCTACTTCCTGCAGCAACAAGCCATGCGGCAATGGGGCACGCCCGTCACGCAGGTGAAGTTGCGGGTCAAGACACTGAAAGGCGGCGCCTCCGGCGGCACCGTGGCCAGCCTCGTCAACGTCGTGCAGGAAGCCGCTGCCGACCCTGCCTTGCGCAGGGAGCTGGCCGACCCTTACGCGCTGTGCCCGAGGGGCCACGGCTTCACGGCACGCCAGCGCTCTGTCAGAGGCGCGGCATTCGATGCCGATTTCGGTGTGTGGATTGCACCGTTTGTCATGGCCGCCATCAACGAGCGCGTGGTGCATCGCTCCAACGCCTTGTCCGGCAACGCCTATGGCAATCCATTCCTCTATGACGAAGCGGTGATCACCGGAGCAGGCCTGAGCGGTCGTATGAGAGCGATGACTATGGTGGCCGGCCTGGCCGCATTCATGCTGGGCATTGTCATCAAGCCCGCCCGCATCGTAATGCAGCGCTTTCTGTTGCCCAAACCCGGCGAAGGCCCCACGCCTGCGGCGCAACTGGCTGGCCGCTATGACCTGCGGCTCTTTGGCCGCACCGATCAAGGAAACACCTTGCGGGTGAAGGTGACCGGGGATCGCGACCCCGGCTATGGCTCGACCAGCAAGATGCTCGGCCAGGCCGCCATCAGTCTTGCGCTCGACCACACGAAAGACGGCCTCAAGACCGGGCGCCCAGGCGGCTTCTGGACGCCCGCCACCATGTTCGATGACCGATTCATCGAGCGCCTGACCCGCCACGCAGGTCTGCGTTTTGAGCGGATATGAGCGGATATGAGCGCGATGAAGCGTCCGCTCGGCAGCGGCATCACTCGCTCTGTTCACGCGCAAAGATGTCCCAGCTGGCCATGAACAGCGCGGCGACCAACGGCCCGATCACGAAGCCGGTGATGCCGAACAGCTCCATACCGCCCAGGGTGGAGATCAGCACGACCCAGTCGGGCATCTTGGTGTCCTTGCCGACCAGCAGCGGGCGCAGCAGGTTGTCGACCAAGCCGATGACGCCACCGCAGAAGGCCACCAGGATCACGCACTTCCAGATCGCGCCCACCATCAGGAAATAAAGCGCGACCGGAATCCAGACGAGGCTCGCGCCAATCGCGGGCAGCAGCGACAGGAACGCCATCAGCGCGCCCCACAGCACCACGCCGTCAATGCCGAGGAACCAGAAGATGAGCCCGCCGAGCACGCCCTGCACCAGCGCCACGGCAATGTTGCCTTTGACGGTGGCGCGCACGACGGTCGTGAATTTGTTCAGCAGCAGGCGCTTGTGCTCTTCGTCCATCGGCAGCGCGCGGCGCACGCGGCGGCCAATGTCGGTGCCGTCGCGCAGCAGGAAGAACACCATGTAGAGCATCACGCCGAAACCCACCACGAACTGGAACGTGTTCTGCCCGATGCTCAGGGCCTTCGTGGCGGCAAACTGGCTGATCTGCGCAGCGCCATCGGCGAGCTTCTTCTGGATGCCGGCAATGTTCGTCAGGCCGGCTTTGGCAAGCAGTTGCTGCACCCACGTCGGCAGCGCCTGCACCGCCTCGGAGAGGTATCTGGAGTAATTCGGCTGCGCGCCCTGGATCTGCTGATAGGCGACGCCGATTTCCTGCACGATGGTCGCCGTCACAAAGATCACGGGCAGGATCACGATGAGAATGATCAGCGTGAGCGTGGCGAGCGCCGCCAGGTTGGGCCGCTTGCCCATCCGGGCGACCAGCGCGCGCTGCACGGGCTGAAACAGAATCGCCAGGATGACGCCCCAGAACACCGCGCCAAAGAACGGCGAGAGGATCCAGCAGAGCCCGAGGGTGACGACAAACAGCAGGAGGAAGAAGAATTTCTGGTGGCCGTTTCCGCTATCCATGGGTTGTTTTTGCTTGAAGGTGACGCCTGAAAGGCCTGAGCAGGATTCGGGCCAAGGCAATGAAATCCGAGTATGCCCGCGCGGTTGCCGTTGTCATAGGGGCCGCATCCGGGCAGACAGACGTTTGGAAGCCAACCCGACATTGACGCCCGCGCGCCGAACAGTCTCATGCACGCCAGGCGATGGCGAAACCGATTGCCGGCTATAGTCTGCTCACCCTTCCAACCAAACGGAGCACAACGTGGTATTCGAAATGGCCCACATCGAAATTCTCGCCGGCAAGCAACGCGAGTTTGAAGCCGCCGTCCAGCAAGCCTTGCCGCTGTTTGCGCGCGCCAAGGGGTGCCACTGCGCCGAGCTGCATCACCTCGTCGAGCGCGACACCAGCTACGTGCTGCTGGTGCGCTGGAACACCGTGGAAGACCATATGGTCGATTTTCGCGAATCCGACGATTTCCAGGAATGGCGCAAGCTGGTCGGCCCGTTCTTTGCCAAGGCGCCGGAAGTGGTGCACTCCGAGGTGGCGGTCAAGTAGTCGACCCGCCCCGAATCGTTCGATGCTCATCCAGGCACGGGATGCGCGTGGCGCCATCTCGTGCCATGCCGCGGCAACAACCCGGCCGCCCGGCCCTTTTTTCAGGGCTCCGGCCTGAATATTCCGTAAAAAATCCTTTTGCATTTGTTTGCAGTCCGCGCTCGCGGCGCGGGTCCAATGGCACGGTAAAGAAGCGTCCAATGCTGCCGTTAGCCAGAAACGTGTACTGCACGCGGCAAGCGCGTCGGCACCTGTGCAACCCGTTCGCAACCGCCTTCCGGCCCGCCCAACCGCCCGCCAAGACGCTCCACCACTCCGTTCATGTCTTCTGAAACGTCGATGGACAGGCGCTTTGGCGCCAGCGTCGCCATCGTCCTCGTTCCGGTGTTGTCGTTATCGTGCTGGCTGCTGGGCTATGCATGGTTGGCCTACGGCCGTGCCGACGATTCCGCCCGCAGCGTCCAGGCGCTGCGCATGACGTTGCTGGCCATGGAGAAGGTTTCAGCCGAACGCGGCCCGACCAACGGCGTTCTCGGCGAAGACTTGCCGGTGCCGGCCGAGCGCAGCGCGGCCCTGCAACGCATGCGCGCCACCAGCGACGAGCACGTCGCCCAATTGCTCGACGCGCTGGGCCCTGAACATTGCCCAGGCTGCGAGGCCGACATCCAGGCCGCGCGCCGCGCCCAGACGCATCTGGCCGCCGCGCGCGCCAACATCGACCGGCTGACCGCCCTGCCCCTGCGCTCACGCAGCAGCGACGACCTGGCCGATGGCGTGAACCGCATGATCGCGGTCATCCCCGAATTCCTGCCCATCGTCAACGCGCGCACGGCCAACATCACGCGCGGCGATCCCGACGTGCTCAATTGCCTGACGCTGGCGCGGCTGTCGGCCGATCTGCGTGAATACGCGGGCCAGCTCGGTTCGCGCTTTACCGGTGCGCTGGCCATGCACCGCATGCTCACGTTTGACGAGCAGCTTGCCATCGAACGCACGCAAGGCCGCATCGACCAACTGCGCAGCATGATCGAGACCCGCGTGGGCGGGCGGGCGCCATTGAACCAGCACGCCCTGGCCACGCTTGGCGCCCAGTACTTCGGGGACGGGTTGCGCTACGTGGCGGCCGTGCGCGCGAAGGCCAGCCAGCTTGGCGGTGTCGATATCACCCCAGCCGCATTCGCCGAGCGATACGTGCCTACCATGCGCGCCATCACGGATTTCCGCGATATCGTGCTGCGCCTGGCGGATGACGACATCCGCGAACATCGGCGGGCGATGCTGCTGGTGCTGATGGGCTCGGCAGGCGCCGTGGTGTCGGTGCTGGGCGCGCTGGCGTGGATGACGATTTCGTTCCGCCGCAACGTGGTGGGGCCGTTTGTCAACGCCACGCGGCTGATCGACGGGATTGCGCGAGGCAACTTGAGTGTGCACATCCCGACCGACTTTGCGCGGCGCGAGATCCGAGCGATGTTCGACGCGATCCGCGTGCTGCGCATCAATAGCATCGAGCGCCGCCGGCTGGAGGTGGAACGCGCGCACCTGATGCAGGAACTCTCGCGCATGGCCGAGACCGACCCGCTCACCCAGTTGCTCAACCGTCGCGCCTTTGAGGACCGCGCCGGCGCGATGTGCAAATCGCCGCAGCCGAAGGCGCGGCTCATTGCACTGATCATGTTCGACATCGACCACTTCAAGCGCATCAACGATACATACGGCCACGCCGTGGGCGATGAAGCGCTGCGCACCGTTGCAAGACTGTGCCGCGCTGAAGGCCCGTCGGCCGACATGGTGGCGCGCATCGGCGGCGAGGAATTCGCGGTGATGGTTTGGGCAGACAGCCTCGCGCAGGCCCGCGCGGTGGCCGATCATCTGCGCCATCGCATTGCCGAGGTGACGGTGCCCACCGGTACCGATCTGCCCTGCCGCATGACGGCCAGCTTTGGCGTGGCGGCAGCGCCCGCGGCGGATGGCCCCCAACTGGAGCCGCTGCTGCGGCGGGCAGACCATCTGCTCTATGCCGCCAAGCTGGCGGGGCGCAACTGCGTGATGGCGGACCGCCCGCCTGCGTCGCCCGACGTGGCGCTCGCGGCGGATTGATGCGCGGAGAGCGCTAAGGCTGATTGGCGCGCCAATACGCAATACTCCGCAGGTGCCTTTCCCACAAGGCGCCGGAAGTTGCGTGTGTTTGGTTTGTCGACAACCTCACGCAGATCGCTCTTGGAAGCGGCAGCAGCAGAAACAATGCCGCGATGATGCACCGCCGCAGCGCATTCTTCCAAGACGGAGCCGGATCGACCGCCTACAGTGGCAAGCTGTCATCCACCCATTGCACTGCACATCGGAGCCGACGATGCCGCAAGACCGCCGCCTGATTCTGTACCACTCGCCACGCAGCCGCTCGCGGGGCGCGCGCATGCTGCTCGAAGAACTCGGCGCCGACTACGAACTGCATGCCTTCGACCTGACGACCGGCCAGCACAAGACACCGGAGTTTCTTGCCATCAATCCGCTGGGCAAGGTGCCGACACTGCGTCACGGCGATGCGGTCATCACCGAGCAGGTAGCGGTGTATCTGTATGCGGCGGAGCTGTATCCGGAGGCCGGGCTATCGCCGGCGGTGGGTGATCCGCTGCGCGGTGCGTACCTGCGCTGGATGGCGTTCTACGGCGCGTGCTTCGAGCCGGCCATCGTCGACCGCTCGATGAAACGCGAACCGGCAGCGTATTCGATGTCACCGTATGGCAACTTCGACACCATGCTTGGCACGCTGACAGCCCAGCTGGAGAAAGGTCCTTACCTGCTGGGTGAACGCTTTATCGCGGCGGATGTGCTGTGGGGTGCGGCGCTGGGCTGGACGACGATGTTCAAGCTCATCCCGGAAACACCGCTGGTGCGCGGTTACATTGACCGCGTCATGGCGCGGCCAGCCATGCAGCGCGCGCAAGCTGCCGACGTGGCGCTGGCCGAAGCGCAGGACAAGGCAAAGGCCGAGGCAACAAACGCCGCCCCGGCCCCATAACGCTGCAACCGCGTAGGTCTAGCGGACTCAGTGCGACAGGCGGAACTGCCCCACTGCCTCGTTAAGGTTGTGGGCCTGTTCCTCCAGCGATTCCGCAGCGGCAGCCGCCTGCTCGACCAGCGCAGCGTTTTGCTGCGTCACCTGGTCCATCTGGTTGACGGCCTGGTTGACCTGCTCGATGCCGCTGCTCTGCTCTTCCGACGCTGACGAAATCTCGCCCATGATGTCGGTCACACGCTTCACCGCATCGACGATCTCGGCCATGGTCACGCCGGCCTGATCCACCAGCGCCGTGCCGTTGCTCACACGATCCACCGAGTCGCTGATCAGCGCCTTGATTTCCTTGGCCGCACCGGCCGAACGCTGCGCCAGGCTGCGCACTTCGCTGGCCACCACGGCAAAGCCGCGGCCCTGCTCGCCGGCACGCGCGGCTTCCACCGCCGCGTTCAGCGCCAGGATGTTGGTCTGGAAGGCGATGCTTTCGATCACGCCGATGATGTCGGCAATCTTCTTGCTGCTCTCGTTGATGCCGCCCATGGTCTGCACAACCTGGCCGACCACGTTGCCGCCGCGCGTGGCCACGTCCGACGCCGTGACGGCAAGCTGGCTGGCCTGACGCGCGTTGTCGGCGTTCTGCTTCACGATGCTCGTCAGTTCTTCCATGCTAGACGCGGTTTCTTCCAGCGAGCTGGCCTGCTCTTCCGTGCGCTGCGACAGGTCTGCGTTGCCGGCGGCAATTTCCTGCGCGGCCGAGCGCACCGAATCGCTGCCCAGGCGGATCTGCTGCATCACCGCCGTGAGCTTGTCGGCAAACGCATTGAACGAACGGGCGATCTGCGCGACTTCGTCTTCGCCGTCCGACGGCAGACGCTTGGTGAGGTCGCCGCTGCCCGAGCCGATGTCGTCCATTGCATCGCGGATCATCGAGAGGCGGCGGAACGCGCGTGCCGTCATTGCACCGACGATGAGTGCTGCAACGATGGCCACGCCCACCAGCGCGCCAATCGACGTCATCACCAGCGAGCGCATACCCGCGGTGGCGTCAGACTTGTCCAGCGCCACCACCAGGCCCCAGTCGGTGCCCTTCACGCCTTGGCGGTAGAGCAGCTTGGACGCCCCATCCACCGTCACTTCCACGGGCCTGTCGGCTTGTGCCAGCGATGCCAGTGTGGCTTCGTTCAACCCTGCCGCCAGCTCAGTTGCCGGTTTGAGCGTGAGTTTGTCATTCGGGTGCGCAACGATCTTGCCCGCAGCGTTGACGAGGAAACCGAAGCTCGCCTGCGTCGGATGGATGGCCTTCACGTTGGCGATCACGCTGTCCATTGCCACGTCGCCGCCAATCACGCCCTTGAGCGTGCCGCCTTCCAGAATGGGCACCGCAAAGGTCACCACGAGCTGGCCAGTGCTGGCGCTCACGTACGGCGGCGTCACCACGGGCTTGCCAGCGTCCACCGCCTGCTTGTACCAGGGGCGCGCGGTCGGGTCATACGTCGGCGGAATGCCTTCGGGGTTCGAGAATTTGTACGACTTGTCGGGATAGCCGACATAGACGTTAATGAAGCCGCCAGCCTTGTGCACGGCCTTGAAGACCGGAATCGGATCGGCAGACACCGCCACGTCTTGCAGCGACGCCATCATCTGCGTCTTGGACGCCACCCAGTCGTCGATGCCAGCGATGTGGCCGCGCGCGACGGACTGCAGGTTCTGGCGGATGGACTCGTCGTTGTACGAGCGCGTCACGAGATAGTTGAGACCGCCGGCAAAGGTCAATGCGCCGACCACGATGGCAACGCAGGTCAGCAAAATGCGAGTACGGATGGATGCAAGCACGGTATGGTTTCCTACTACGAGGCCCATGGCAGGGGTTCCACCATGTAAGGCATGCGGCACGCGGCCCTGTCGGCCTGCCGTCGCACAAGAAACGGCCGTTGTAAGAGAATCTGAAGTCTGATTTGTCGAACATGACGTTGTTGTCACGTTGCCGGGGCAGGCAACGTTCTACAATCGCCCTCCCTAGGCTGCCCACGTCGGGCAGGCTCCACTTCAAAAAAAGGAATGCGCATGAAAACCAAAGCCGCCATCGCCTGGAAAGCCGGTGCTCCGCTCACTGTGGAAGAAGTGGACCTGCAAGGCCCGCGTGCCGGCGAGGTGCTCGTCGAGATCAAGGCGACCGGCATCTGCCATACCGACTACTACACGCTCTCGGGCGCAGACCCGGAAGGGATCTTCCCGGCAATCCTCGGGCATGAGGGCGCAGGCGTCGTGCTCGAGGTGGGGGCAGGTGTCACATCGTTGAAAGCCGGCGACCACGTGATCCCGCTTTACACGCCGGAATGCCGCCAGTGCAAGTTTTGCCTGTCGCGCAAGACGAACCTGTGCCAGGCCATTCGTGCCACGCAGGGCAAGGGCCTGATGCCGGACGGCACGTCGCGCTTCTCGCTCGATGGCAAGCCGCTGTTTCACTACATGGGCACGTCCACGTTTGCCAATCACATCGTGGTGCCGGAGATTGCGCTGGCAAAGATCCGCCCCGACGCGCCGTTCGACAAGGTCTGCTACATCGGCTGTGGCGTCACCACGGGCGTGGGGGCGGTGGTCTACACGGCCAAGGTGGAACCGGGGGCAAACGTGGTTGTGTTCGGTCTGGGCGGCATCGGCTTGAACGTGATCCAGGGCGCGAAGATGGTGGGCGCCGACAAGATCATCGGCGTGGACCTGAACCCCGCACGCGAGGCGATGGCACGCAAGTTCGGCATGACGCATTTCATCAACCCGAGCGATGTGGAGAACGTGGTCGATCACATCATCCAGCTCACCGATGGCGGCGCGGATTACTCGTTCGAATGCATCGGCAACACGAAGGTCATGCGCCAGGCGCTGGAGTGCTGCCACAAGGGCTGGGGCCAATCGATCATCATCGGCGTGGCCGAAGCCGGCGCGGAGATCAGCACGCGCCCGTTCCAGCTCGTGACCGGCCGCGAGTGGAAGGGCTCCGCATTCGGCGGCGCCCGCGGCCGCACCGACGTGCCCAAGATCGTCGACTGGTACATGGAAGGCAAGCTCAACATCGACGACCTCATCACGCACACGCTGCCGCTGGAGCGCATCAACGAAGGCTTCGAGCTGATGAAGCGCGGTGAGTCGATCCGTTCGGTCGTGTTGTATTGATCCTTGGGGATGGAGCCACGCGATGACGATCCCGGTACCGGCACTTGAACTGCTTTCCGAACACGCCTGCTTTGGTGGCGTGCAGCGCTTCTATCAGCATGCCTCGACGGCGATCGGGCTGCCGATGCGCTTCTCGGTCTACCTGCCGCCCCAGGCGCTGGCAGGCACGAGCTGCCCCGCGCTGTTCTATCTGGCGGGCCTGACGTGCACGGAAGAGACGTTCGCCATCAAGGCCGGTGCGCAGCGCGTGGCAGCACGCGAGGGGCTCATCCTCATCGGCCCCGACACCAGCCCGCGCGACGCGAACGCCCCCGGCGAAACCGACAGCTGGGATTTCGGCATTGCCGCCGGCTTCTATCTGGACGCCACGCAGGCGCCATGGCGCGAGCACTACCGCATGGAAAGCTATATCGCCGACGAACTGCACCACATCGCGCGCGTGGTCTTTCCGGTGGCGGCCGGGCGCATTGGCATCTTTGGGCACTCGATGGGCGGCCACGGCGCGTTGACGCTGGCGCTACGCCATCGGGAACGCTTTGCTTCGGTGTCTGCGTTTGCGCCCATTGCGCATCCGTCTGTGTGCCCGTGGGGCATCAAGGCATTCACCGGGTATCTCGGGGACGATCGCACCGCCTGGGCAGCGCACGATGCCACGCAGTTGATGCAGCAGGCGTCGTGCCCGTTTCCGCGCGGCATCCTGGTCGATCAGGGCGAGGCCGACAAATTTCTGGCAGAACAGTTGTACCCGGATGACTTCGCGGCCGCATGCGCCGCAGCCGGGCAGCCGCTGCAACTGCGCCGCCACCCCGGGTACGACCACGGCTACTACTTCATCGAGACCTTCATCGAAGACCACCTGCTGCACCACGCGGCACAACTGCGTTAGCAGCAGGTGAGCGCGCGGTTAGCGGCCGCTACCACCGCCGCTGCCGCCCGCGGCCCCGCCGGCGCCGCCGCTGCCTGCCCCGCCACCGACACCGCCCGAGCCGGCAGCGCCGCCGGTACCTCCGCCATTACCGCCGCCCGGCGCGCCCATCGAACCGCCCGTGCCAGGAGCGCCTACCCCTACCCCGCCCGAACCGCCGCCGGTCGTGCTGCCGGTCGAATCGTTCGCACTCCCGCCATTGCCGCCGCTGGAACCCGAGCGCGACGATGTGTTGCCGGAGCGTCCTTGCTTGCCGGTGGCATTGCGATTGCGGGTGGCGTCCCGCCCGCTGCCCGTCGAACCACCGTCGACGGCGGTGCCCCCCCTGCCCGTGGTGGTCGCGTCGGTGCTGGTACCGCCGGCGGGGGACATGCTGCTGCCGCCCGCCGTGCTATTGGATTGGGCCGCCCCCGTCTGGGCATAAGCCGCCGCGGTACCGCCGGCCAGCGCCAGCGCGACAACAAGAGAAGATGCACGGAGATACGTCATGAATGGCTCCTTGAGGTTGAGGATGTGCCCCTCCAACTCAGCAAGGCCCGTTCCGCCATCACCCGGCGCCATCGTCGAACGCACTGATTGGCTGGATATTTGCTTGAGACCGTGCGTCAAAATGCGGAGGTCCGCACTCAGCTATACATTCAACTGTGTATGTATAATCGCCTGCCCGACTATCGGTGCGCCGTCGCGTGCGTGTCCAACGCTGCCACCGCGCCTTCAGCCCGACGATGGAGCTGCTCACCGTGAAACTCCCCATCCCGCTGCCCCAGTCATGGCGCCCAGCGGGCGACACCACCGATGCCAAGGCCGCCCCGGTCGCCCTGCCGCTGCCGGGCGATCCCGATGCCTGGATCGCCTGCGAGCATTGCGACACCCTGCATCGCCACGAAGTCATTGCGCTGGATGAAGAGGCGCATTGCACACGCTGCGGCATCAAGCTGTATCGCAATCAAAGCGAGCGGCTGTCGGTGCTGCTGCCTCTGGTGGTGACGGGCCTCATCGTCTACATCGTCGCCAACATCTTTCCGATTGCCGAGATGAACGGCGGCGGCAACCGGCACGCCACCACGCTGTGGGGCGCCATCGTGGCGCTGTATGACTACGACATGCTCTTCGCTGCCGTGCTGGTGGCGCTCACCACGGTGTTCTTTCCGCTGATGTACATGTCGGTGCTGGCGCCGCTGCTTATCGCGAGATGGCGCGGGCGGCAGCATCCGGCGGCCGCGCTCGTCCTGCGCGCGGCTGCGTTGATTCGCCCCTGGGCGATGGTCGAGATCTTCATGCTGGGCGTGGTGGTGGCGCTCATCAAAGTGGCGCGCATGGTGTCGCTGGAAGCCGACGCGGGCTTGTGGGCGTTTGCCGCGCTGACCGTGTTCCTGACGGTGGCGTTGTCGATCGACCTGCGGCCGTTCTGGCGCGAGATCGGCCTGACGCTGCCGCCTGGCTCGCAAGTCGACGCGCCGACCGGCATGGACGCCGCGGCCCGCCCCGGCGAGGATCGCCCATGAACAGCGCCACCACGCCTGCACAGGCGCAACCCGGTCAAGAGGGTCGCCCGCTGCGGGCCGCCGCACACGGCCTGGTGACATGCGAGCGCTGCGGACTGCTCGCGCGCATGCCCCAAACCCCGGCCGCCACGCAAGCGGTGCTCACGCGCGAAGACGCGCCCGACGACACCGCCGCAGCGCCCGTCTGCCCGCGCTGCCTATCGCCCATGCACGTGCGCAAACCCGACAGCCTGGCGCGCTGCTGGGCGCTGCTGATTGCGGCAGCCGCCATGTACCTGCCGGCCAACCTGCTGCCCGTGATGATTACCGACACCCTGCTCGGCTCGCAGCAGGACACCATCATGAGCGGAATCGTCTACCTGTGGACGTCGGGTTCGTGGCACCTGGCCATCATCGTGTTCATTGCCAGCTTTCTGGTGCCGCTGGCCAAGCTCGGCATCCTGGCGGTGCTGTGCCTTTCGGTGCAGCAACGCTGGCGCTGGAACCCGCGACTGCGCACGCGACTGTACGCGCTGGTCGAGATCATCGGCCGGTGGTCGATGCTCGATGTGTTTGTGGTAACGCTGCTCGCAGGGCTTGTGCATCTGTCGACGCTGGCCATCATCAAACCCGGCCCTGGTGTCGGCCCGTTTGCCGCCGTGGTGGTGCTGACCATGTTCGCCGCCCGCTGTTTTGATCCCCGCCGGATCTGGGACGTCATCGACGAGCCCGATCCTGAAGAGACCGATGTATGACCGACCCCGTCGATAACGAAAACATTCCCGCGCCGCGCCGCATGAAGCGCAAGCGTTGGCTGCCCTCTCTGATCTGGCTGGTGCCGATCGTGGCGCTTACGGTGGGCGCCACGCTCATGGCGCGCGTGATCCTCGCGCGCGGCGCGCAAGTGACTGTCACGTTCAGCTCGGCCGAGGGCATTGAGGCAGGCAAGACGCGCGTGAAATACAAGAGCGTCGATATCGGCGTGGTCAAGGCTGTGGGGCTCACCGACGACCGGTCGGGCGCCGTGGTGCTGATCGAACTCACGCATGACGGCAAGGCGTTTGCCGCGTCCGACACTCGGTTCTGGGTGGTGCGTCCGCGCGTGGCGGCCGGCAGCATCTCGGGGCTCGGCACGCTGCTCTCCGGGGCCTACATCGGCGTGGACGGCGGCCGCTCGCAAGAGAAGAAATCCGTCTTCAAGGGCCTCGACACACCGCCAGCCATCTCCGCGGATGCCCCGGGCAAACAGTTCACGCTGCATGCGCCCGACCTGGGCTCGCTCGATATCGGCGCCCCGGTGTATTTCCGCCGCGTGCGCGTGGGGCAAGTCACTGCCTACGACATCGACGCCGACGGCAAGGGCGTGACCTTGCACATCTTCGTCAACGCGCCGTTCGACAAGTTTGTGGCACGCGGCACGCGGTTCTGGAACGCCAGCGGCATCGACCTCAAGCTCGACGCCAACGGGCTGAAGGTCGATACGCAATCGCTCCTGACCGTGGCGCTCGGCGGCATCGCGTTCCAGACGCCCGAAGAAGCCGATCACGAGACGGCCGCCTCCGACGCCGAGTTCCAGCTCGTGCGCAATGAGACCATGGCACTGAAAGACCCTGAACACCTGTCGCAGACCGTGGTGATGTACTTCCACCGCTCGCTGCGCGGGCTCAACGTGGGCGCGCCGGTGGAATTCAAGGGCATCAACGTGGGCGAGATCAAGTCGATCGGCATCCACTACAGCAAGAAGCGCCACGAGTTCGTGCTGCCCGTGACGGCCACGCTGTACCCCACGCGCTTCGGCATGGACATCCGCGACGACAACCCCCAGCACGCCGCCGAAGACGTCCGCACGCAGTTCGACGTGCTGGTGAAGAACGGCATGCGCGCGCAGCTCAAGAGCGCGAGCCTGCTGACGGGACAGCAGTTCGTGAACCTCGACTTCATCGACACGGCCGAGCGCGAGAAGACCCCGCCGCGCTTCGGCATGCGCGATCGCGACGGCGCGTATGTGTTCCCCACGGCCGACAACCCAACGGACGATATCGAAGCGCAGATTGCCGGCATCGCCAAGAAGCTCAACAAGGTGCCGTTCGAGCAGATCGGACAGGATGTTCACCGCACGCTGACGACGCTCGACGCTACGCTCAAGCAGACCGAGCAACTGGCCAAGACCGTCAACAGCGATCTCGCCCCGCAGATGAAGGAAACGCTGGCCGAGGCGCGCCGCACGCTCGACTCTGCGCGGCAGGTCTTCTCCGACGATGCCCCGCTGCAACGCAATGCGCGCGACACGCTGGAACAGGTGGCCAAGGCCGCCGCGTCCGTGCGCGTGCTGACCGACTATCTGGACCGCCACCCGGAAGCGCTGATCCGCGGCAAGGCAAAGGACGCGCAATGATGCCGATGCAAACGACGATGCTGTCTTTTTCTCTTCGCGTGGCCGGCGGCGCTGCCGTGGCCTTGCTGGTTGGCGCGTGCGCCTCGCCCGAGCCGACCTTGCATACGCTGTCGGCGCGCCCTGAAGCAACCGACACCAGCCGCTTTCAGCGTGCATTCCGCCTCTCGGGCGTGCGGGTGCCCGATCGCCTGGACAAGCCGCAGATCGTGCTGCGTACGTCCGACAGCGAAGTGGTGGCGCTTGAGCAGCAACGTTGGGCCGCGCCGTTCGGTTCGGAACTGCGCGATGCGCTGTCTGCGAACCTGGCGACCACGCTGTCTGCCGTGGACGTGGGAAGTGCCGCAGCGCCTGCGGGCGTGCCGCTCTACCGCATCGGTGCCGAAATGCGCAGCTATGACGCGCGGCCCGGCCAAGGCGTGACGGCGCTGGTGACGTGGCGCGTATCGCGCGATGCGGCCGCCCAAGGCGCGAGCACCGCCGCGCTCACCTGCCAGACGATGCTTGCGCTACCTGTGTCTGGGCCATCCGCAGCCGCGGATTCAGAGGCTGGCGTCAACGCGGTGGTGTCATCCACGCAACGCCTCGTCCAGCAATGGTCGCAACAGATTGCGCAGAGCGTGCAGGGTCTGGAAGCGCCTTCCGCTGTGCCGGCGTGGTGCCGGTAGGTCGATCGGTCAGCGCTCGGCCAGTTGCTGCGTGAGCTGGCCGAGCGTGGCAAGCGCAGCTTCGAGGTTGGCCGAAGGTTCCAGCCCGAAGCAGATGCGGAAGAAATGATCGAAGCGGTTCAGGTTCGAGAACATCGTCCCCGGCGCAATGCGGATGCCCTGCGCCAGCGCCGCATCGAACAATTCCATCGAAGACACGTTCGCGGGCAACTCCACCCACATCGCCAACCCGCCTGACGGCACGGATAACCGCGTGCCGGCCGGAAAACATCCGGCAATCGATTCGGCCATCCGCTCGCGCTGTTCGCGCAACGTCTGGCGCAGCGTGCGCAGGTGACGGTCGTACGCACCCGAGGCGATAAAACGCCCCGCCAGCACCTGCGACCAAGAATCGTTCGGCCGCGATTGCGCAAACTTCAGCATCTGTACGCGCCCCTGCCAGCGGCCGGCCGCCATCCAGCCCAGGCGCAGGCCGGGTGCCAACACCTTGCTCAACGACGCGCAGTAGATGACGTTGCCCGTGCGGTCCCATGCCTTGAGCGCCTTGAGCGGCGTGGGGCTGTCGCCGAGCGCGCTGTAGGTATCGTCTTCAATAAGCGCGATGCGGTTGGCATCGCAAAAGGCCGCCATCCGGCGCTTGGCGGCGTCGGGCATGATGCTGCCGAGCGGATTCTGCAGATTGGGCACCACCACCACGGCGCGAATGTTGCCGTAGGCCTGCACCGCCATCTCCAGCGCTTCCAGCGACATGCCGGTGCGCGGGCTGGTCGGAATTTCCACCGCGCGCATGCCCAGGCTTTCCAGCACCTGCAGCAACCCGTAATAAGTCGGCGATTCCACGGCCACGGTATCGCCCGGTTGGGCCACCGCGCGCAATGCGAGGTTCACCGCCTCGATGCAGCCGTGAGTGACGATCACGTCGTCCGGCGCGACCTGCACGCCCATGTCGAGGGCACGACGCGCCACGGCAGTCTGCAATTCAGGATGGCCGTTCGGGATGACGGCCTGTGTCAGCAGCAGCGGATACCGCCGCAGCACCTGCGACGCAATCCGGTTGAGCGCCGCTGCCGGATACAACGCGGCCGCCCCGCTCGCGCCGGATAGATCGACATGCACTGTGGCTTGCTGCCCGCGCGCCACGATGGCCGACACGCGCGCATGCACGCCCACGTAGGCCGCCGGATCCGGCGTCGACACCTCGGGTTCCTTCACCGGCGCAAGCAGCGCCCGGCGCGGCTGGCGCACAAAGTAACCCGAGCGTTCACGCGCTTCGAGCCAGCCTTCCGCCTCCAGATGCCGGCATACCTGCAGCGCAGTCGACAGACTGACGGCGTGCGTGCGCATCAGCATGCGCACCGACGGCATTCGCTCGCCCGGCGCCAGCACCCCGCTGCGAATCGCGCCGAGGTAATGGTCGGCAAGCGTCCGGTACAGCGGCTGCGCGGGCGGGGAGGTCAACTCGGTGACGGACATGGCGGCGAGGGCGACGACAGGCGGCGGGTAGAGTCCAGCACATCATGCCGGTACGACCGCGACCGCAACAGATACAGACAGCGGCAAACTGTACCGTAACAGATGGTCACAACACCTCGGGTGTTGCGGCTCACGTCGCCCCGCTCTGTGTCTATTGGCGGCCCGGCGTGTTCCCTACGCTGCAGCCATGTTCAGGAGATCGACATGACTGCGACGACATCCGCACACGAACCGCAATGGTTGGCGCTTTGCCCCGGACAAGCCGGCCTGCACTGGCTGCCCGTTGGAACTACGCTCGTGACTTTGGAAGGCAGCTTGCGGCTGGAGCCACCATCGCGCTCGGTGGCAGCCGCGCGGTACACCCTCGGCGCTGGCCACGCGCACGTTGTGGAAACGTCCGGGTGGTGGCGTCTGCGTGCCGATGAGCGCTCCGGCGCGCACCTGCGCATCGTCGCCGGTGCTGCCCGCACGCCACGCCCGATGTGGTCAGCGATGGGGCGTTGGCTGGCAAACATCATTCAGCCGCGCCAGACCTCGCGCGGCTGAAATGACGATGCTGAGCGGCTAGCGCCGCCGGTCTGGCTTTGCGGGCGGCGCTGCGGGGCGTTCCCCGTCGCCCGCGCTGATCGAAGCGTTTTCGAAGTCGCCCGGGTCCTCTTCGCCTACGCCGCTCTCGCTTGGGATGGCCGGCGCGACGGGTTTGGCGGTGGCGTCACTCGAAGGCGCTTTGGCTTTGTTGTCATCACGGGGTGTATGGGTACCGCTCATGGCTGTTTCCGGCTGTTCTGGTGCTGCCCCAGCCGCTGCTGGTTTTGCGGCATTTGCCCCTCTTGAGCAGCGGCACGGCCGTCTTCAGCGGGCGCCGGCGTCGGGCGCTTGGCAGACTGGCCGGTGCCGTGCTGCATCGAAGTGCGCTCGGCGCGGTCGGATTCTGTGCTGCCCTTGGCGCGAGCCCCTTCCTTCTGCGCTTGATCGCGGCGTTCGCCCTTCTTACTCTCACTCGTTCGTTCCCCCGCGTTTCCTCCCGCCTGTGCAGCGGGCTTGTGCGGTTGCTGTGCGTGTTGCTTCATCGTCAGCCTCCTGGTTTCAGTTGCGAGCGGCTTGCCCGCGGCAAAGTGGGTCGCAACGAGCGTGCCGCCCAAACAGTGCGCTGGCGGACGCCGCTTGCGCCGCGCGCAGGTATCCGCCTTGCTGCATTCGCAGTGTCGCGCCTTGGCGCACAAGCACGCATGGAGAATCCACATGGCTACCAGCAACCTGTATCGCACCGGCGAGGCACCTGCACAAACCGGCAAGGGTCACGGCACCGACGCCCTCGGCCCCTCCGACAGTTCGGACTCGGGCAGTGACGTGGTCGGCGGCCCGGGTCTGGGCAGCGACGTCGAAGATCGCATTGACGAGGATCCCGCCGTCCATCCGCATGGCAATGCAGCCAACCGCACGGCTGGCGCGGACCTTGGCGACGTCAATCTCGACAGCGACACCGATTCCACCGGCACGGGCGAGCGGCGCGCAGCGGGGCGCGAACCGGTGATACGCGAGGGCGGCGACTTAATGCCCGACACCATACGGGACCTGAATGACCCGGAAGTCGACACCCCCATCGACGACGAGAACTTCGAGCACGCCACAGGCTTGGCCGGAGAAAACGACGACGCAGACGCCCCCGACGCCGTCGAGCTGGACGATGCGCCGATCGACCCGCAAGCCGGCAGCCGCGACCTGCCGGTGCAATCGCCCACCGGAGGCAGCACGACTGGGGCCGACAACATGCGCCGCAGCCGCCCGACGTACAAGGGCAAGCGCGTGCCGGGTCAGCATCGCGGTTGAGCCGGGCGGGATGACCGCGGGCCGCCCTGCACGCCAGCGCGGTCCGGTCTAGACTGGCGGCGGACCAGCGCTTCGCGAACGCGCATGCACGCTGGCCCGCCGCGCCCACGTCTGGGTGAATCTCACGTGCCTGCCCTATGACCCGTCTACGCTTTTCTGCCCGTACTGCTGCAGTTGTCGCCCTTCTGACTGCTGCCCTTCCCCTCCCCGCCTCCGCACAAAGCACCGCCGCCGCGCCCACGCGTGTGCGGGCCACCATCAATGCGGTTCACAGCTCCGCTGTCGACGTGACCGACACGTCCGGCAACAAGGCCACCGTGACGCTGCCGGTGGACATCAGCGTCACGCAGGTTGCGCCGATCGAGCCGTCGGCCATTCGGGCCGGCAGCTACATCGGCACGGCTGCGGTCAAGGAGCCGGACGGCACGCTCCGTGCGCTGGAGGTACACGTGTTTCCGGAAGCCATGCGCGGCACCGGAGACGGCCACCGCCCCTACGATCTGGGGCCGAACAGCAGCATGACCAACGGCACGGTCGAGCAGGCAGGCGCCGTCACCGGGGCGCAGGGCCGCACGCTGTCTGTCAAATACAAGGATGGAGAGCAGCGCATCGTGGTGCCGCCGCAGGTGCCGATCGTCACCTTCGAGCCGGGCCGGCGCGACGACTTGAAGGCCGGCGCGCATGTCGTGATGTTCGTACGCGCCGATGCGCAGGGCACACTGGTTGCGCAACGCGTGTTGGTCGGTAAGGACGGGATGGTCCCGCCGATGTGATGACGAAGTAGTGGATGCAACATCGGGCCAGCCACATGTGCTGGCCCGATTTCATTAGAACGGCTTGCTGACCGACAACAGGAACGTACGGCGCGGCGCAAACTGCGGCGCCCCCACGCCGATGCCCGTGCCGTCGCGCAACTGATAGCTGCGGTCGAAGATGTTCAGCACGGTCAGCCGCGTCTTGAACTTGCCCAGCGTCGGCAGGTTGAAGTCGCGGGCGGCGCCCACGTTCATCTGCCAGTAGGCAGGCAGGTGGTCGGTATTGGCAAAGCCGTTGCGCAGTCCCGTACCAAACAGCACATCGCTCGAATAGGTCGTGCCGGAATACCGATACGACACGCCCGCCGACGCGGTCAGGCGCTGGTCGTGATCGAGGTTGACCCAATGGTTGTTGATGTAGGCCAGCTCGTCCGCATCGAAGTGGAATTGGCCGGTCTCGATGCCCTTGCCCTGCGCGCGCGACACGGCCAGGTTCAGATACGCCCCGAAGTTGCCGTTGCGATAGTTCGCGCTGCCTTCCAGCCCGTAGATCCGGCCACGCTCGTAGTTGAACGCGGAGTACAGCAGCGCATTGCCGAACTGCCCTTCATCCTGCAAATGGCGCACGTCGCGGTAATACGCATCCAGTCCCAGCGTCAGATGCGGCGTGAGCTGGTGGGAAATCCCCAGATCAAAGTAGTTCGAGCGCTCCGACTTGACGGCCGTGTTCGCATCCGAAGGCAGCGCGTTGGTCGTGCCGGCAAAGGCTTGCACCGAGGTGTTGTCGAACTTCTCCGTGGGCGGCGGCGTGAAGTAGCGCGCGTAACCGGCATGCACGCGGGTGCGCGACGTCAGGTCATACGTCAAGCCCAGGCGCGGGCTCAATTGCTGCTCGCTGACGACGGTGTTGACGCGGTCGTAGCGTGCGCCGTAGTTGACGGTGAGCCGGTCGGTGGGCTTCCACTCGTCCTGCAGGTAGACGCCGAAGGTTGTCCCGCTACCGCTGTGGTTGTCGACAATGGTGAACGGCGTGGTGCTGGTCTGCGCACCGGAGGCGTCGGCGGCAAATACGCTGGCGGTGTTGTTGGCCACATAGCGCTCGCGCTGCACGAACACGCCGGCACGCAGCGTGTGCTTGTCGGTCAGCTTGTAGCTTGCGTCGCCCTGCACACCGTAGGCCTCATTGCGGCGCATGATGTCGGCCGCCACGCCGTTGTAGACCAGATCCCCGATCGGGTCGGGCATGTAGTCGATGCGGCTGACACGGCGGAACACCGACACCTGGTAGTCCAGCTTGGGCGATACCTTCTGCTGATACGTCAGGATCTGGAAGTCAGTCTTCTCGCGCTGATTGGCGTTGAGCGCTTCCGACGCCGGCGGCACTGCGCCATCAAGCGTGAATTTCGGCGTCAAGCCCGGGCGCGTCGGAATCTGGAAGCGGCCGTTCGACGTGCCGAACATGAAGCTTACGCGGCTATCACTATCAAGCAGGTACGACAGCATGCCGAACGACTTGTTTTGCGTGGTGTGGTCGTGCGTGGCGTTACGGTTGCCCGTCGGGTTTTCAATGCCCATGTTGTTTTCGGCAAACACGCCTGACAGGTAATAGCTGAAGCGGTCTTTCGTGCCCTGGATCTGCGCATTGACCTCGTGCGTGGCATTGCTGCCCAGCACCGTGCCGATCTCGCCGCCAAAGGCCTTCGGCTCGCCATCCTCGTCGGTCGACGCGCCTTTGGTGGTGATGTCGACGATACCGGCGGTGCGGTAGCCGTACTGCGCTGGCAGCGCACCGGTCAGCACGTTGATCTGGTTGGCGAAGCGCGTATCGAGCATCTGCCCGAAACCGCTGATCGGCTCAGGCACGATCACGCCATTGATGCGGTACTGAAGGTTCGAATGGTCTCCGCGCACGTGCAGTTGCCCGTACGAATCCTGCACCACGCCCGGCGCCTGCAGCAGCACCTGGTTGAGCGGCGTGGCATCGCCCAGCGGCAGGCGGGCGATGTCATCGGTGTCGAACTTGTAGACGGAGCTGCCGGTGTCCGGCGACAGCGCATTGCGTGCGGCGTCCAGGCGCTTGGCCGTGACGCGGGTTTCGCTGAGGTCGCGCACGTTGGTGGCGGGTGCCGTCGTGGCGGGCGTGGAAGGCGCGGCGGCCGGCGGTGTGGCCTCCTGAGCCAGGGCGGAAACCGAGGCGACGGACGGCAGGACGGCGGCAAGCGCCATCACCAGCTTGCGGGGCTGGAAGGGAATCATGAAAAAACCTTTGAATCGAGCGGATGCGTTAAACAGCGGCACGCGCATGCGTCACTACAACGCGCGCGCCGACGGGCAAGGCAGGAATCAAAGGCGGATTGGAGGATCGCGCGAACACACGGCGACCGGAAACACCGGCGCGCCCGCATGAAAACCGATGTGCGGAAAGTGCCAGCGGCGCGTATGTGCCAGCCGCAGCGCCACCAGCATCGGCAAGGCAGCCGCCAGGGCGGCATAGGCCGCGCACTGCAGGCACGCGGCGTGTTCCTGCGCGGGCTGACTGCGCTCGGCACTGGCCGGCTTGGCCGTGGCAGCGGCATTGAACGCGACGCCGGTCGCTTCGCTGAATTCACTCCAATGCGAGAGCGCATGCCGCAGCGCGCCCTGCTGACCGAACAGCAGGAACACGGTCAGCAGGCAAGCCAGCCAACGCGGATGGAGGAAGGATGAGCGGAAGGAACGCAAGGTCGGGCGCAGGTGCCGGCGCACAATGTCACCCGACATTGTGCGCCCCAATGCAACTAAGTTGCGAATTCTGACACCAGCCGCCTGATTCAGCAATCCGTCAGGTGGAGGGGCAGAACAACCCCCGAGCGTAGCGCGCTTGTATTACAAGCGCGTGTGCGCAAAGCCCGGCATGAGACCCGTCGGCACGCCCAGGCTCGGCACCGGCACGCGCTTCCAGTTCGGGCGCGTCTTGCGGGCGGCCTCGGCGCGTTGCGCGGGGGCACCCAGCTCCGTGGCATCGTGCAGGCTTGCCAGCCACGCGCCGTAGTCGAACCAGCCGTCGCGCATGAGCTGTTCGCCCACGCAATTGGCAAAGCGATCCGATTTGGGCAGGAAGCACAGTTCAAAGCCTTCGGCCTCACGACGGCCATGCATCCAGCGATGCGGTACCTGGTGGCTGGCCAGCGCTTCCGACAAACGGGTGCCGTAGCGCTGCTGCCCTTGCCGCCGCGCGCCGATCACATGGAAGCTGTCAAGCAACCGGCGCAGTCCCAGCGCAGAACGCGCATGACGCACCTCGGCATCGACCAGCAGCTCACGGTTCTGCGTGCGAGCCTGCAACGCCAGCGCCGCGAAATGGTGGGCGCCCCACTCGTTCATGTAGAACAGCTCGCCGCCGGCAAAGTCGTAGGCGCGGAACACGTTGGCCTGATCTGCGTAGCGGAAGACGTGGCGCCGGTTGGCGGCAAAATCCGCGTCCGTGCTATGCGGAATGCGGCGGCAATGCTGATGCGCAAACACCAGCATGCTCGGAAACGAATGCACCGAGCACGGCGACTGCGCCAGCCCCGTCACGGCGCGAATGTCGATCTTGCAATGCTCCCGGCGCACGCCCACAAGCTGGCTCAGATGGTGATGCAGCTCGTCCACCCATTCGGCATGCGCCAGATGCTTGGGAAACAGTTGGTGCGCGGGTTCGGCAAGGCCGCCCTCGAACAGGAACGGCACGCTCTTGTGCCAAATATCGAGTTTCCAGTGCGACAGCGCATCGCTGGGCGTGCGATGGTGTGCAACCGATTGCGTGACATTGAAGGCGCGCGACTGGATGACCCAGTTCGACGCCGCATGCAGCAGATTGGAAACGTTCATGTCACCCCCCGGAAGACTGAATCGTTTGTTTGCGGGTTGCCGACATCGCTCTGAATGTGTGGCGAATGTTCAGCAATGTAAAAACCAACGACTCAAAATTACCCCACTTTAGAGGGGTGTGCCATGAAGTTTGTTGAAGTCCGTGTTAAGAAACATACACATGAACCGTAGGGGCTTGCCAGGCGCGCGACATGCTGGAAGAGAGGCATCCGCAGATCAGGAGGAAACCGCAATGTCCGCTCAACCAGGTCATTCCGAAACCGATACGACGCAGCCACCCGCCGACACGGGACACCCGAACACCACGCCTGCGCCGGACAAGCGCAAGCCCGGCGGCCCACAGGTGCCTCGCGACACGCACCCCGATCCCGCCGAGCAGAACGAGCCCCCCGTGGAAGACTACTGACGCCCTCCAGCGCCGAGAGCCGGCGCCTCAGACCAGGCACATGTCGGACACTTCCTCGTCCGACAAACCCCACGTGGTGGCGTCTTCCACGGTGACGATGGAATCGTCGGACTTGCCCAGGCTGATGCGCTCGGGGCGCACGCGCGTCTTGGTGTTGCCCGAATAGAAGACGACCACGTCCGGCTTCAACGCAGACGCGTCGTTCTGGTGAACCACCACGCCCAACCGGTTGGTGCGCAGTTTGACCAGCGTGCCGACCGGGTAGATGCCCACGCTGCGCGTAAAGGCCTGGAAGACGGTGCGATCGAATTGCGTGTCGGTGCGCGCCATCATGTATTTCAGGGCCTGCGCCGGAGACCACGCATGGTGATAGGGGCTGCTCGACGTGAGGGTGTCGTACACGTCGCAAATCGCGCCCATCTTGGCCCACAGGCTGATGCCGTCGGCCTTCTGGGCGTCGGGATAGCCGCTGCCGTCAATGCGCTCGTGGTGGTGCAGGCAGATCTCGCGTGCAATCTCGCTGAACTGTCCGGTGCCCTGCAGCAGGTGATGGCCGCCCACGGCGTGCGTCTGCAGCAGCGCCAGTTCGTCCTTGGTCAGCGCCGTGCTCTTGTCGAGCAGCGTGCGCGGCATGGCCGATTTGCCGATGTCATGCACCAGCCCGCCCAGCCCGCATTCGCGGATCTCGTCTTCGGGCAAGCCCAGCGTCTTGGCCAGCGCCACCATCAGCGCGCACACGGCAAACGAATGCAGGTAGGTGTAGTCGTCCTTGTTCTTCAGGCGCGCCAGGGCGATCAGCGCGTAAGAGTTGCGTGCCAGCGAGTTCGACACGTCGTCCACCAGCAGCAGCGCCTTTTCGGTTTCCAGCGCACGGCCCATGCGCGCCTCGGCAAACATGTGGCCAAGCGTCGCTTTGCCGTTCTGCATCAGCTGCTGGGCGTGCTTCCACTCTTCCTTGAGCGACGTCGGCGTGATCGGCGGTCGCGCAGCCACCGTCTCGCGCGTGAGCGGCTCGGGTGCGGGCGCCGGAGCCGGTGCCGGCATCAGCGTCTCGGACATGACATCTTCGCCGCGCTCGGGGTCGATCCAAATCTCGGTGATACCCGCTTTGCGGATGTCGTCGATCTGGCCCTGGTGCGACAACTGGAATTGCGCACGCCAGAACGGGTGCTTCAGCCAGGACCCGCCCAGCTTCATCACAAACATGCCGACACGCAATTGGCTCGCATCGATTCGCTTCATACCCTGCCTACCTCGGCTCGAAGTCCGGTTTTTTGATTGAATTAGGGGAGCGGCGTGCCAGCCGACACTGGCTCGTATTTCGCAGTCCAGGCGCTTCACGCTGGTGGATGCTCTGGTCCTCCAGCACGACAAACCGCGCTTGGCTTATCGGCAGCCCTGCACAAAACTTGAGGTGGATATGGGTTGGGCGGCGCGCGGCATACTGCAGCCGCGGCAAGCAAACACCGGAAAACCGGCTGTGGCAGAGGCCGAATCAAACAGGTGGCGCGTCAAGACCCTCGCCGGGCGGGCTGGCGGCCCGGCGCGGGAGGGGTACACTAGCCCTCAAGGATGCGCATCCGATATGACTCAAGATCCCGTCTCTCAACGCAAGCAGCATAACGCCGATGACTTCGCGCTCACCCGCGACGCCATCCGGTGGCTCGCGTCCCTGCCCGACCCGGTGCGGCCGATCGAACTCGGCCGGAAGTTTCCGCGCATCATCAACACGATTGCCGCCAAATGGGCCGATTTCATCGGCTGCCGGCGCTACCTGAACAGCCTGCAGATTGACGACCGTGGCGGCCGCCAGGGATTTCCGTTCGAGATCGTCCAGGAAATCTGCACGCTGCGCGAATACTTCGATTCGCTGTATCCGCCCGACAAGGACCTCTGGCAAAAGGCCATCGACGCGAACAAGCGCTGAAGCGTTCGCAGTTCGCTCCAAAGCAAAGCGGCCCACCTTCGGGCCGCTTGTCATTTGCACGCGCCGGCTTGCCGATCAGGAAGCGGAATCCGGCCCCGATGCCAGCTTGTTGAGCAACGCCAGCAGCGTCTGCCGCTCGTCCGCCGAAAGATGCGCCGTCACGCGGGCGTCGTGCGCGGTGACGGCGCGGGTGATTTCGTCGAGGGTGGTCGCTCCCTTGGCGGTCAGCACAAGCCGGAATGCGCGCTTGTCCTTGGGCGAGGGCTGGCGCTCGACCATGCCCATGTCTTCGAGCGTATCGACCAGCAGCACCGCACCGGAGCGTGCCACGCCCAGGATGTTGGCCAGCTCCGTCAGCTTGAGGTTCGGGTTGTGCGCGATCACGGTCATGGCCGAGAAGCGCGGCGGCGTGATGTTCCACGCCTGCAGGGAACGCACGAAATCTTCGTAGATGTGCAGTTGCGCGCGGCGCACGGCGTAGCCGACCAGCCCATCGAGCGCGCCATACTCGACGTCCGCCAGATGCGGGTTGAAATGCCCCGAAGGGGCCACGGCGGGATACAGGTCGTCGGCTTTGGGCGTGCGCGGCATGGCGGTGTCGATGGTGAAGGACCCCTCGATTATCGTCGGCGATGCGCCCGCCGGCCATGCGGGCGCATACGCGTCAGTTCAGCAATTTCCATTTGCCGTGGTCGATGGTCAGCAGCACACGGCCACGTGCGTCAAAGCCGAAGTGATCCGTGGCCGTGTAGTTGAGCACCCCGTGCGAAACGACAATGTCGTGCTCCGATTCCAGCGCATTCTTCAGCGCCTGGCGGAACTCCAATGTGCCCGGCTTGGCCTTCTTGAGCGCCACCGGCACGATGCGCTGGAGCACCTGCAGCGCATCCCACGTGTGGGCACCGAACTGCGTGCGCGTGTCGGGGCCGTTGGCCTTCTCATAGCGCGTCACGTATTCAAGCGCCGTCTTTTTGCTCGGGTGGCTGTCGGGCAATTGCTCCGCCACGATCACCGGGCCGGCCGGCAGGATGGCTCCATCGACCGCCTTGCCGCCGATGCGGATCAGGTCTTTCGTCGCCGCGCCGTGCGTCTGATAGATCGGCCCCACATAACCGCGATCGCGCAACGCGGTGTGCGGCAGCGCAGCGCCCGTGCCCGCGCCGGCCACCAAAACCGCATCGGGCTTGATACTGACCAGCTTGGCGACCTGCCCTGTCACGCTGGTATCTGCGCGGGCGTAGCGCTCTACGTCAACGATCTTGATGCCGCGCGGCGTGGCGGCGGCGGTGAAGTCCTTCAGCCAGCTTTCGCCGTACGCGTCAGCAAAGCCGATGAAACCGACGTTCTTGATGCCGGACGCCGCCATGCGCGTGGCAATCGCCTCGGCCATCAGCGAGATCGGCTGCGCAAGCCGGTAGGTCCAATCGCCCTTGCCCGGTTTCAGCTCGACCGGCGCCAACGCCAGTTGCGGCGTGTGCGATTCGGTGGCGACTTCGGCAATCGCAATCGACGGTGCCACCGCCGATGAGCCAACGATGATGTCGACGTGGTCTTCCGTTACGAGCTTGCGCGCCAGGCGCGTGCCGGTGCTCGGGTCGGAGGCGTCATCCACCACCACAAGGCGCAGCTTTTCCCCGCCGATGGTGTCCGGATAGAACGCCAGCGAGTTCTTCTGCGTGATGCCGAGCGACGCCGACGGACCTGTGGTCGACAGGCTCACGCCAACGACGATGTCGGCGTGGGCTGCAGTGGCAAGCAACAGCGCAGCAGCGGCGCAGAGGGTGCGGCGGGTGGTCATGGGGTCCCCTTTTCTCTTCTAGCGTGTGAATGCGTTACGGGCTTTTCAGGCGCGGCGTGGCATGGGCGGCTGATCGCGCAGCGATTGCGGATCGAAACCGGCCAGTTTTTTATAGCGCATCGCAATCCCTTCCAGTTCGGCGCGCGGGATCACGTCATGGATGCTCGCAAAGCCTTGGGGTGCGCGTTCATGCGCGAGTTGCATGACCTGCTCCGGGCCATTGAGGCGATTGCGCAGCACGATGCCAGCGGTGCGCGGCAGGCGATCGGCCTCGTACTCACGCAGCGCCACGCCGGTGTCGCGCGTGGCGAGCAGGCAATCGACCAACGCGCGTGCATCGAGAATCGCCTGCGCGCTGCCGTTCGAGCCGATCGGATACATCGGATGCGCCGCGTCGCCCAGCAGCGTGACACGGCCGAAAGTCCAGCGTGGCAACGGGTCTTTGTCGACCAGTGGGAATTCGTACACGGCCTGCGCGCCGTCGATCAAGGCGGGAATGTCGATCCAGTTCCATTTCCAGTCGGCGAAGGCGCTGCGGAAGATCGCGCGGTCGACCTCGCGGTTCCAGTCGCTGCGCGGCGGCGCCTCGTCGGGCACGCGCAGCTCGGCAATCCAGTTGATGCGCGAGCGGCCCTGCTGGCGCAGCGGTTCGGAGATCGGATAGGCGACGAACTTCTGGTCCTGATGGCCCGCCATGAACATGGTGCGGCCATCGAGATACGGCTCGGCTTCAGTGACGGCGCGCCACAGCATGCGGCCCGCAAAGCGCGGTGCATCGCCCGTCGGGTAGAAATGCCGGCGTACGGCCGAGTGGATGCCATCGGCACCGATCAGCACGTCGGCTGAGGATTCGACAACGGTGTCGTTGGTGCGATCACGCAGCGTGAAGCGCACGGGGCCGCCTTTCTCGCCTGTCGATTGAACCGCTTCGAAGGTGTGACCCAGGCGGATGCAATCCGCACCGAGCCGCTCAATCACGGCATCGGCCAGGGCCATCTGGAATTCGCCGCGATGGATGGAGAACTGGGGCCAGTCATACCCGGCGGCCAACCCGCGCGGCTCGTGCCAGATCGGCTGGCCGAAACGGTTGTAGTAAGCCAGCGCGGAGGTACGTATCGCCAGCGCGCTCAGCGGGTCTTCCAGCCCCAGCTCGCACAACTGGCGCGCAGCGTGCGGCAGCAGGTTGATGCCAACGCCCAGCGGCCGCAGCGTCTGCACGGCCTCCCACACTTCGACTTCAAAACCCTGCCGCTCGGCCATCAACGCGAGCGTCAAGCCGCCGATGCCCGCCCCGATGATGGCGATCTTCATGGCTGTCTCCCTGAAATTTGTTGCAGTCTATAACGAATCTCAACGGCATCACGCCAGGGGCATATCAGGGCAAATACCTAGACAAAGACCGCTGAAAGCAGCGCGTTGCACGCTTGACGCTCTGTGAGATATCACAATACCATCACTCGACTTTTACACGAATCGAGGTCGCTTCCATGTCGCGTCCGATCAAGCTGGTTTCCGGTTCCGCCCAAACCGCGCCGGCATCTGCACCGTTTGCCGTCGAACCTGCTGCGCATGCGCCCAAGGGCGCCGCCATGCGTGAACTCGCCTACAACGAGATCAAGCGCCGCATCATGGCGTGCGAATTCCGCCCCGGCGAGCCGCTCAACGAAGCGCAACTCGGCGCGCTGCTGGGGCTGGGCCGCACGCCCATCCACCAGGCGCTGCATCGGTTGGAGGTGGAGGGGCTGGTGCAGATCCTGCCGCGCAAGGGCGTGCTGGTGACGCCACTGTCGCTCAACGACGTGCTCGACATGATCGAGGTGCGCGCCACCAACGAGATCCTGTGCGTAACGCTGGCCGCCGAGCGCGCCCACCCGGCGGATTTTGACGCCATGCGCGCCATCGTCGATGCATCGCCCGCGCTGATCGAACACCGCGACATTGCCGCGCTGGCCGCGCTGGACCTCAAGTTCCACCTCGCCATTTCCGCGGCCTCGCGCAACCGCGTGCTGGCCGAATTGCTGCGCGGCCTGCACGAGAAGCAGGCGCGCTTCTGGTTCCTGTCGCTGTCAGAGCCGCAACACCTGCAGAACGTGTACGACGAGCACCTTGCCGTGCTTGATGCACTGGAGCGCCGCGACGTGCCTGCAGCGCGCGAGGCCATTCGCGAGCACATCGACGAGTTCCGCCGCACGATCATCCGCACGCTCTGATCCCGATTTCCCCCCGTTTGTTGTTCCCGCCTCTTCCGGATTCCGCATGACCACGCTGCACCTGAACCTGATTGGCCACGGCCCCATCGACGTAACCGTGGACCACCTCGTCATTGCCGGCTGGACCGGCCGCGATGCGCAAGCCGTTGAACACCACATCGCCGAGCTTGAAGCGATCGGCGTGGCGCGTCCGGCGCGCGTGCCGTGCTTCTACCGCGTGTCGGCCTCGCTGCTGACCACCGACGCCACCGTGGAGATTCCTGGCGCCGATTCGTCCGGCGAAGCGGAATTCGTGCTGTATTCCACGCCGATGGGCCTGCTGGTCGGCATTGGTTCGGACCACACGGACCGCAAGGTCGAAGCCTATGGCGTGACGGTGTCCAAGCAGATGTGCGCCAAGCCCGTAAGCCGCGACGTGTGGCGCTTCGAAGCGCTGGCCGATCATTGGGACAGCCTGCAGATGAAGACCTGGCGCACCCGCGACGGCCAGACCGCGCTGTACCAGGAAGGCGGCGTCACCCGCATGCTCGACCCGCGCGACCTCATCCGCCGCTACACCGGCAACGACACGCTGCCGGTCGGCACCGCCATGTTCTGCGGCACGCAGCCGATCATCGGCGAACTCGGTTTCGGCGAGGCCTTCGACATGGCCCTGATCGACCCCGTGTCGGGCACCGAGTTGCGCCATCGCTATGCTGTCGACACGCTGCCTGTTGAAGGCTGAAGCGCCCCACCTCACGGAGATCACCGCATGATGACGCCCCGCCCGAACATGATCCGCTCGCTGGCCGCTGCCCTGGCCGCCGGCCGCACCACCAGCGTCGCGCTGACCGAAGCCGCGCTGGAGCGCGCCGAATCGCATCGCGCCGCAGGCGGGACCGCCTATGTAAGCATCGACGAGCAAGCCGCGCTGGCCATGGCACGCGCGGCCGACGCCGCGCGTGCTGCGGGCAATGTGCCCTCGCTGCTGGCCGGGTTGCCCGTGTCGATCAAGGATCTGTTTGACGTGGCGGGTCAGGTGACGGCAGCCGGTTCGCGCGCATTGGCGGACCAGCCGCGCGCCACTGCCGATGCGGCTGCCGTGGCACGCCTGCGCGCGGCCGGCGCCGTGCTGCTGGGCCGCACCAACATGAGCGAATTCGCGTTCTCCGGACTGGGGCTGAACCCGCACTACGGCACGCCGCGCACGCCAGCGGACGGCGCACGTGCAGCGGGCGGCTCCACGTCGGGCGGCGCCGTCACCGTTGCGGGCGGCATGGCCGTGGCGGCGCTGGGCACGGATACCGGCGGCTCGATCCGCATTCCCTCTGCGTTCTGCAATCTGACCGGCTTCAAGCCCACCGCACGCCGCGTCCCGATGACGGGCGGCGTGCCGCTGTCCACGTCGCTCGATTCCGGCGGCCCGCTCGCCAACTCGGTCGACTGCTGCGCAATCGTCGACGCCGTGCTGAGCGGCGAGTCAGGCAACGACGCATTCGACACCGCCGCCGTGCCGCTGGCCGGATTGCGCTTCGGCGTCACGCAGGACTATGTCGGTGCGGATCTCGACAACACGGTCGCCGTTGCATTCAACCGCGCTGTTGAACAGCTCGAACGTGCCGGCGCGCACATCGTGCGTTTTGAATTTCCGGAGCTGCTGCAACTGCCCGAGATCAACAGCGGCGGCGGCTTCTCGGCCGCGGAATCCTGGGCATGGCATCGTTCGCTGCTCGCGCGTGCGGAAGCCCAGTACGACCCGCGCGTCGCCACGCGCATCCGCCGTGGTGACCAGATGAGCGCGGCCGCATACATCGATGTGATCAACGCACGCGCACGCATGATCGCCGCCGCTCGCAAGCGCCTGGGCAACTTCGATGCATGGCTGATGCCGGCGGTGGCCATCGTGCCGCCCGAGGTCGCCCCGCTTGAAGCGGACGATGCAGCCTTCTTCCGCGTCAACGCCCTCGCGCTGCGCAATCCGAGCGTGATCAATTTCCTGGACGGCTGCGCGCTGACGCTGCCGGTACACGCGGCCGGTGAACTGCCGGTCGGTCTGTCGCTCTGCGGTCTCGCCAACGACGACGCGCGCATCCTGCGCGTCGGCCGGGCGGTGGAGGCAGCCCTGCGGCGTTGATCGACTAGCCAGAACTTTCGCCGCCTGCGCTCGGGCCACGCAGGCGGTTTCCCAAGCCAAGTCCAAAAAAGGCGCGCTGCAGACGTGCCGGGCCCAACTCACGCCTGCGTTTCGTAAAACACAGCAGCACACGAAGCGCAGGCGCCCTCACACGCTATTGGAGGAAACCATGTCGCAAACCCAAGCCTTGCCGGCCAACCCGACCGACCCGGCCAGTCGTCCGCTTCCCAGCACCGAGCTGGATGCCACCTACCGCCGCATTGCGTATCGCCTGGTGCCGTTTTTGGTGGTGCTGTTCATCCTCGCGTGGATCGACCGCGTCAATGTCGGCTTCGCCAAGCTGTCGATGCTGCAGGATCTGCAGTTCAGCGAAGCGGTGTACGGCCTGGGCGCCGGCATCTTCTTCATCGGCTACTTCCTGTTCGAAGTGCCGAGCAACCTGCTGCTGGAAAAGATCGGCGCACGCAAGACGCTGGCACGCATCACCATCCTGTGGGGCCTGGCCTCGATGGCTATGATCTACGTGAAGACGCCGACCTCGTTCTACGTGATGCGCTTTCTGCTGGGCATCTTTGAAGCCGGCTTTTTCCCGGGCGTGGTGCTGTACCTGACGTACTGGTTTCCCTCCGCACACCGTGCGCGTATCAACGGCCTGTTCATGACCTCGTTCGCGATCGCGGGCGTGGTGGGCGGCCCGGTTGCGGGTTTCATCATGAGCCGCATGGAAGGCGTGGGCCACCTCGCCAACTGGCAATGGCTGTTCCTGCTCGAAGGCATTCCTTCCGTGCTGGCCGGCTTTGCCGTGCTTGCGTGGCTGCCCGAAACGCCTCGACAGGCCAAATGGCTTTCCGCCGCCGAGCAAGACGCCGTCGTTCGCGCCGTTGAAGCGGAGAATCGCGACCCCGCCAAGCACGCCTCGTTTGGTGCGGCACTCGCCAACGCCCGCGTGTGGGTCTGCGCAGCCATCTACTTCTGCGTGGTCAGCGGCAATGCCACCATCGCCTTCTGGACGCCGTCGATCATCAAGGAGCTGGGCGTCCAGGGCAATTTCCAGATCGGCCTGATCGCGGCCATTCCGTTCATCGCCGGCACGATCGCGATGGTCTGGAACGGCGCGCATTCCGACCGTACGGGCGAGCGCCGCATGCACTGCGCCATTGCGGCCGTCATCGCAGCCGCCGGCTTGGTCGCAACAGGCGCACTGCTCGGCTCGCCGGCGCTCGCGCTGATCTCGCTCACCGTCGCCGCCATCGGCATCCTCGCCGCGTTCCCGGTGTTCTGGTCGATCCCCGCTGTCTTCCTGGCCGGCACCGCTGCCGCAGGCGGCATCGCGCTGATCAACTCCATCGGCAACCTCGCCGGCTTCGTCGCGCCGTACATGATCGGCTGGCTGAAGACCAGCACCGGCCACCTCTCCGCCGGCCTCTACTTCGTAGCCGCGCTGGAGCTGGGCGCCGCCGTCCTGGTCATCCTGGGCACGCGCAAACACTAAGCACGCAGATGAACCATCGCGGCCAACTCCCGCGCCGCGATGGTTTGGCCGTTGACGTTCCTGCCCTAGATGGCGCCTTGAATTTCTGTTGCAGGGAGGAAAAGGGAAGGAGGCCTGTCTGAGCGCAGCGAGTTTGCCTCCTTCCCCTCCCTGCGACAGAAATTCAAGGAGGGGGTCGCTATCTCGGGCGCGCCTTTCTTTGCTTACCTTTCTTTGGCAAGACAAAGAAAGTAAGTCGGCCCCGGCAGGGGACGAAACAAGGGATGCACCATCAACACTAAAAACTCCACCAGCAAGGTCCCAAACCCCGCCCCTAGACGTCCCGAACCCCAGCAAAGCAGTCCCGAACCCCACCGATGAGGTTCCGAACCCGCCCAAAGCAGTCCCGAACCCCATTCACGACGTTCCAAACGCCAAAAGCGCCAAGGTCCGACCAAGCAGATGCCGTTCTGAACAACACGGATGGAGTTCCGAACCTCAGCAATGCCGTTCCGAACCCCATCAGCGAAGTTCTGAACCCCACCCCAGGCGTTACGGACCTTAGCCGGCCACCTTGTAGCCCATCCGAAAACCACCCCAGTGGCGACCCTTGACGTAAATCGGCGCCGACACATCCTTCATCATCGCAAACGTCCCGTTACCCATATCCCGACGATACGTCTGCAACAGGAACGCCTCGGTATTGCGCGCCGCCCCCAGCCCCGTGCGATCCGTGAACAGCCGGCGGTTGCGGCTGTTGGCCGCATTCCAGACCGGGTCACTCCCCTGCGGCTGCGAGAACTTCAGGTTGTGCGTCGGCAGATAGCCGTTGGTGTCGACCGCCGCGCAGAACACCACGCGCGGATCCAACTGGAGCAACGGCTCCTGTACCGCAGGCAACACACGGTCCGTGAACGCCGTAAATCGCGTCATATGCTGCGGCGGATCGGTATTCGGCACCGGCGCATAGGTGCGATCAAACAGATCACTTTCGCTGATATCGCCGCGTGCCAGCGCCGATTCAAACAATGCGCTGATCTTGCCGGCGGCGGTCTGCACCGCTTCGATGAAGGGCGTATCGGCACTCTGCACGCCCGTCGAAGCCGTCAACCGGATCAGCGTTTCCGACGCCCCCAGCAACCCCGAAAGCTGCCGTTGCGCGTTGTCGATGTTGTGGCTGGATTGCTTCACACCCTCGGCCATCGCCTCCACCTCACGCGCGAGCGACGCGCATTCATCTTCGATGGCCGCAGTGGATTCCGCAATGCTCGTCGCCTCGACATCGAAGCGCGCAATGGCCTCGCCCGCCACGCCAATCACCGCGCCAATGGCCTGCGTGCCGGCATCCACACGCTGGGCGCGCGCAACGTTTGCACTGCTGTCGCCGATCAGCTTGTCGGTCTGGCCAGACAAATCCGCCAAGGTGGTTTCGATACGCTGCGTCGCTTCGGCGGTCTGCCCGGCAAGCTGCTTCACCGCACCTGCAACCACTGCGAAGCTGCGGCCCGATTCGCCCGCGCGAGCGGCTTCAATGGCCGCATTGATCGCCAGCAGATTGGTCTGCTTGGCAATCTGCGAAATCTGCTCGGACGCCTGCGCCACCTGGATCAGCGCTTCACGCAGTGCCGCAATCTGCTGCTCCATGCTCGCCACACCAACGGCCAGCTCGCGAATGTCGCGCAGCGATGCATCGACCGTTTCGCGCGAGCCGCTCACCTCTTCGCTGGCATGCGATGCGACTTCGCGCGCATGCCGCGCCGCCACGGCGATATCGTGATTGCCGCGCATGGTGACATCGGCCGCGTTGCGCAACTGATCAAACACGTCGGCCTGCCGGCGCAGGCGCACGGCCACGTCTTCCACGTTGCCGGAGACCTCGCAGATGCCCATGCCGACGCGGCCGGCCTCTTCGGCAATACGGGCAACAAGGTCGGGAGAGGCTTTCGGGCCGCGGCCCCAGGCGAATGGCTTCACGTGCGGTTGTCTCCAATTGTCGTTGTTGTGTGCGCCCTCGCGCTGATGGCGAAGCGGCCCTCTAAGGGGGGTATCGGCACGTGCGAAGCGCGCTTGAGCGACGCTACCCGCCCTGACTTACGCGGGCATTACATGCGCCTTGCGCAGCACTAGGCCCGCGCGGAACGGTCGCGGCGCAGCCGTGACTCGTAGGCGGCAGCCGTCATCGGGGGGCCGAACAGGAAACCCTGCAACTTGTCGCACCCCGCGGCTTGCAGGAACTCGGCCTGCTCCAGCGTCTCGACACCCTCTGCCGTGACGGTCATGTCCAGCGACGCGGCCATCGCGACCACGGCGCGCGAGATCACCACCGAATCGCGATGGCGCGGAATGCCCGAGACGAACGAGCGATCCACCTTCAGGTTGTCGATCGGGAAGCGTTGCAGATACGACAGTGACGAATAGCCCGTGCCGAAATCATCGATCGAGATGCGAATGCCCAGGGCCGTGAGCGCATCGAGCATCGGCATCACTGCGGCCGTGTCGCGCATGAGCAGGCCTTCGGTGATCTCCATTTCGAGCGCGCTCGCGGGCAAGCCAGCTTCGGTCAGGCAGCGCGAGATGGTCGGCACCAGTCCCTCGCCAAACTGACGCGGCGACAGGTTCACGGCCACGAAGAACTCCGGCATGCAGGTGGCGCGCCAATGCGCGGCCTGGCGGCACGCCTGCGCCAGCACCCATTCGCCGATGTCGCCGATAAGTCCGGCGTCTTCCGCCACGGGAATGAACTCGGCGGGGGACACCTCGCCCAGTTCGGTGCTGTGCCACCGCAGCAGCACTTCAGCACCGACGATGTCCATCGATGTGGCGTCGACGATGGGCTGGAAGCGCAACGACAGCTCGCCCGCCGTCAGCGCGCGGCGCAGGTGGTATTCCAGCTGGAAGCGCCGCTGCGCCCGCTGCGACAGGCGCGCGGTGTACACGCGATGCTGGTTGCGGCCGTTCTGCTTGGCGTTGTACATGGCGGCATCCGCACAGCGCAGCAGCGTGGCGGCGTCGTTGCCATGCTCCGGGTACAGCGCGATGCCGATCGACGCGCCCAGGTAGTACTCCGTGCCGCTCGTCGAGAACGGCTGCGCGATCGAATGGACGATGCGCTTGGCCAAGCGCTCCGCTTCCCCCAACGAGCGCACATTGTCGAGCAGCACGACGAACTCATCGCCGCCGAGGCGCGCCAGCGTATCGCTCTGGCGCACGCAGGCCGAGAGGCGTTGCGCGACGATGCGCAGCAGGTGGTCGCCCGCTTCATGACCAGCGGTGTCGTTCACCTTCTTGAAGCCATCCAGATCGAGGAACAGCACGGCGACCTGGCGCGCCTCGTTGGCCTGGCTGGCGGCCTGCTCCATCACCGCCTGCATGCGCTGCGAGAAGTACGCGCGGTTGTACAAGCCGGTGAGCGCATCACGCTGCGCGAGGAACGTGAGCTGCTGCTGGGCCGCGCGGGCCGGCCCGATATCGTTGAACGAGATCAGCACGGCTGAGGGGGTATCGTCGCCAGGGCGCACGATGGGCAGCACGTTTTCGTGCACCCACACCACATCGCCGTCAACCAGTTCCAGGCCAACAGTCAAGCCCAGCAGCGGCCGTCCGGTGGCCAGCACCACGCGCGTGGGGCGCTCGTTGACCGGGATCTCGCTGCCGTCTTCACGCAACGAGCGCCGCATCAGCGCCAGGTGGCTGGTGCCCACCGGCGACACGCTGCCCGCCCGGAGAATACGCCGCGCGCTCGGGTTGCACGCGAGGATGGTGCCGTCGGCCGCCTGCACGACGATGCCTTCGGTAAGGTTGTCGACGGCCAGGCGATAGCGTTCTTCGCTCTCCCTCAGATCACGCGCGATATGCGCCTTCTGCACGGCCACGCCGATGATGTCGGTAATACCGTCGAGCAACCCCATGGCGTCGCGCGTGGGCGCACGCGGGGAGTCGTAGTAGATGCCCATCGCGCCGATCATCTGCGCGTTGTCGCCGCGGATGGGCGTCGACCAGCACGCGCGCAATCCGAGCGGCGCAACGATGTCGCGGTAGCCATCCCAGAGCGGGTCGGCGTCGATGTCTTCCACCACCACGGTCTTGTTCAGGAACATGGCCGTGCCGCATGAACCGACCGAAGGGCCAATCGCGATCCCAACCAGCACCTGGGAGAGCGTGCAAGGCAGCGACGGTGCCACGGCCTGCGTAACGTGCTCGCCATCACCACTGAGCAGGACCGAGCACATGGCGCCGTCGTCGAGCAGCGCCTCCACCAGCCGGCACACCTCGGCCAGTAGGTCGGGCAACGGCACGTTGCGCGAGCTGAGTTCGAGCACGGTCTTTTCGCAACGCAGCAATTCCTTGGCGCGTGCGGTTTCGGCAGCCAGTGCACGATAATTGGCTTCGGATTCGCGCAGGGCCTGTTCGGCCTGCTTGCGCTGGGTGATGTCGCGTGCCACCACCTGAATGGCGGTGCGCCAGCCAAGCTGCACCGGCGCGGAAAGCACCTCGACCTCCACCGGCGTGCCATCGCAGCGCAGCAAGGTCTGCTCGACCGGGGGCAAGCCTGCACCGTGCGAGACCATCCACTCCCGGCGCTGGCGGGCGAGGTGCATCGAGTTGTCGTGCACGAACTCGTCCAGTTCATGGCCCACGATGTCGCGTGCCGTCTGCGCGCCGAACAGGCGAACGCCCGCCTCGTTGACGAAAACGATGATGTCGTCCGCCACGATGTACAGCGCATCCGGCATTTGCCGGACGAGCGCTTCGTAGCGGTCATCAGCGAGCGGCAGCGGCCTGGGGCTGTCCTGATCGATCACATCCGGTTCAGGACGGTCAGGCCGCTCAGCAGAGGTGGCGTCCATATCTGGGTTCTTTTTCAAGATATCGACCATCGTGTCGGGAAAGTTAAGGCGTTTGGCTGCCTCTCCCCCCTTCAGGGTGGGACAAATGGCCGATATGCGGTCAAGCGGCACGTCAGTTGCGGCACAATGCCCGCACGACGTTCCTGCACAACTGTTCGCACCTTGGCGTTATGCAATCGTTTTCGTCTTCCGTCGGCCACGTGGCCGGCCTGATTTCGCGACGCGCCCTGCTCGCCGAAGGGCTGGCGGAAGCTGCCGTGCAATTTCGCGACGGGCAGATCGCTGCGTGTGACGGGAGCCCGACTCGCGGGATGATCGACTACGGCGACCTGCTCGTCCTGCCCGGCATCGTCGATCTGCACGGCGATGCCTTCGAACGCGCCGTCATGCCGCGCCCCGGTGTGGCCTTTCCCTACGAGACCGCGCTGGCCGACGTTGACGGCCAATTGCTGGCCTGCGGCATCACCACCGAATTCCACGGCGTCACGTATTCCTGGGAGGGCGGCCTGCGTGGCCGCGCCTACGCCGTGCGCATGCTCGACACGCTCGATGCCATGCGCCCGCACCTGGGGGCACAGCATTTGATGCACTTGCGCTTCGAATTGCATCACGCCGATGGCGTTGCCGATGCGCTCGCCTGGATGGATGCCGGTCGCGTGCACTTCCTGTCATTCAACGATCACCTGCCGATGATGCGCGACAAGCTGGGCGACGCGCGCAAGCTCGCACAATACGCCGATCGCGCCGAGTGCGACATCGACACATTCCTGGCCCGTTTGAATGCTGCCGCAGCCAATGCGACGAGGCTCAACGAGGTGACCGGCACGCTCGCCCGGGCGGCGCAGCAACGCGGCATCTGCATGGCTTCACACGATGAACCCGACATCGCCACGCGTAATACCTTCCACGCGCACGGCTGCACAGTCACGGAGTTTCCGTTGACCGAGGATGTCGCGCGGGCAGCGCGCGCGCATGGCGGACATACCGTCTTCGGGGCGCCCAACGTGGTGCGTGGCGGCAGCCATCATGGCGCACCGAATGCGTCGGCCATGGTGGCGGCGGGCCTGGGCACCGTGCTGGCTTCCGACTATTACTACCCGGCCCTGCTGGCAGCTCCGTTCAAGCTCGCCGAGCGCGGCGTGGTGCCACTGGCCGAGGCCTGGGCGCTGGTGGCCGCCAACCCGGCAGAAGCCGCAGGACTGACGGATCGCGGCGTACTCGCGCCTGGGCTGCGCGCCGATGCCATCGTGGTGGATGACCGCCGCCCCGGGCTGCCTCGCGTGGTGGCGGCCGTGGTGGGCGGACGGCTGCGCCATGCCGCGGGCCAATTGCCGCTGATCGGCTGAGCAACGCCATGCAGCAGGCGAGGGCACCCTTATCGTCATCGATACCGACGGCCTGGCGATACGCGCTCTACCTGCTGCCGCCCGAGCCGTGGTACGGGTTGGGCACACGGTGGCTCGGGCGCTGCGCCCGCACCAACACGGTCATCTCCGCAGATCAGCGCGAGGCATTTGTGCGCGAAGCCGGCATCGACCTCGCCACGCTCGACCGCTGGACCGAAGCGCCGCGTCAGTACGGCCTGCACGCGACGTTCAAGCCGCCGTTCCGCCTGGCCAGCGATCGTACGGTCGATGAACTGGACGCCGCGCTGCGCGGTTTTGCACTGCAGCAGCAGGCCTTCGCGATCGAGCCCGCCTTGCAGACGCTGCGCGGCTTCCTGGCTTGGAGGCTGCGTCATGGCGATCCCGCCCGCGACACGCTCCTTCAGTTCGCCGATGCGTGCGTCGGCGAGTTCGACGCCTTCCGCGCACCCCCACCGCCCACTGAACTCGCGCGCCGCCGCCGCGCCGGCCTGTCAGAGGTACAGGAGCGCCATCTGCAGCGCTGGGGTTATCCGTATGTGTTTGATACGTTCACGTTCCACGTCACGCTGACCAGCCGGCTCGACCATGCCGAGCAGCTCGCGTGCTATCGCGCGCTGGAAGCGACGCGCGTGGTGCTGCCAGCCGCCATGCCCATCGACCACATCGCGTTGTTCTCGCAGGCTGCGCCGGAAGCGCCTTTCAACGTGGTGCGTGTGTATTGGTTTGACGGCAGCACCGAAGACTTCAGCGCTGCACACGGCACGCCTAGCGCTTGAGTTCGACCACGTCGATCACCTGCGTCTGGCCGTGCTGCTCGACCTCCTGGCGCATGACGACGGCCGCTTCCGGGCAATACCAATCGGTGATGTGTGCAACGGTGGGATCGGGCTCGAGCGTTTCATTGCCCAGCCGCAGCACCCCGAGGCGCGCGGTGCGCGTGTAGCGGATCGGCCGGCACTGCAACTGGCCGACCACGGTGTTCATCGGCTGCGGTGGCCCGACCTCCCGCTCCGACACCTCCACCTTGGCGCGCTCGGCCCGCATGCGCCCCACGGAGATCCCCAGCCGCGGCGACACCACATCGAAGTCGAAGCTCGATTCATACGTATCGCCCGGCAGCATCTGGGCTTCGGGCGCCAAGCCGGCGCCGTATAGGAACATGCCTGAGATGGCCGTGCTCACGGTGCCGACCAGATCGGCATGTTCGCTTTGCGCAAACACGCGGCCATTGATGCTGACGATGCGCGTGACCACGCCAGCTTCGTCCACCAGCAGCTGGTGCTCCTGCACCGTCTCGATGGGGCGGCCGCCCAGCGCCACCAAGCCCGATTTGGCGTAGATGTGCAGGCCGATTTCGCAGCCGTCCTGCATGTCGTGACTGACATCGTGCAGCGTGAACTCGACAATCATCGGCGTCTTGCCGTTGCCGTCCAGGCGCACGCGGCTGCCGTCGTGCACCCACGGCGCGGAGCACAGTCCCGCTGCCTGCGCCGGCAACACCAACGCCAACGCCAACGCAATCGCCGCCACGACTGCGGCGGCGTTCCATAAAGAAAAACGCCGATGCATCGGGCGATGCATCAGCGTCTTCATGGACCCGATCGGCACGGGCTTACTGCTTGGGCGCGTCCTTCTTGTTGGCGCCCTCGCTGTACGGGTCGAACTTGCCGCCGGCCTTCGCGCCCTGGCTGTACGGATCGAACTTGTCACCGGCCTTCGCGCCCTGGGTGTACGTGTCGTACTTGCCCTTCTCGACATTGGCCGGCTGAGCGCCGGGGTTGAGCGCACTGGCGGTGCTGTCGTTCTTGTTGGCGCCTTGCGAATACGGGTCGAACTTGTCGCCGGCCTTCGCACCTTGCTGGTACGGATCGAACTTCTCGCCGACTTTCGCGCCTTGGCTATAGGGGTCGAACTTCTTCTGGTCAGTCTGCGCGTGGGCCACGGTGCCGATGGCTGCTACGACAGCGACCGCTGCCACGAGGGTAAGACGTTTGTACGGCATCTGAAGCTCCTTTCCTATGGGTCGTTTGGGCTGGTCAAATCACATGGAGCAGCCTCGTTTTGAACGCATCCCGATGTCGTGCGCA
This sequence comes from Ralstonia pickettii, assembly GCF_016466415.2. NCBI lineage: Bacteria > Pseudomonadati > Pseudomonadota > Betaproteobacteria > Burkholderiales > Burkholderiaceae > Ralstonia > Ralstonia pickettii. The sequence goes on along the minus strand of NZ_CP066771.1, from coordinate 508,591 downwards.
ACTTGGACGTTGGCGCCGGCGCCGGGAAACCCCCTCTCCTCGTCGTACGCTATGGCAAGCGCACAGGAAAGTCAACGCAGAGGAACTGCATATTTTTTGGGCAGATTCGGGCGGCAGCCCGGGGCCATCAGCGATGTTCCGGCAGGCGGATCGACCGGGGCCCCGCCAACGCGATCAACGCCATGGTGAGCGCCACCACCGACAGCCCCCAGCGCAGGTCGGAGCGATGCGCAATCAACCCGATGATGACCGGACCGATCAGCAAGCCCACGTAGGCAAAGCGTGCTACGGCGGCGATGCCTTCGGCTGCCGGCACACCCGGCAGGCGGGACGCCGTGATGAAAAAGATCGGCACCATGTTGGCGGCGCCCACGCCCATCAACGCAAAGCCTGTCAAGACAGCCATCGGCGCGGGCCACAACAGGGCAAGCAGGATCCCACCCGTTGCCAGCACGCCACTGGCGCCAAGCACACGCATGTTTCCCCAGCGCCCGCGTGCGAAATCGCCGCCAAAACGCGCCAGCGCCATCCCGCCCGAAAACGCGGCGTACCCGGCGCTGGCAATGGCTTCGGGCGATTGCGCGATCTCGCGCATGTATACGGTCGTCCAGTCGTACATCGCGCCTTCGCCTACCAGCCCCAGGAAGGCCAGCACGCCCAGCAGGAACAGTGTGCGCCCCGTGGTCGGATGTGCCGATTCGCCTTCTGCGTGCATGTGATCGGGCAGCATGAACGGGCCGGCACACAGCGCCGCCGCCATGGTGACGAGCGCCATGCCGCCGCAATGCACGGCCGGCGGCACGCCCAGTTCCAGCAGCACGCCACCCACCGCCGCGCCCACCATGCCGCCCAGGCTGAACATGCCGTGCAGCGAGGAAATGATCGGCTTGTGATGATTAGCCTCGACCGTGGCGGCCTGCGCATTGATGGCCACGTCGAAACCCGCGTTGGTGATGCCGAACAGCAGCAGCACGGCCAGCAGCGCCGGGTAGCTCGGCATAAACATGAGGAGCCCGGTCATGACACCAAATGCCACGCCGCCCTGCACGCTCGCGCGCCGCGTGCCGACGCGCGCCGCCCACTGACCCGCAAACTTCATCGCGACGATGGCGCCGGCGGCCACCATGAACATCGCCAACGACAGCGACGCCTCCGACAGCCCGAAGCGCGCCTTCACCGTCGGAATGTGAATGCCCCACGTCGCAAACGTTGCACCATTGGCGAAAAAGAGCGCCATCGTCGCCGCGCGGGCCGACAAGGGAAGCCGGCGGGGCCGCAGCGCGCCAGCAGATTGGATGTATTCGGAAGACATGAAGGACAGCTGGGAAAAACGCGCAGCGCGAGCGGGTCGCGCCGCAAAGGCCTCATGCTACCGCGCTCTGCTGATGAACGTATGACGCCGCCCCGCACCACGCAGGTATGCCGCTTGCGTCACCACGCTCGAATCCACCGCATCGGGAGACCTGCCATGCCCCGCGTGATCTGGAAGGGCGCCGTGAGCTTCGGCCTCGTCCATATTCCCGTTGCGCTGTATCCGGCCACCCGCAGCGACGACCTCGACTTCGACTGGCTCGACCGTCGCACCATGGACCGCGTCGGCTACAAGCGCATCAACAAGACCACCGGCAAAGAGGTACCGCGCGAGCAGATCGTGCGCGGCTATGCCTACGAGAAAGACCGCTATGTGATCCTCACCGACGAAGACATCCGCGCCGCGAACCCGGCCTCGACGCAAACGGTCGATTTGCTGACCTTCGTGGATGCGGCGGAGATTCCGTTCCTCTATCTCGATACGCCGTACTTTCTTGCGCCCGACCGGCGCGGCGAAAAGGTCTACGCGCTGCTGCGCGAGGCATTGACGCGCTCGCAGAAGATCGGTGTTGCCAACGTGGTGCTGCACACCAAGCAGCATCTGGCGGCTTTGATTCCCATGGGGCCCGTGCTTGTGCTGCATACGCTGCGCTGGTCCAACGAGGTGCGCGACTGGTCCGAACTCGACTTGCCGGAAGAAGGTGCCAAGGCGGCCAAGCTCACGGCGAAGGAAATCGACATGGCCGAAAAGCTGATCGACGACATGAGCGGCAAGTGGGACCCTGCCGAGTACCACGACACGTTCCGCGACGACATCCTCGGGTTGGTCGATCGCAAAGTGCGCGAAGGCCGCACGGAATCCGTCGAACCGATGGAGACCGAAACCGCTGCACCGCGCAGCGGCAATGTGATCGACCTGACCGACCTGCTGCGCCAGAGCCTCGCCAAGCGGGGCAAGGGCAAAGGCGAGTCAGCCAAAGAAGCTGAAGAAGAACCCGCCCCGCGCAAGCGTGCACCGCGCAAAGCCGCCACGAAGGCGGCGCGCAAGACGGCCACGCGCAAGCGCGCCTAACACGACGGAGCCGACGCCATGCCGCGCCATCTCGCCGACTACCGCAGCAAGCGCGATTTCACGCAGACCCAGGAACCCGCCGGCGCGCGCCGCAAAGCCGACGAACAGCGTGACCATGGCGCCCTGCACTTCGTGATCCAGAAGCACGACGCAACGCGACTGCACTACGACTTCCGGCTGGAACTCGACGGCACGCTCAAGAGCTGGGCCGTCCCCAAGGGCCCGAGCCTGGACCCCGCCGACAAGCGCCTCGCGGTACACGTTGAAGACCATCCGCTGGACTATGCCGATTTCGAAGGCCATATCCCCGAAGGCCAATACGGCGGCGGCGACGTGATCGTCTGGGACCGCGGGACATGGCGCCCGCATGGCGATCCGCGCAAGGCCTATCGCGACGGCAAGCTCAAATTCGACCTCCATGGCGAGAAGCTGCATGGTGCATGGGCGCTGGTGCGCACGCACTTGCACGGCACGGGCAGACATCCGAAAGAACAGTGGTTGCTGATCAAGGAACGGGACGACCAGGTGCGCGCGTCCAGCGACTACGACGTGACGGAGGCACTGCCCGCGAGCGTGATTACCGGCGAGAACGTCGGCTCCAAACCCCGGGGCAAAGCAAAGGCCAAGTCCAGTGACGGCAAGACTGGGCGCTCCGAACCGGCGCAAGTCCAACCGCCCGCCGGTGCCGTGCCCGCCCCGTTGCCCAGAACGCTGGAGCCCCAACTCGCCACGCTCGTCGATGATCCGCCCGCCCAAGGCGAATGGGACTACGAAGTCAAGTTCGACGGCTACCGCATCCTTGCACGCATCGACGGCGACACAGTGCGCCTGTTCAGCCGCAACGGCCGCGACTGGACGGCCAAACTGCCCCGTCAGGCGCGCACACTGCAGGCGCTGGGCCTGCGCGAGGCGTGGCTCGACGGCGAAGTCGTGGTGATGGGCGAGCGCGGCGTGCCCGACTTCCAGGCGCTGCAGAACGCCTTTGAAACGGCACATGCCGAACACATTGCCTACTACCTGTTCGACATTCCGTTCTGCAACGGTATGGACTTGCGCGGCGTGCCGTTGCGGGAGCGGCGAGCGCTGCTTGAGCGCATTCTCAATGCCGCCCCGGGCGACCTGGACCGCGAAGCGGTGCTCTTCTCAGGGACATTTCACGCGGCACCCGAAGACTTGCTGTCTTCCGCGTGCAGCATGTCGCTCGAAGGGGTGATCGGCAAGCGCGCCGATGCGGCGTACCGGGCCGGCCGCAGCCCTGCCTGGATCAAGCTCAAATGCGGGCAGCGGCAGGAATTCGTGATCGGCGGCTACAGCGCGCCCAAGGGCAGCCGCAGCGGCTTCGGCGCGCTGCTGCTCGGCGTCTATGACGACGCGGGCAAGCTGCGCTATGCGGGCCGTGTCGGCACGGGCTTCAACGAGACGAGTCTGCACGCTTTGCACCACGAGCTGACGGGTCTGACCGTCGACACGCCGCCCTTCGCCAATCCGCCCACCGGCAGCGATGCGCGCGACGTGCAATGGGTGAAGCCCGAACGCGTGGCGGAAATCGCCTTCGCCGAATGGACGCGCGAAGGCATCGTGCGGCAGGCGGTGTTTCAAGGTTTGCGCGACGACAAACCCGCGCGCAACATCGTGCGTGAACAAGCCAAGCCGCCCAGTGCCGCCGCCCGCAAGGAGACCCGCGCCGTGCATGCTGCCGAACGCAAGGTGCGCCCCGGTGCCGAACGCATCGCCGATGTGGACGTCACGCATCCGGATCGCGTGATCGAGAAAGCCAGTGGCACCACCAAGGCGGACCTTGCGCGCTATTACGCCGGGGTGGCCGAATGGATGCTGCCGCATCTGCACAACCGCCCGACATCGCTGGTGCGCGCGCCCGACGGCATCGACCGGGAGCGCTTCTTCCAGAAGCATTCCGCCGCGCTCAAGCTGCAGGGCATCACGCAGCTGGACCCATCGCTCGACCCGGGGCATCCGTCGCTGCTTGCGATCAACTCGGCCGAGGCCCTGGTCGGGGCGGTGCAGATGGGCACGGTGGAATTCCACACGTGGAATGCCCTTGCCGACCGCATCGAACAGCCCGACCGCATCGTCTTCGATATCGACCCAGACCCAGCGCTGCCCTTCGCGCGCGTGATCGAGGCCACGCAGCTCATGCTGGCCATGCTCGATGAACTGGGCCTGAAGGCCTTCCTGAAAACCAGCGGCGGCCACGGCATGCATGTGGTCGTGCCGCTCACGCGCCGTGAGGCTTCCGGCTGGGACACGCTCAAGGCCTTCGCGCAGGCCGTGGTGCAGCATATGGCCGCGACGTTCCCCGACCGCTTTGTTGCCAAGATGGGTCCGCAGAACCGCGTGGGGAAAATCTTCATCGACTATCTGCGCAACAACCGCGGGGCGAGCACCGTGGCCGCCTATTCGGTGCGCGCGCGGACGGGGTTGCCGGTGTCGGTGCCGATCCGCCATGACGAACTCGAAGGGCTGCAGTCGTCTGCGCAGTGGACGTTGCGTACGCTGCCGGATCGGCTCGCCAAGCTCAAGGGCGACCCATGGGCCGACTATGCTGGCACGCGCCAATCGGTGACAGCCGACATGCGAAAGCGCGTCGGTGCCAATGACTGAGCCGTCACACCTGCGGGACTCCCAAAGAATTGGGCGGTGAACGCCCCATTGCTTGTCGGCCGAAGTGTGGGGTCGCTGCGTTAACATGCCTGCGTCTGCACTTGGCGCACGCGTGTGCGCCCCACTCTGCCCCCCGCCGATGGCCCGAATTCGTCCGACCCGTTTGCTCAACCTGTCGCGCAGCGCGCTCGCCTGCGCCTTGCTCCTGACCCTTGGTGCGTCGCCGCTGGCCCATGCCAAGAAGGCCAAGGCTCACGCGGCACCGCGCACCACCGCCGCACAGGCACGCCAGGCGGCGCACAACCCCGCTGGCTTGCCTGCCAACGTGGCGCTGGCCTTTGCGCGCGCGCATATCCCGCTGGATGCGGTGAGCGTGTTCGTGATCCGCACCGGCACCGCCACGCCCATCCTGCAATGGAACGCCGACACCGGAATGAACCCGGCGTCGACCATGAAACTGCTGACGACCTTCGCGGGGCTGGACCTGCTCGGCCCGGATTTTCGCTGGAAGACAACGGCCTATGCCGACAGCGCTCCCGTCAACGGCACGCTCAACGGCAACCTGTACCTGCGTGGCCAGGGCGATCCGAAGCTGATTCCCGAAGAACTCGTCAAACTGGTGAGCGACGTGCGCCGTGCAGGCGTGGATGAACTGGCCGGCAACATCGTGCTGGATCGCACCTACTTCGAGGGCGGCCTGTCGGAAGCTCCGCCGCTGGACGGCGACAGCGCGCGTGCCTACAACGTCGCGCCCGACGCGCTGCTGTATTCCTTCAAGACGCTCACGTTCACGCTCTCGCCGGATGCCGGCAACGGCGCGGTCAACATCGATGTATCGCCGCCGCTGGCGCAGTTGCAGATCGACAACCAGTTGCGCACCACGCGCGGAGGCTGCGGCGACTGGCAGACCGCCTCCGGCGCCAACATCTCCACGCAGACCGACGGCCATGTCATAGCCAGCTTCGGCGGCCGCTATGCCGCGGCGTGCGGCGAACGCGTCATCAATATCGCCGCGCTCACGCATGCCGACTTCATCTGGGGTGGCTTCCTGGCGCTATGGCAACAGGCCGGTGGCACGACGCGTTTCACGCCGGGCTTGCGCGAAGGCAAGGTACCGCGTCAGGCTGTTCTTCTGGCCACGCACTACGGCCCGCCGCTGTCGGAAGTCGTGCACGACATCGACAAATATTCGAACAACGTGATGGCGCGCCAGCTCTTCCTCACCATCGGCGCGGAAATCGGGCGCAAGCCCGCATCGGTGCGGCAATCGACCGAGGTCATTAACCGATGGCTCGCCAAACAGAACCTGACGATGCCGGAGTTGGTGCTGGAGAATGGCTCGGGCCTGTCGCGGATCGAGCGCATCAGCGCGCGCAACATGGGGCGTCTGCTGCAGCAAGCTGATGCCAATCCGAACGGCGGCGTGCTGCGCGATGCGCTGCCTGTCGTCGGCGTGGACGGCACCATGCGTAATCGCCTGACACGGGCCGGGGTGGCCGGCAATGCCGAGATCAAGACCGGCACACTCAACGGCGTGCGCGCCATCGCCGGGTATGTGGAAGGCGAAGACGGCCAGCGCTTCGTGGTGGTCAGCATGATCAACCACCCGAACGCCAGCGGCGGCCAAGCCGCGCACGATGCACTGCTGCAATGGATCTACCAGGGCGCGCCGCGATGAGTTCACGCAAGTCACTGCTGGGCATCACCGGCACGTCGGGCAGCGGCAAGACCACGCTCGTCGAGCAACTCATCGCCCGTTTCGTGCACGACGGGCGCCGCGTGGCATCCATCAAGCACACGCATCACGGCTTTGATCTCGATTCGCCCGGCAAGGATTCGCACCGCATGCGCGAAGCCGGCAGTGCCGAAGTCGTGCTCGTGGGCGGTGAACGACTTGTGCTGATGCGCGAATACGCCAACGCGCTGGAGCCCGAACTGGACGACGTGCTGGCGCTGCTCTCGCCCGCCACCGACCTCGTTATCGTTGAAGGCTACAAGCGCAGCACCTTCCCAAAAATCGAAGTCTTCCGCCCTTCGCTCGGCCGCCCGCCGCTGTGGCCAGCGATTGGTGGCGTGGTGGCGGTGGCCACCGATTTGCCCGATGCCGTGCAACCACCCGAAGGCGTGGCCGTGCTGGATCTGAATGACGTCGATGCGGTGTACCGGTTTGCCGTACAGCAACTGGCCAAGTCGGTCATATGAAGCACTCTTAACATCTCAGCAAGGCGGATTGGCTATGATGGGGCAATCCAGTTTTTCGCCAGCCCCCTCCCAACAACATGCTGTCCCGTCTATCGGCCGCGCTGCTTGGCGCGGCATTTTTTTCGGCGCTGCCAGTCGCTAAGCGCGATTCTGTCGCCCCGAATGCGCGCTTGGGCGCAGCGCGCGGGTGCGCCAGTTCGTGCGCGTCGACCCTGCGACCCGGTGCGCGACGTCCGACGTCCGCTATCGCCTGGCAGTGACCTTGCCACCGGCTAACGGCAAGTCGACGCCATCGCTACAAACAAAAACGCCCGCTCCGCGCGGGCGTTATTGCTCGGTGAGGTTCGATCAGTGCGTCACACCGTCCGCCAGCAGCCGTTGCAGCACGTTGCTGGAGATCAGGCGATGGCCGCCCGTGGTGGGGTGCACCCCGTCGGCGAACAGGTAGGACGTGTCTGCACCTGCAGTCACCAACGTGTTGGCGGAGCAGAACAGCGAGCTGCCGCCAGCACCCGGGACGAGCGTGTTGATCTTGGTCGCATCGCAAGCCGGCACGCTGGTATTGCTGAAACCGAACGTCGCACCGTTCTGAATCACGGCCGTCAATTGCGAATTGAAGTCGATCACACGGGCACCGGTACCGGCAAGCCCAGCCTGCAGCGTGGTGTTGAACGCGCCCACCAGCGCATGCAGCAATGCCTGGCCTGCCGCACCGCCCGCCACGCCCTGCGGCGTCAGGCTGCTGTCGGGCAGGTTGAACACGTAGAGCTGCGTCGCGTTCTTGCTGATCATGTCCTTGACGTAACCGACCAGATCAGTCGCCGCCTGCTGAACTTGAGCGGTGGCGATGGCAGGCGTCACACCCGAGTTGGGTGTCGCCACGGCGGCTGCCCAATAGAAGATGTCGTTGTTGCCGCCAAAGACGAACACCACGTCGTTGTTGCCGTTGAACGTGTTGTTGCTGGCCGAGTAGAAGTTGGCGAGCTGCTGCTTGACCGGATACGTGAGCGCCCCGGCGCCGCCGTTGTGGCCGATACCGTTCGGGTCGGTCACGCGCGAACCGCCTTGCGCGTAGTCGAAGCAACCAGGTTTCGGGCAGTTCTGCACCGAGTTGGCATAACCCATCACGGCCGGCGTAAGGGCCACACCGAGTTGCGCCGCCACCGTTTCCGCCCAGACCGGGCCGGGGTTGGTGGTGAACTTGCCGCCGCCCACGGCAGCCGCTGCCGGCGTGTAGGTGCCGGCATCGCTCAGGCTGTCGCCGAACACCACCATGCGCTGCACTTTGGCGACGTTGGGGTTGCCGCTCTGATCGCTTTCGCCGCCGCAAGCGGCCAGGCCCAAGGCCAGGGTCGCCGATGCGACGACGCCCATCCATTGACGCAACTTCATGATGTCTGTCTCCCGTGTGGAATTTTTATGGTCAGTGGTGCCGCGGTGCGTAACCTCGCCGTGCGCGTTTGAAGCACGCGGAACGACACAACGCCCAAGTGTAGCGAGGTTGCCGGGCACACGGCGAACGCGCGGCCCGTAAGAATTAGAGGTCCGTCTCGAACGCGGCGGCCGCGCGACGCAGGCGGTCGTTGACAGCCGCCCAGGCGGGCGTATCGGCTAGGGTTTCCACCCAGATGGCGTCATAACCGCCGCGGTCGAGTTCGCGCAACAGCGCGTAGAGCGCGTTGGCATAGGCGCCGGGCGTGGCGGGGGCGACGCGCTGGTCGCAGCCGTCACGCAGTGCCACGGGGGTACCGAGCCACACGATGCGTTTGTCTGCAGGCAGTGCAGCCAGGCGTGCAGGCACATCGGCGGCCGACAGCAGATACAACGGCGTGCGCGGCGCGTAATGCGCCTTCAGCGTGCCCGAAGCGCGCGGCGCAGCGGCATCGGGAGCCGCCGGCAGTTCGCCGGTCACGCGCTCGATGTCATCAGGCGTGATAGCGCCCGGGCGCAGCAGCACGGGGCCAATGCCCTGATCCAGCCGCGAGAGATCGATGATGGTCGATTCGATGCCCACGTCCACGCCGTCACCTTCGAGCACGAAGACGGCATCACCGAATTCGTCCCGCACGTGCTGCGCGGTGGTCGGGCTGACCTGGCCGAACTTGTTGGCCGACGGCGCCGCAATGCCGCCCCGTCCGCGCTTGAAGCGCGAGAGCAACGCCTGCGCCACCGGGTGCGACGGGCAACGCAGCCCGATGCTGTCCTGCCCGCCTGCCACGGCGGCCGGAATGTGCGGCGCACGTTTCAGGATCAGCGTCAGCGGCCCTGGCCAGAAGGCTTCGATGAGTTGCAGCGCGATGCCGGGCACCTCGTCGGTCCAATACGAAATGTCGGCGCCATCCACCACATGCACGATCACGGGGTGATTGGAGGGCCGGCCCTTGGCCGCGTAGATCTTGGCGATGGCCTGCGGGTTTTCGGCATCGGCGCCCAGCCCATACACGGTCTCGGTCGGAAAGGCGACCAGCTCGCCTGCCTCCAGCCTGCGCGCGGCCTCATCGAGGCGCTCGGCAGAAGGCATGGTGTAGGGCGTTTTGGTCCGATGCGGCATGGGCGACTCGCTTTATTCCGGCTGCAGGCCCAGCACGTGCGCGGCATGGCGGAACGCTTCGTCCACCACTTCAGCAGAAGTGCCCACGCAGTTCACGTGGCCCATCTTGCGGCCCGGCCGCGCATCGGCCTTGCCATACAGGTGGACCTTCGCACCGCTGTGGCCCATCACTTCGTGCCACGCGGGCGTACGTTCCAGGCCGTATTCAAACCACACGTCGCCCAGCACATTCAGCATGCGCCCCGGCGAGTGCTGCCGCGTGCTGCCCAGCGGCAGGCGGGCCATGGCGCGCACCTGTTGCTCGAACTGGCTCGTCTCGCACACATCCATGGTGATATGACCGGAGTTGTGCGGGCGCGGCGCCATTTCGTTGGCGACCAGCGAGCCGTCCTGCAGCACGAAGAACTCGATGCACAGCACGCCGACGTAGCCCATCTCTTCTGCGATCATCGCGGCAGCGGCGCGGGTGCGCGTGGCAATGTCGTCCGACACGCTGCGCGACGGCATGATCGTCGAAAACAGGATGCCGTCACGGTGCACGTTTTCTGCAAGCGGCCAGGTGGCCGTGCTGCCATCTGCACCACGGGCGGCCAATACAGAGACTTCGTAGGCCAACGGCAGCATCTTCTCCAGCACGCACGGCACGTGCTGCATGGCGCCCCAGGCGGCCCGCAGCTCTTCAACCGTCGAAACACGCGCCTGGCCCTTGCCGTCGTAGCCCATGCGGGCAATCTTCAGGATGCCGGGCAGCAGGTCGGCGGGCAGTTGTTCGATGTCGGCTTCATGCTCGATCACCCAGCTCGGTGCGGGGTGGATGCCCGTGCGTGCGGCGCACAGCGCGAAGAATTTTTTCTCGGCGATGCGGTTCTGCGCGATCGACACACAATTGGCACGCGGCGCCACGAACGCGCCGAGTTGCTCCAGACGGTCGAGCGCCTGCGCCGGCACGTTCTCGAATTCGGTGGTGACGGCCGGGCACAGTGCAGCCATCTCAGCCAATGCGGCTTCGTCGGTATAGCCGGCGCACAGATGGCGCTCAGCGATGGTGCCGGCCGGGCTGTTCGGGTCCGGATCAAGCACACAGACCTTGTAGCCCATGGCCTGCGCGGCGTGCGTGAACATGCGGCCGAGCTGGCCGCCGCCGAGCATGCCAAGCCAGGCATCGGGCAGGATCGCGTTGGGAACGTTCAGCGCGCGGGATTCCGCGGTGTGGGCTTGCGCCAGGCGCGGGTTCAGGTCGTCGGCCATGAATCGGGTCGTAGGTTACTTAGGCGCCGTGCACAGGGAGCGTCATGCCGCGTGCGACTTCGGTCTGCTGGGCGCGGAAGGCTTCGAGCTTGTCGGCGAGCGCCGAATCGGTGGTGGCGATGGTGGCGATGGCGGCCAGCGCTGCGTTGGCGGCACCGGCTTCGCCAATGGCGAACGTCGACACCGGAATGCCCTTGGGCATCTGCACGATGGAGAGCAGCGAGTCTTCGCCGCGCAGGTACTTGGACGGCACCGGCACGCCGAACACCGGCACGATCGTCTTGGCGGCGATCATGCCCGGCAGGTGCGCCGCCCCGCCGGCGCCAGCGATGATGGCGCGCAGACCCCGGCCGCGTGCGGCTTCAGCGTAGCCAAACATGTCGTCCGGCATGCGGTGCGCCGAAACAACCTGCGCCTCGAACGGAATGCCGAACTGCGTGAGCATGTCGACGGCGTGGCGCATCACTTCCCAGTCGGAGCTGGAGCCCATCACCACGCCAACGAGCGGAGCGGATTGCTGTGCGGTCATTGTCATCGCTCCGGTTTAACGCAGGGATTCACCGGTCAGGCGGGCCAGCGCTTCGCGGTATTTGTCAGCGGTTTTTTCGATGACGTCGGCAGGAAGCTGCGGCGCCGGCGCGGTCTTCGGCCACGGCTTGCCATCGATGCGCACGGCTTCGAGCCAGTCGCGCACGAACTGCTTGTCGAACGACGGCGGGTTGGTGCCGACCCGGTACGAATCGGCGGGCCAGAAGCGCGACGAGTCTGCGGTGAGCGCTTCATCCATCAGCGTGAGCGTGCCGTTCTCATCCAGACCGAATTCGAACTTGGTGTCGGCGATGATGATGCCGCGCGTGGCGGCAAAGTCGGAGGCTTCCTTGTACAGGCGGATGCTCACGTCGCGGATCTGCGCGGCGAGGTCCGGGCCAATGCGGCGCTCGACTTCATCGAACGAGATGTTCTCGTCGTGCTCGCCCATCTCGGCCTTGGCGGCGGGGGTGAAGATCGGCTCGGGCAGCTTCTGCGCGTTCTGCAGGCCGGGGGCCAGATGCACACCGCAGACGGCGCCGGTGGCCTGGTAATCCTTCCAGCCGCTGCCGGCCAGGTAACCGCGCACCACGGCTTCCACCAGGATCGGCTTCAGACGCTTGACCACAATGGCGCGGCCGCGCACCTGGTCGACTTCGTCCGGGGCCACCACGGTTTCCGGGGCGATGCCCGTCTCGTGCGTCGGCACGATGTGGCGCAGCTTGTTGAACCAGAAATCCGACATCTGCGCGAGCACACGGCCCTTGTCCGGAATCGGCTGGCCGAGAATCACGTCAAACGCCGACAGGCGGTCGGTGGTGACCATCAGCAGCTTGTCGTCGCCGACAGCGTAGTTCTCGCGCACCTTGCCACGGCCGAGCAACGGCAGGCTGGTGATCGACGATTCGTAAAGGGCGGAGGATGCAGGGGTGGCGGACACGGCGGAACCCGGGAGGAGATAAGAAAACGTGGAAGGCCAGTATTATACGTGGCCCATGGGTGGCCCATAAGATGGCCCATGCAATGCAAAACGGCTGGCGCAGTGCCAGCCGTTTGCTAGATGTGACGCAAAATGCTTATTGCACCACTTGCGCCAGATCGCCGCTTTGGTACTTCTGCGCCATCACGGACAGGCTAATGGGCTTGATCTTGCCGGCCTGACCTTCGCAGCCGAACTGGATATAGCGCGCCTTGCAGATTTGCTTGGCGGCTTCGCGCGCCGGCTTGAGCCATTCGCGGGCGTCGAACTTGTCCGGGTTTTCGGCCAGGAACTTGCGCACCGCGCCCGTCATTGCCAAGCGGATGTCGGTGTCGATGTTGATCTTGCGCACGCCGTACTTGATGGCTTCCTGGATTTCCTCGACGGGCACGCCGTAGGTTTCCTTCATCTTGCCGCCGTACTGGTTGATGATGGCCAGCAGTTCTTGCGGCACGCTCGACGAGCCGTGCATCACCAGATGGGTGTTCGGGATACGCGCGTGGATTTCCTTCACGCGGCTGATGGCCAGGATGTCGCCCGTGGGCTTGCGCGTGAACTTGTAGGCGCCGTGGCTGGTGCCGATGGCGATGGCCAGGGCGTCCAGTTGGGTCGCCTTGACGAACTGGGCAGCCTCTTCCGGGTCGGTCAGCAGCGACGAGTGGTCAAGCTTGCCTTCCGCGCCGTGCCCATCTTCCTCGCCGGCCATGCCGGTTTCCAGGGAGCCCAGGCAGCCGAGTTCGCCTTCAACCGTCACGCCGACCTTGTGGGCCATCTCGACAACGCGGCGCGTCACGTCGACGTTGTAGTCGAAATCGGCGGGCGTCTTGCCGTCTTCGCGCAGCGAGCCGTCCATCATCACCGAGCCGAAGCCCAGGTCGATGGCGCCCTGGCAGATGGCCGGGCTTTGGCCGTGATCCTGGTGCATGACCAGCGGGATCTCCGGATAAGCCTCGACAGCGGCCTGGATCAGGTGCTTGATGAACGATTCGCCGGCGTATTTGCGGGCGCCTGCGCTGGCTTGCAGGATGACGGGTGCGCCGGCTTCCTTGGCGGCTTCCATCACGGCCTGGACTTGTTCCAGGTTGTTCACGTTGAATGCCGGCAGGCCGTAGCCGTTTTCAGCGGCGTGGTCCAGCAGTTGGCGCATCGAGACGAGTGGCATGGTTTTCTCCTATGGATCGATCTGTATTCGGTCTCAGGAACGCGTGGGCATCTGAAATACGTAGCAAACGGCGTTCCGTCGTGGGCGTCAGTGCATGCCGACGCGAACAATCTTGAGCGTATTGGTGCCGCCGGCCTGGCCCATCGGCTCGCCGACGGTAAGGACGATGAAGTCGCCACGCTGCACGACGCCGCGCGCGACCAGCAGTTCTTCGGCCTGGTGCAGGGCTTCGTCGCGGTCGGTGCTGTTGGCCAGCGGCAGCGACTGCACGTTGCGGTACAGGGCCATCTTGCGTTGCGAGGCCACGTTGGGCGTCATCGCATAAATGGGGATGTTGATGCCGTGGCGGCTCATCCACAGCGCCGTCGCGCCGGAATCGGTGAGCGCGGCAATCGCCTTGACCTGCAGGTGGTGCGCCGTGAACAGCGCGCCCATGGCAATCGACTGGTCGATACGGCTGAAGGTCTGGTCGAGGAAGTCTGCATCCAGATGCACGGTTTGCGACTTCTCGGCTTCGACGCAGATGGCAGCCATGGCTTCGATGGTCTCGACGGGGTAGCGGCCGGCGGCGGTTTCCGCCGACAGCATCACGGCATCGGTACCGTCGAGCACGGCGTTGGCGACGTCCGACACCTCGGCGCGCGTCGGCACCGGATTGACGATCATCGATTCCATCATCTGCGTGGCGGTGATGGCCAGCTTATTGTTTTCGCGGGCAAGCTTGATCATGCGCTTCTGCAGCGCCGGCACGGCCGCGTTGCCCACTTCCACGGCCAGGTCGCCACGCGCGACCATGATGCCGTCGGAGGCGGCCAGGATCTCTTCGAGCACGCCCGGGCGGATGGCCTCGGCACGCTCGATCTTGGCGATCATGCGGGTCTTGTGGCTGTGGGGTGCGCCGGCCACGGCGGCCAACTGGCGCGCCATTTCCATGTCGGTCGCGTTCTTGGGGAAGCTGACCGCAACGTAATCGGCGCCCAGCGCCATCGCGGTCTTGATGTCTTCCATGTCCTTGGCGGTCAGCGCCGGCGCCGACAAGCCGCCGCCCTGGCGGTTGATGCCCTTGTTGTTGGACAGATCGCCGCCGATCTTGACGATGGTCTCGATCTCTTCACCCACCACGCGCTCGACCTGCAACACGATCAGCCCATCGTTGAGCAGCAGCAGATCGCCCGGGCCAACGTCGCGCGGCAGTTCCTTGTAGTCGAGGCCGACGCGCTCCTGGTTGCCCAGCTCGCAGCGGGCGTCGAGCGTGAAGCGATCACCCGGCTCGAGCGTGATCTTGCCGTTCTCGAACTTGCCAACGCGGATCTTCGGGCCCTGCAGGTCGGCCATGATGGCCACCTCGCGGCCGACCGAACGCGCCACTTCGCGCACGAGCTGCGCACGATCGATGTGATCCTGCGCCGCGCCGTGCGAGAAGTTCAGCCGCACCACATCGACCCCCGCGGCAATCATGCGGGTCAGGACTTCCTGCGTGCTGGACGCGGGGCCGAGCGTTGCGACGATCTTGGTAGCGCGGGTCATGGGCGGCGGTGTCTCGTTGTTGTGGTGGGGATGTTGGCGGCGCTGGCGGTCAGGCCACAGCGGCCTGATTCTGCGCGCGTTGCTCCAGGATTTCGACAGCCGGCAGTGTCTTGCCTTCCAGGAATTCGAGGAACGCACCGCCGCCGGTGGAGATATAGCCCACCTTGTCGGCGATGTTGTACTTGGCGATGGCAGCCAGCGTGTCGCCGCCGCCGGCAATCGAGAAACCCGACGAGGCAGCAATCGCCTCGGCCAGCACCTTGGTGCCATTGCCGAACTGGTCGAATTCGAACACGCCGACCGGGCCGTTCCAGACGATGGTGCCGGCACTCTTCAGTTGTTCGGCCAGTTGTGCAGCCGTCTTCGGGCCGATGTCGAGGATCATGTCGTCGTCGGCCACATCGGCCACGTCCTTGACGGTAGCGGCCGCGGTGGCGCTGAATTCCTTGGCGCACACCACGTCGACGGGAATGGGCACCGACGCGCCGCGCGCCGCCAGCATCTCGATGATGGCCTTGGCATCGCCCACGAGGTCGGCTTCCGCCAGCGATTTGCCGATCTTCAGGCCGGCAGCCAGCATGAACGTGTTGGCAATGCCGCCACCGACGATCAGGTTGTCCACCTTGTCAGCCAGCGACTTCAGGATGGTCAGCTTGGTCGACACCTTCGAGCCGGCCACAATGGCCACCAGCGGACGTGCCGGCTGGCCCAGCGCCTTGCCCAGCGCATCCAGCTCGGCGGCCAGCAGCGGGCCGGCGCAGGCGATGGGTGCGAACTTGGCGATGCCGTGTGTGGTGGCTTCCGCGCGGTGGGCGGTGCCGAAGGCGTCGTTGACGTAGACGTCGCACAGCTTGGCCATTTTCTGGGCCAGTTCGTCGCTGTTCTTCTTCTCGCCCTTGTTCACGCGGCAGTTTTCCAGCAGCACGACCTGGCCGGGCGCGACATCCACGCCATCCACCCAGTTCTGGACGAGCTTGACGTCACGGCCCAACAGTTCGGACAGACGCTTGGCCACCGGCGCGAGCGAGTCTTCCGGCTTGAATTCGCCCTCGGTGGGGCGGCCCAGGTGTGAGGTCACCATGACGGCGGCACCGGCGTCCAGCGCGGCTTTGACGGCCGGCACGGAAGCACGGATGCGCGTGTCTTCGGTGATGTTGCCGGCACCGTCTTGCGGCACGTTGAGGTCGGCGCGGATGAACACGCGCTTACCGGCAAGCTTTCCTTCGGAGATGAGATCGGACAGACGCAGGACGTGAGGCATGGCAGCTTCGGAAGAAATCGCAGAAAACCGCGATTTTACCCGATGCGCCTGGTCAAAACGTGCGTTTCTCGGCGGAGTCCTCCGGCCTCGGTCGTCTTGCCGAGGCCGATTGGCGGGGACTATGCCGGCACCGGCGTACGACGCCGCAGGCGCATCCAGCTTTCGGCCGAATACACGGCAAGACCCGCCCAGATCAGCACATAGCCCGCCACCTTGGGCCCCGCAAACGGCTCGTTGTAGAGCCATACGCCCAGCAGCAGTTGCAGCGTTGGGCTCACGTATTGCAGCAAACCCAGCAGCGACAGCGGAATCCGCCGCGCGCCGGCGCCAAACAGCAGCAGCGGCAGCGCCGTCAGCGGGCCGGCCAGCGCCAGCAGCCACTGCGTGCCCGGCGACGCGGCCAGGAAGGCGTTCTGATGCTGCGAAGCCAGCCAGCCGAGATAGGCCAGCGCCAGCGGGAACAGCAGCAACGTCTCCAGCGTCAGCCCTTCCAGCGCGCCCAGCGGCGAGGTCTTGCGCAGCAGGCCGTAGAGCCCGAATGAGAACGCCAGCGCCAGGGCAATCCACGGCAGCGTGCCGGCCTGCCAGGTCAGCCACGCCACGCCGGCTGCCGCCAGCGCCACCGACACCCACTGCACCGGCCGCAGCCGCTCGCCCAGCACCAGCGCGGCGAGCATCACCACCACGAGCGGGTTAATGAAATAGCCCAGGCTGGCTTCGAGCACATGGTCGTGGTTGACGGCCCAGATGTAGGTCAGCCAGTTGGCGGCCAACAGGCTGGTGCTGGCGGCATAGCGCCCCACCACCCGCGGTTGCTTGCGCAGCGCCCACAACCAGGCGCCGTGCCGCTTCACGAGCAGGATCACCACCATCACCGCCAATGACCAGATCACCCGGTGCGAGAGAATCTCGATCGGCGACACCGCCTTGAGCAGCTTGAAGTACAGCGGAAACAGGCCCCACATGGTGTAGGCCAGAAACGCGAAGATCACGCCGTTGCGGTTGGAACCCGACATGTTCATCCCCAGAGACGCAGCACGGTAAAAACGCCCATGCCGACGAAGATCATGCCGAGCATGCGCCGCGTGGCAACGTAAAACGCGGTGGCAGCAATACCGGCCATCAGGCGCGGGTTGGTCCAGCTTGCATCGAAGTGGCCCTGGTTCCAGAGCAGATCGGGCAAGACGATGGCGACGAGTGCGGCAGCCGGCGCGAAGCGCAACGCGTGCTGTACGCGGGTGGGCAGCGTCATGCGATCGCCCACGATCAGGAACAACGAGCGCGTGACGATCGTCACCACCGTCATGCCGGCAATGACCAGCCAGATTTCGAGCGCGCTCATGCATCGTCCTCGTCAGTTGCAGGCTGGGAGGCGCGGCGGCGCTGCCACTGCAAACGCGCCGCAGCTTCGTCTGCAGCCAGACCGGCGGCCATCGCGCCAGTGACGGCAAGCACGAGGCTCAATCGATACGGCAGCTTGAAGGCAACCAGCGCCAGCACCGCCGCCACAGCCACCGCCATGAGCGTGGCCCGGCTACGAATGGTCGACACCATGACGGGAATCAGCGCAAGCGTCCCGGCCAGCGCCAAGCCCCACGCATCGGGAAACAGGCTCGCCGCGACGATGCCCAGGATGGACGACACCTGCCAGCCAACGAAGCTCAGCAGGACCATGCCCCAGTAGTAGCCTTCCTTGCCCGCCTGCGGGGCCGCCGAAGGGTACTGCTGGGTAAACAGCACGAACGGCAGATCACCGTTGAACACGCCCAGGACCACGCGGCGCATGAACGGCAGGTGCCCGAAATGCTGCATGAGCCCGGCGCTGAAGATGATGAAGCGCACATTCACGATGAACGCCGTCAGCAGCACCGTCCAGATCGGCAAGCCCGCTGCCAGCAGCGGCAGCACCGCCAGTTGCGACGATCCCGCATACACAAAGATCGTCATGCCGATGGCCTGCGGGATGGTCAGCACCGATTTGCTCATCGCCACGCCGGTCACCAAACCCCAGGCCAGCACCGGCGGCATCGACGGCATGTAGGCACGCACGCCGGCAAAGAAACCCGCACGTTCGGCCGGATCGATCGCCTCCCAGCGACGCTGCAATGCCGCCGCCCAGCGGACTAGCGCCATGGCGCCCCCAAAAGTGGCGAATAAGCTTCTATTTGATGAGCCGGGCAAGGGCAGCCGGCAGCGCGGGCGCGCAGGAACGTCGGGGGCGACATGGGTGGCTCGTAGGAAACAGACGATTATACTTTTGATGTTAAGCGTTCGCTTAACGGCCATGCGCCCCGGCCCCAGCGATTGCGTGATTCATGCCGGGCGCCACGCACTGCAACAATCGGCGTTGGCGCGCCTGCGCCCACCCCTTACAATTTCGCCTTTGTCGGTTTTTGAACCTGCAGCCCATATCAGGGCGCGGCTGACCCGTTCAGACCGCGCCGGCACTCCTCACTGACCATGACCACGCAAACCGCAACCTCGATCGAAATCGGCGCAGACGACCTGCCGCTGCATTGCCCGACCGCCAAAACGCCGGCCTGGAACTATCACCCGCGCGTGTTCCTCGACATCGCCGACACCGGCGAAGCCAAGTGCCCGTACTGCGGCACCGTCTACAAGCTGGCTCCCGGCGTTGAACTGAAGGGCCACCATTGAGCCCGATTCACCTGCAGTACCCCGGTCGCCGCACGCGCCTGGCGATTCGATGATGCGCAAAATCCTCGTCGTCGCCCCCAACTGGATCGGTGATGCGCTGATGGCGCAACCGCTGTTCGCGCAGCTCAAGGCGCGGCACCCGCGCGCGCAGATTCACGCGATCGCCCCGAAATGGGTGGCGCCCGTGCTCGCGCGCATGCCGGAAATCGCACGCGTGCTGCCGACTGATCTCGCCCACGGCAAGCTGCAGCTCGGCAGCCGCACGATGTTTGCGCAGCAGCTCAAGGGCGAAACCTTCGATGCAGCGTACGTGCTGCCGAATTCGTTCAAGAGCGCGCTGATCCCGTGGCTGGCAGGCATTCCACTGCGCATCGGCTACAAGGGCGAGTCGCGCCTGGGCGTGCTGAACGTGCGCTACCCGAATCCGCCCAAGAACGCGCGTCCGCCGATGGTGCAGCACTACGCGGCGCTGGCTTTCAAGCCCCACGCCAAGCTGCCCGACACCCTGCCCGATCCGAAGCTGGACGTTGATGTGCAGCGCGTGGCCGCCACATCGGCGAAGTTCAGCATTCCGGGCAACGCGCGGCTGATTGCCTTCTGCCCCGGGGCGGAATACGGCCCGGCCAAGCGCTGGCCGGCCGAGCATTTCGCAGAGCTGGCGCAGATGCTGCGCCGCTCGTTCCCGTACGCGCAGATCGTTGCGCTGGGTTCGGGCAAGGACCGCGAGATGGCCAACGCCATCGTCGAGCGCGCACCGTTCGTGCGCAACCTGTGCGGCGAGACCTCGCTGGATGAGGCGATCGAACTGCTCGCCCGCGCCGAGGCCGCCATCTGCAACGACTCTGGCCTGATGCACGTGGCGGCTGCCCTGGGACGCCCGCAGGTGGCCGTATTCGGTTCCAGCGACCCCCGCCACACGCCGCCGCTGTCGCCCGCTGCGAGTATCATGTGGCTCCATCTGGAGTGCAGCCCGTGCTTTGCGCGCGAATGCCCGCTGGGCCACTTGCGCTGCCTGCGCGACATCGGCCCCGAGATGGTGTTTCATGAATTGCGCCGGCTGCTGCAGCCGCAGTAATACGCTCTCCTTAACATCCACCGCCATGCCACGATTTGCCCGCCTGTTCGAAGCCGCCGAGGACATCCTCGAAGCCTATCGCGATGCGCTCAAGCGCCGCGATGCCGATGGCGCGCTCAAGCTGTGGCTCGACGAGGATTCGGTGAGCTTCATCCTGCCCGACGGCCAGCGCCTGCACGGCCACGAGCAGCTGCGCGGCTGCCTCGATGCGCTGGTCGAGAAGAATCCGGTCTGGATCGAATGCCTCTCGCAACAGGTGCATTCGTCGCTGGGGGTGTCGATCTTCGAAGCCACGGAAGCGCTGCGCTTTTCGGCCACCGCCACCGAGGCCGATCTGTACGTTCACACGACCTACGTGCTGATGCAGAACCACGAAGGCTGGCGCATCGCCCACGTCCATTCCAGCCAGGCCGCTGAAGAACGCGTGGCCGCCTCCATCGCCAGCGTTACGCACTCTCTGCACTAAGCTGCCGCGCTGGGCGTGGCAGCCGTCTCTTTCGATGACCCACCCGTCTCGCCACGCCACCTCCCTTGAACTCAATCTGAACGCCCTGCTTGCAGGGCCGTTCGAGCCGCACGCGTTCCGTTCGCCGTGGTGGCTGATCGGCGGCAATGCACAGACGATCGTGCCCGCGCGCCTATGGCGCTTTCCGCGCATTGCGTATCGGCGCGAACGCTGGGACACGCCCGACCACGACTTCATCGACCTGGATTGGACCACGCACGAGACCGACGCGCACGCGCCGCTCGTCGTCATGTTCCACGGTCTGGAGGGCGATTCACGCAGCCATTACGCGCGGCTGCTGATGGACGCGCTGCGCGGCCGCCGCTGGCTGGGCGTCATTCCGCACTTTCGCGGGTGTTCGGGCGAGATGAACCTCGCGCCGCGTATGTACCACTGCGGCGATGGCGCCGAGATCGCGTGGATCCTCGAACGCCTGTATCGAACGGTTTGCGTGCCGCAAGGCCGCAAATTGCTGGTTGTCGGCATCTCGCTGGGCGGCAACGCGTTGCTGCGCTACCTGGGCGAACACGGCACCGATGCCCGCTACGTGACCGCGGCTGCGACGGTCTCCGCACCGCTGGACATGCGGGCCGGCGGCGCAGCGCTATCCAAGGGCTTCAACATGGTCTACACGCGCATGTTCCTGCGCACGCTCAAAGCCAAGGCCAATGCGAAGCTCGACCAGCATCCCGGCCTGTACGACCGCGCCGCCATGATGGCAACGCGCACGCTGGGGCAGTTCGACAACCTCGTCACCGCGCCGCTGCACGGTTTTCGCGACGTGCTCGATTACTGGACGCGCGCCTCATCCAAGCCCGTGCTTCGGGAAGTGCGTGTGCCGGCGCTGGTGCTGAACGCACGCAACGATCCGTTCCTGCCCGGACAGCATCTGCCCGGCGCGGCCGAGGTGTCGCCCGACATCACGCTGGACCAGCCGCTGCACGGCGGCCATGTCGGCTTCCTGCTGCGCCATGGCAAGACCGGCCGCGTCGATTGGATGCCCGCACGCGTCCTGCGCTTTTTCGATGATGTGCTCGCCCGCCCAGAACAGGCCGGAGACGCCCATGGATGACATCGTGCGCCAAGCGATGGCCAAGTGGCCGAACGTGCCGAACTGCTTTGGCTGGCTGGCGTTGGATCGGCGCGGCCAATGGCGCATGCGCAACGAATATGCGCAGGCCAACAAACTGTCCGGCGAGCCGATTCGCCACACGGCGCTCATCGATTTCATCGTGCGCAACTACGCGCATGACGATGCCGGGCGCTGGTTCTTCCAGAACGGGCCACAGCGCGTGTTTGTCGAACTCGATTACACGCCCTGGGTGGCGCGGCTGTCAGCCGATGGCGCGCCGCGTGCGTTCACGACGACCACGGGCGCAGCGTTCTCGCCCAGCGGCTGTTTTCTCGACGAGCAAGGCAGCGTGCTGCTCTCGGGTTACGTGGGCGGATTCGAAGCAGAGGAAACCATCGCCGTGCTGCACGACCACGACCTGGAGCCGTTTTCTTCCTTGGCCAATTGGCACGCAGAGGCGTGCGGAGCCGCGCTGGGAACGCTGACGTGGGGTGACCGGACATTCGACATTGAGCCGATTGCGCGCGCAGAAGTGGCAAAGCGCTATGGCTTCGTTGCACGGCCAGCGGAATAGCCTCGATAGGCCCACCGGCCCTACTTCGGCAGCGCCTTGTCTTCCGCCTTCTCTTCCCGGTATTGACGCTCCATCTGGTGCAAGCGCGCATCGACTTCGGATAGCGTGTAGAAATCCGCATCCCCCGCATCGCGGGCGAGCTTGAGCTGCTCCACTGCCGACCCCCACGCCCCATCCCGCGCATATTTCTCCGCCAGCGCGCGATGCTGCTCAACGCGCTTGCCCTTGTCGGCGTAGGCACGGGCGAGCATCTCCCACCAGATCGGCTGGGCAGTGTCTTCACGGGTCTTGTCTTTCAGATACGGGATCGCGTCGTCGGTCCGGCCGGCCGAGAGCAGCGTTTGCGCATAGGTAATGCCCACCGCGCGCGACAGCGGATACGCAGCCAGCGCCGCGCGTGCCAACGTCAGCGCCTCGGGCGCACGGTTACGCGCGCGTGCCAGTTCGATGGCCGTGACGTCCAGCTCGACGCTGCCCGACGTGATGCCGGGAATGTTGCCGTACAGGCGTCGCGCTTCCTGCAGAGCTTGCTCGGCCTCATCCAGCCGCCCCGCCATCTGATTGGCAACTGCTACGCCGTACCACAGGGCCGCGCGCTTCTCCACCGGCGCGTCCGGCGCCGACGACAATTGCGAGCGCATCGCGTTGCGCACGTCGATGTAGCCGCTCGTCGACGTTTCCTGCAGCACGCGCGCACGCACCTTCGCAAAACCAAATTCCGGGCGACGCGGCTGGCGCGGATGCGGCAGGCCACGCGCGCGGTCTTCCATGTCGGCGATGCGTTCGCCGGTCAGCGGGTGGGTGCGCGCATAGCCGGGAATCACGCCCGTATCGGCAATGTTCGTGACGCGCTGCAGACGACGGAAAAAGTCCGGCATGCCGTCCGGGTTGTAGCCGGCGCCCGTGAGCAGCGTGAAACCGACGCGGTCGGCCTCGCGCTCCGCGCCACGCGAGAACGCGAGCTGGTTCGACACCGCGGCGGCCTGCCCGCCCATCGCCAGCGCCTGCGCGGCGTCCCCGCTCTTCGTGGCCGCCAGACCGGCCAGCAGAATCGACGCCAGCGCAATCCACATCGACTCGCCGGATTTATCGATGCCGCGTGCAATATGCCGCTGCAGCACGTGGCCGATTTCGTGGCCGAGCACCGAGGCCAGCTCCGATTCGCTCTCGGTTGCGACCAACGTACCCGTGTTCACGCCGATGTAGCCGCCCGGCAACGCAAACGCGTTGATGCCCGGGTCCCGCACCGCAAACAACTCAAAGCTCGACGCGGAGGTACTGCCCGCCACATGCTGACGGCGCGCCGCTTCGATCAGCTTGTAGCCGATGGTATTGAGGTAGTCGGTGATCAGCGGATCGGGCACGAAATCCGGATCGCGCCGGATCTGGCGCATCACGCGGTCACCCAGGCGTCGCTCCATCTCGGGCGACAGCGACGCCGTCGACGGATCGCCCATATCGGGCAACTCGTACGTCGGCGCGTCGATGACGGTCGGCTCCTTCGGCAAATACGGCGACTGCCGGCCGATCTGCACGCTGCGGTTCAGGTTGCTCTGCACCTGATCCGCTGCCGCGGCGGAACCCAACCCCGGGTTGACGGAGGCCGGCGGGGAAGAGGCCACCGCCTGCGCCAGCACAGGCAACGGCAAGGGCGCCAGCCACGTCGACAACAACACAGCGGCCGTCAGCTTGCGGACGCGCGGCCGAAAAAGGGAAAGCGTCATACGGAAAGCACGGAGAGCGGAATCAGCGCGGCCACATCGCCGCAAGCCGGGTGCTTGCTATCATAAAACGCTTCTTACCCTGCCCCGCAAAACGCGCTGTCACTCATGTCGCAACTCACGCACTTCGATTCCGCCGGACAAGCCCATATGGTCGACGTCGGCGACAAGGCCGTCACGCACCGCGTGGCCGTCGCCACCGGCACGATCCGCATGCTGCCCGAGACCTTTGCGCTGGTGCGCGATGGCAACGCCAAGAAAGGCGATGTGCTGGGGATTGCGCGCGTTGCGGCGATTCAAGGCTCCAAGCGGACTTCGGATTTGATTCCGTTGTGTCATCCGTTGGCGTTGACGAAGGTGGCGGTGGAGTTTTCCTTGGATGAGGCATCACACACCGTCCGCTGTACGGTTCGGGCGGAGACGCGTGGGCAGACCGGGGTGGAGATGGAAGCGTTGACTGCGGTGCAGGTGGGGCTGCTGACGATCTACGACATGTGTAAGGCTGTGGATCGGGGGATGGTGATTGGGGATGTGCGGCTATTGGAAAAGCATGGGGGGAAATCGGGGGATTGGGTGGCGGACTGACACACAAAAAAAAGAGCGCCTGGCCAGCGCTTTTTTTTCATCGCGTTAAGTCTCGATATTTTCCTTAGCCGGTACGCCAGTCTTCGATGGGCTGTAAGCACCCGGTGAACCCGTCTTGAAGGGGACCCGCGTAGCAAGGAGCATCGTGTCCATCTAGTTCTAGGTGGACACGTGGACACTATCGAAGAGAGCGCGCCAATACGGCGCCGACGTCGGCATAGCGCCGAGTTCAAGGCCAAGGCAGTGCAGGAGTGCATGCAGCCGGGTGTTTCGATCGCGGCGATAGCCCTGCACCATCGCCTCAATGCGAATCTGCTGCGGCGCTGGGTCGCCGAGCAGGAAGCAAAGAATGGCGCGCCTGAGGACCGCGAGTTGATGAGGGTGCCGCAAGGCGAGTTCATCCCGTTGCGGATCGGCGAGCCGACCACTGCCGTGCCGGACATCCAGATCGAAGTCCGCCGTGGCGCGACGACGATCAGTCTTCGCTGGCCGGGATCGGCCGCAGCGCAGTGCGCCCAGTGGCTGCAAGGGTGGTTGCGTTGATTCGGGTGGACGCGATCTGGTTGGCCGTGGAGCCGCTGGACATGCGCGCCGGTACCGAAACGATCCTCGCGCGGGTCGTCAAGGTGTTCGGCGCGGCACGCCCCCACCACGCCTACCTGTTTGCCAATAAGAGTTCGACGCGCATGAAGGTGCTGGTCTACGACGGCTTCGGCATCTGGCTGGCCGCGCGGCGCCTCAACAAGGGGCGCTTCATCTGGACGAACGGCGACCAGGCGATCGCCACGGCGCTCAATCCCGAGCAATTGCGTGCGCTGGTGACGGGGCTGCCTTGGCAGACGCTCACCCACGACCACGCGATCACGGTCGTGTAATACCCCCAAAGCCGTAAACTGGCTTCCTTCCAGAGGACTTGGGGTTCTGGCAGACTCGCCGCATGAACCTACCCACCAACCTCGATGCCCTGAGCCCGGACGAACTGCGCACACTGGCTGCGCAGTTGATGGCCCAGGTCGGCGAGAAGGACCGGGAGTTGCGGTACCGGCAAGCCAAGATCGACCAGCTCACACACGAGCTGGCCATCCACAAGCGCTGGAAGTTCGGCAAGCGCAGCGAGCAACTGACATCTGAACAGGCGAGTCTGCTGGACGAAGCCATTGACGCAGACCTCGAGGCGATTGAGACCGAACTGGAAGCGCTCCTGCCGTCGTCCAAATCTGAAGCCAAGAGCAAGCCCAAGCGCCAGGCATTGCCGCCGCAGTTGCCGCGCACCGACATCCACCACGAGCCGGACGCAGAGACCTGCACCTGTGGGTGTGCGCTCAAGCGCATTGGCGAAGACATCAGCGAGAAGCTGGACTACACGCCGGGCACGTTCACCGTGGAGCGTCACATCCGCGGCAAATGGGTGTGCGATCAGTGTGAGACGCTGGTGCAGACGCCGGTGCCACCCCACGTCATCGACAAAGGCATCCCGACGGCCGGACTGCTGGCACATACGCTGGTGTCCAAGTTCGGCGACCACCTTCCCCTGTATCGGCAGGAGCGCATCTATGCGCGCGCCGGTCTGGCCATCCCGCAATCGACACTGGGCGCGTGGGTGGGCATCTGTGGCGTGCGTCTGCAACCGCTGGTGGACGCCCTGCAAGAAGAGGTTCTGAGCCACGGTGTTCTGCACGCCGACGAAACGCCAGTGCAGATGCTCGCGCCCGGCAATGGCAAGACGCACCGCGCCTACCTGTGGGCCTATGCGCCGAGCGAGTTCGAGAAGATGCGCGCGGTGATTTACCAGTTTGCGCCCAGCCGCAGCGGCGAGCACGCTCGCGCGTTCCTGGGGCAGTGGCAAGGCAAGCTGGTATGTGATGACTTCGCCGGCTACAAGGCCAGCTTCGACGGTGGCGTCACTGAGATCGGTTGCATGGCCCATTCGCGGCGCAAGTTCTTTGAACTGCACGACAAGCACAAGAGCGAATTGGCGGGCCAGGCACTGCGCTACATGGTGAGCTTGTACGAGATCGAGGCGCAAGTGCGGGATGCTGAGCCAGACCAGCGCCTGGCAGCGCGGCAACAAAGGGCTGGCCCGATTCTAGAGCGGCTGCACGCCTGGCTCGAGGAACAGCGACGCCGCGTCCCAGACGGCTCGGCGATCGCGCGGGCCATTGACTACAGCCTCAAGCGGTGGCCGGCTCTCGTGCGTTACCTCGACGACCCGACGGTGCCCATCGACAACAACCACGTCGAGCGACAGATCCGGCCGGTTGCCCTGGGTCGCTCCAATTGGTTGTTTGCAGGCTCACTGCGCGCCGGTCAACGCGCGGCTGCCGTCATGAGCCTGATCCAATCGGCCAAGCTCAACGGGCACGATCCCTACGCCTATCTGAAAGACGTCCTCACGCGACTGCCGACCCACAAGGCGGCCGACATCGCCGAACTGCTCCCGCATCGCTGGACGCCCAGCGCCACCTAGCTGGCAAGACGGGTTCACCGGGTGCTTACGATGGGCTGCACGGCTTGGGGCCTGTGCCGGCAAGAGCCCACGTTATCACGTTCGGATTCGTCGTATTGTCAGGAGTGGCGGTAACCGTGCAGCTTCCCATAACGGCTGTCCCTGCCATGGTGACGATGCCTCCGACACCCAGGGTTAGCGTTACATTTGGCGGCTTCGGGAGTGTTGAGTAGCCCGTTTGCTCCTTTAGGAGGTTCTCGGTATCGCATGTTCCCGCAATCGTCCCACTATTTTTTTGGGCACATTCAGCAATTGCAAGCTTCAACGGTTGAATTTGCGCATACACATCCGCCCACCTGGAACGCGTCACGTAGTCTTGATATTGCGGGACCGCAATAGCGGCCAGAATGCCGATAATCACCACCACAATCATCAGCTCAATGAGCGTAAAGCCACGTTGGCGCCGAGAAACCTTCTGATACTTGACTCGCATCGATACTCCATCATCGGTGAATTTCATCTCGCCCGGAGGAGATGAAGCGAGTCAAGATTAATGGAAGCCGCGCTGATTTATTTCACTCACAACGAATTTTTACATACACCTCATAAAGTATCAAGGGAACGAAAGAGCGCTGTAGCCGGGACCGATAGCCTTCCTCAGTCTGTACTGGCAAGGAGATTTTCCGATCGCAACCTTGAACAGAACGCCTTAAGCACATCCTGTTTCTGGCCGCACGCTTGAGCAATGATAGTCGATTGATTGGCGTAATCCATCCAGTAATGATTATGCAAACGCCTGACTTGCACGACAGCATCATCCGTCTTACCCAGATAAGCGAGTGACAGTGCATACCGCTGCACGACACTTGAAGCCGGAAAGAATTGCACAGCCTGAAGCTCCAGCTTCGCCAGTGATCCCGCGATAGCAGGCCTGACGGTCCAATTCGCTGCCATCGCTAAGTTTTCATAGGGCAGCAGGAGCGGCGTCGCCCCATACGCGTAGTACCGGCCCAACTCTTTTGCAAACCCTTCCGGGCTGTAGTGCAGACGCTCTACCGCCTTATAGTCGCCCCATATTGGCACCATGATCGCTATGGCACAGATGGAGGCAATAGCAATCAAAGCCCACGACATACCTGCCGAGGGAAACCGCAAGATTCGTTCGTCTACATAACCCAGCGCAAACGCAAACGGCAGTAGAAAGAAGAGATAGTGCAAGGGGTACTCCAGCATGGAGTGTCCTACCGTGACAAAAATGACCGCATACATAAATGCTGGTGCCGGGGTCAAATGGCGGGTTCGCACGCTCCATACAAGGCTAAGGAAAGGCAGAATGACTGCAATCGCTCCTGCCAAACCTACCTTTGCCAAGAGGTCCAGCACAAGATTGTGTGCATTCATAGACATTTCGACCTTGCCTAACACATCAGTTTGCACATACTGGTTCCAGGCGTAGTCCCCCCAACCCGCGCCCAACCATGGGCTTCCCACAAACATGTGCCAAGCATGCGTCCATAGCAACTGCCGCAACCCCACCCCTTCCTGCATACGTGCGGCCAGTGACGTGGGCAAATCGAGATGGTAAAGCGCATTAACATACGTCACTAACCAGTTGCACAGCTGGTAAATTACCAGTAAGCCGACCACCGGGACGCACATCATCACCCACCGTCGCGAGCCTCGCATGTGCGTGGTCCAGGTCAATCCCGCAAGGATGCCGACGACAGCGATATGCAGCCAGGTAATTCGGGAAACGGTTAATGACATGCCCAACAGAAACGCGAGCATAGTCGATCCTAATAGAGCCCGCGCGCGTTTGTATTTCGACGCCAGAAATACACAAGCAGCGAGACCGAAGCCAAGATACGATGCAACATGATTGGGCTGATTCATATTCGCCCACATCCGCCGACCCGTTCCGCTAGGCATCATCCCGATCACCTCTTGCGGAAGCTTTGCGTCTATGCGAAACAACTGCATCAATTCGATCCCGACCGTAAGTACCCCTCCCAGGATCAAGCCGACAGCGAACGCCTCAAGCATGCCGGGCAACGAGCGGCAACGAGCGCCCAACCCGATAGCCATAGTTGCTGCGATAAGGAATACCACCGCCATCAACGACAGGTAGGGATTTAGAGGAACCGACACCTGCAGTTGCACAAAGAGCACTGCGATCAAGCCCAGCGGGGCCAGCGCAATTTTCGGGAGCCCCGTCCAATTACCCAATGTCAGGAGAAGTGTCGCGGCCGCTACAGCTATCCAACATAGACCTGTCGCGAATTCGCTATAAAACGTGGCGATCGGAAACGTGTGCAACGCCACCAGATATGGAATTGCTCCACATGTGGCAATGGCGAACCAGAGCAGCGCCGACAGAACTTGAAGTCGTAGCATTAGTGAAATTTGCGAGATCCCGGAGGGGTAGCGAGCTAGCGCTGCAGCGGAAGCCGCCCCCCCCCCGGCGCCGCGAGTGTTGCGGAGCAGGCCCGAAGACGCGCCACTCATTCAGACAACGTAGCAACGACTAACTCATAAAGTGAGAAAGGCGCCCGAAGGCGCCTTCTCGTATGCATGTGCAACAGAAATATAACTTTCTACAGCACAACAAGCCAAGCCTTAGTGTTGGCAGTTTGCCGGCAGATACGGATACATCGCAACTTGCGAAGCCCCTGACGCAGTAGCGGTAGCTGAAGTAGCGGTACCACATGTCCAGCTCACGGTACCATCCGGCCCGCCAACGCCGAAAAGACCGAGCAGCTTACCGTCAATTTGGCTTGAACCCGTATTGCCCAGGGTGACCACGACGCCCACTTGCGAAGCCGCAGTGGAAGCAGTGTAGTTGACAGCCGTCACGTACTTCGCATTCGAAGCGGGTGCCGTGGGGATAGGCGCATTCGCCGTGGACGGGAAAGTATTACCCCCGTTTGCATAAGCCTCAGAAATAGCGGCACGTGCAGAATCCAACAGCGTCGTTGCCTCCGTGAGCTTCGACTTGACCATGTAGTTGTTGTAAGCCGGCAGCGCAATGGCAGCCAGAATACCGACGATCGCAACCACGATCATCAGTTCGATCAGCGTGAAACCCTTCTGGACACGCTTGTTCAGACGCAGCGACTTCATAAATTCCCCCGGATATTTGGTTAAAGGTGAAGCGGCGGAACTAGAGCAGGGATCGTGCCAACTCCAAATCTACGTTCTAGCCGGTAAAACGCGCCCACCATGGACAACGGTGGGCAATATTGAATGACAATTATTGGCACATCATGACAGAAGTCGTTAGTTTTATGCCTTATAAATCACAATTATGGCTTGCGCATTGATTCGTTTCTGAACGCCCCCTGCCGCTCAGATGGCGCCCGATGGCCTTCGACTCGAAAACGACGCGGGCAACGAGTTGCGCACCCGTTGCCCGCCCCAACACACATATGAGCCCATGCGGGCCGTCGCTCTTGATCCTGTCAGTTCTGGCACGCCGCCGGCAAATATGGATACATGGATTGCACGGCGGCTCCCGAAGCAGAGTCGTTCGCTGTTTGCGCGGTCGCGCAGATCCACACCACCGTTCCGTCAGCCTTGCCCGTACCGAACATCCCCAGGTAATGACCATCGATTTGAGCGTTACCCGTGTTGCCCAGCGTCACGACGACGCCAACGCCGGAACTCGTTCCGGGATTGTTGTACTTGATTCCGGTCACATACTGGGCGTTGCTCGCCACAGCCTGAGTAATGATGGGCGGCGAACTTGCACTCGGAAAGATGCCACTGTTGGACGAGTACGCCTCGTTGACTGCAACCCGTGCGGCATCCAACGTCGTCGTCGCTTCGGTCAACTTCGACTTGACCATGTAGTTGTTGTAAACCGGCAGCGCAACCGCCGCCAGAATCCCAACGATCGCCACCACGATCATCAGTTCGATCAGCGTAAAACCGCCCGCCTGACTCCTTGGTCCCTTGCTGTGCTTGATGCTCATGACCTCTCCCCAAAGGCATTTTGTTGTTGGGACGCCACCGTGCACGGACTATGCCAAGGCACATACCATATTTCGGGGGAAAAACTGGCGCGCTTTGTCGAAATTTGCGGCGCAAGTCTGACCGTTCTTGACAGAGTTTGGGACAGAACCCGTCATCACCTGCTTTCGGGGGGATTCGTTCGGACTAAGCCTGGCGCAACGTTCGCCGGCTCAGCCACCGGCCGACGCCCACGACAAGCAGCGCCCCAACGCACCCCACCACCACATCCGCGTACGGCACCGCGCGCTCAAACCACGCGGCATCAATGGGATCGGTGACGAGCATGTCGCCCGCCAGATAGCCGAGCAGTGCCGCCCCGAGTGTGATGATGACGGGAAAGCGCGCCATGACACCCACCAGCAACGTGCTGCCGAATACGATCAGCGGCACCGACAACCCAAGCCCCAGCACCAGCAGCAGGAATGTGGTGCCCGGCGGCCCCTTCTCGGCCGCGGCGGCCACGGCGACGACGTTATCGAGCGACATCACAAAGTCGGCGATCAGGATGGTCTGGATGGCAGGCCACAGGCCGTCGCGCTGATGGCGATCGGCGGCTTCGTCTTCGGCATCCGTGAGCAGCTTCACGCCGATGTAGACCAGCAGCACCGCGCCAATCGTTTTCAGATATGGCAAGGCAAGGAGCTTGACGGCCAGCACGGTCAACACCACGCGCAGCACAATGGCGCCGGCGCTGCCCCAGAAAATGGCCTGCTTCTGCTGGCGCTTCGGCAGGTTGCGTGCGGCCAGCGCGATGACGACCGCGTTGTCGCCCGACAGCACGATGTTGGTCAGGATGATGGAGCCGAGTGCGAACCAGAATGCGCTTGAGGTGAGCGCCATAGTGTTGTCGAGGATGTCCTTGGGGGTTGGCGGAAGGTGATTCGGTTTGCAGCCTCTCGCCCGCTTATACACATGTCGTGCCTGGATCGCATGCTGCATCGCGATCAAACAAAAACGGGAGCCGAAGCCCCCGTTCTCGCACAACCTCAAACTTCGTCGATTACAGCATCGCCTTGAGCAGACGTGCCATTTCCGACGGGTTCTTGGTGGTCTTGATGCCGCATTCTTCCATGATGTCCAGCTTGGCTTGCGCGGTGTCGGCACCGCCCGAGATCAGCGCGCCGGCGTGGCCCATGCGCTTGCCCGGAGGCGCGGTCACGCCAGCGATGAAGCCCACCACCGGCTTCTTCATGTTGTCCTTGATCCAGTAAGCCGCGTTGGCTTCGTCCGGACCGCCGATCTCACCGATCATGACCACGGCGTCCGTTTCCGGATCGTCGTTGAACATCTTCATCACGTCGATGTGCTTCAGGCCGTTGATCGGGTCGCCGCCGATACCGACTGCCGACGATTGGCCCAGGCCCAGCGCGGTCAGCTGGCCCACGGCTTCGTACGTCAGCGTGCCCGAGCGCGACACCACGCCGATGCGGCCCTTGCGGTGGATGTGACCCGGCATGATGCCGATCTTGATTTCGTCCGGCGTGATCAGGCCCGGGCAGTTCGGGCCCAGCAGCAGCGTCTTGCTACCGGCCTTACGCATCTTGTCCTTGACCATCATCATGTCGCGCACGGGGATGCCTTCGGTGATGCAAACCACCAGATCCAGCTCGGCCTCAACGGCTTCCCAGATTGCATCAGCGGCGCCTGCGGGCGGCACGTAGATCACCGACACGGTCGCGCCTGTCTGTGCCTTGGCGTCCTTGACGGTCGCGTAGATGGGAATACCTTCGAAGTCTTCGCCGGCCTTCTTCGGGTTCACGCCTGCGACGAAGCAGTTCTTGCCGTTGGCGTAGTCGCGGCAGCCGCGGGTGTGGAATTGGCCGGTCTTACCGGTGATCCCCTGGGTGATGACCTTGGTGTCTTTATTGATCAGAATCGACATGCTGTAATCCTTTTATGCAGCGAGCCGCGCCGACGTACTCAGCAGCGGGCGCAACTCGCGTTCGCGTATGGTTGGGTCAGCGGGCGGCTTACTTGCCGGCGGCTGCGGCCACGACTTTCTCGGCGGCCTCTGCCATCGTGTCTGCGGCGATGATGGGCAGACCCGAGTCGGCCAGCATCTTCTTGCCGAGGTCTTCGTTGGTACCCTTCATGCGCACCACCAGCGGCACCGACAGCGACACAGCCTTGGCTGCAGCGATCACGCCTTCGGCGATCACGTCGCAACGCATGATGCCGCCGAAGATGTTGACCAGAATGGCCTTCACGTCCGGGTTCTTCAGCATCAGCTTGAAGGCTTCGGTCACCTTCTCGGTGGTGGCACCGCCGCCCACGTCGAGGAAGTTGGCCGGCTCGCCGCCGAACAGCTTGATGGTGTCCATCGTCGCCATGGCCAGACCAGCGCCATTCACCAGGCAGCCGATGTTGCCGTCGAGCGAGATGTAAGCCAGGTCGAACTTCGAGGCTTCGATTTCGGCCGGGTCTTCTTCATCCAGATCGCGGTACGCCACGATTTCCGGGTGACGGAACAGCGCGTTCGAGTCGAAGTTGAACTTGGCGTCCAGCGCGATGACCTTGCCGTCGCCGGTCAGGATCAGCGGGTTGATTTCAGCTTGCGAAGCGTCGGTTTCCCAGAACGCCTTGTACAGGCCTTGCAGGGCCTGGCGGGCTTGCGCGATCGAAGCATCCGGCACGCCGATCTTGCGGGCGATGTCGTCAGCCTGAGCGTCTTGCAGACCGGCTTGCGGATCGATCAGCAGCGTGTGGATCTTTTCCGGGTGCGATTCGGCGACTTCTTCGATGTCCATGCCGCCTTCGCTCGAGGCCATCAGCGCCACTTGCTGCGACACACGGTCCACCACCAGCGACACGTACAGTTCCTTCTTGATGTCCGCGCCTTCTTCAATCAGCAGGCGCTTGACCAGCTTGCCTTCCGGACCGGTCTGGTGCGTCACCAGCGTCATGCCCAGGATGCTGCTGGCGTATTCCTTGACCTGCTCGATGCTCTTGGCAACCTTCACGCCGCCGCCCTTGCCACGGCCACCCGCGTGAATCTGTGCCTTCACGACCCACACCGGGCCGCCCAGGGTTTCAGCAGCCTTGATGGCCTCGTCGACCGAGAAGGCCGGAATGCCGCGCGGAACCGGCACATTGTATTTGCGCAGGATTTCCTTGCCTTGGTACTCATGGATATTCATGCGTGTTTCCTTTGCTAGGCAGAGTGAGTGTGATGAGTATTGAAAACGCGAACGGCGCGGTGCCCTTCAGGACGAGGGCTCAAGCGACAGCTCGGTGGGTGGCGGTTGGATCTTGGCTTCGGGCTGGTATGCAAACCAGCGCGGGTAATGCTTGCGGACCACCTCACCCTCGAGATGCAGGGCATGGCAGCCGTGGAGTTGGTACGGCGGCTTCTCGCCGGGCTCGATGGGACGCAGGTCGTTGGAGTTATCGCGCACCGGAAAGACGTCGCCCGCGAAGGCCTGGATGGCAGCGGTCGGCAGCACACCACAGAGCTCGGTCAGGTGCGTACAGCCCGCCACGCCGCCAAGTCTCTCACGCGAGGCCTTTCGAAAACCCTTCATCAGGTTCAGGCCGATGAGCTTTCGGTAGGCCGGGCCAATCGTGTCGCAATGGGTGGGATACGGCACCCAGTCGGAACACGCTTCGGCATCCACAACGTTCATGCGGGTATCGATGGTCACGCGCAGCCACAGGTCATGCAGCGGCTCGCCTTCAGGGCGCACGCCACCGCTGGCCAGGGGGATATCGCGAGGTTTGATGTCGGTCAGGCGCGCTTCAATGTCCCACAGGCCGTCTTCCCGCAAATAGGCCTCGACCGTGATGGCACGGCGGTGGCGCATGGAGCGCGGGAGGGGAGCAGACAGAGGCATGGACCAGACAGACCGATAGGACCGATGGAGGCGGCGCACGCAGATCGCGTGCATCGCCTACGGGACGTATGCGGCAGCGCATCAGCCGCCACACACGAACACTACCGCCCTGCAACCGAAATTGAGGGCGATATCAAAGGCCAGGATTTTAACACGTCGTCACGACCGGACTGGTCGCGTGCTGCAATGCAGTGTGAAAGTGGTTGCAACGATCGCATGAGGTGCAACCCACGTAATCTGCACACAAGAGGATTGTCCGCCTGAATTGTTGCGAGATCGTCGATGTTCAGTCCGACATGTCGCCATCTTCCAGCAGCTCATCCGCCCCTGCGATGATGCGCGACACTACGGAACGGGAGAATCCGCGCGCCATCATGTATCGCACCTGCTTGGCCCGTTCGGCCAGGTCGGCCGGTGGGCGGCCGAAGCGTTTTTCCCACAGGGCTTTCGCCCGGACTGCTTCCGTGCTTTGCAGTTGCGCCTTGACCTCGCCCAGCGTCTCTTCGCCGAGCTGATGCGTTTTCAACTCCTGCATCAAGCGCGCTGTACCGTAGCGGCCCGCGCGGCGGTGCACCATGCTTTCGGCAAAACGCGTGTTGGAGAGCCAGTTTTCGCCCTCCAGCCAATCCAGCAGCGCGTCGACCTCCTCGGCGGACTCGGCGTGCGGGACCAACTTACGGCGCAATTCGACGCGGCTGTGCTCGCGCCGAGACAGATAGCCCAGCGCACGTGCCTTCAGCGATAACGGTTGACGTGGCAACGGCATGCGGATTTGACGTTCAAGAAGCGGGTTCCAAAGAAAAACGCCCACCGTTGGGGAACGGCAGGCGTATGAAGCTCGATAGAGCCATCGATCTGCGCCGACGGCCAACCCAATTACTCTTCTCCGACTTCCTCGGCCACTGCGACGGCGCCCATCGGCGTCACGCCCAGTTGCTCGCGGACCTTGTTCTCGATCTCACGGGCAAGGTCGGGGTTCTCGCGCAGGTATTCGCGGCAGTTGTCGCGGCCCTGGCCGATGCGTTCGCCGCCGTAGCTGTACCAGGCGCCAGACTTCTCGACCACCTTGGCTTCCACGCCCAGGTCGATGATCTCGCCCTCGCGCGATACGCCCTGACCGTAGAGGATGTCGAAGATAGCTTCGCGGAACGGCGGCGCCACCTTGTTCTTGACGACCTTGACCTTGGTTTCGTTGCCGACCACGTCGTCGCCCCGCTTGATCGAGCCGATACGGCGGATGTCCAGACGCACCGAAGCGTAGAACTTGAGCGCGTTACCGCCCGTGGTGGTTTCCGGCGAGCCGAACATCACACCGATCTTCATGCGGATCTGGTTGATGAAGATGACCATGCAATTGGTCTTCTTGATGGTGCCGGTCAACTTGCGCAGCGCCTGGCTCATCAGACGGGCCTGCAGGCCGGGCAGCGCGTCGCCCATTTCGCCTTCGATTTCAGCCTTCGGCACCAGTGCGGCCACCGAATCGATGACGATCAGGTCGACCGAGCCTGAGCGCACCAGCGCATCGGCAATTTCCAGGGCCTGTTCGCCCGTGTCCGGCTGGGAGATCAGCAGGTCCGGCACGCTCACGCCAATCTTGTCGGCGTAAGTGACGTCAAGCGCATGTTCCGCGTCGATGAAGGCGCACGTGCCGCCCAATTTCTGCATCTCGGCAACCACTTGCAGCGTCAGCGTGGTCTTACCCGACGATTCAGGACCGTAGATTTCAATGACGCGGCCGCGCGGCAGGCCGCCAACACCCAGCGCCACGTCCAACCCGAGTGAACCCGTCGACACGACCTGGACCGGCTCGACCTCGGCGTCGCCCATCTTCATGATGGAGCCCTTGCCGAACTGCTTTTCGATCTGCGCGAGCGCGGCAGCCAGCGCCTTCTGCTTTTCTGCGCTCATCGTGGCTGCCTTCTTACCGTCTTCCATGGTCGTCCTTCGTGCAAATTGGTGTATAAATGGGCCGCAAGGGCTTGCGATTCCAGCGGTTGCCTGCAACAACGGGCCGCTGGGTGATTGCCCCGACGCGACCCATTCCATGACTTTAGCGCCGCCAAGACTACAGCACCGCGAATTCGGAGTACTGTATAAAAAACCAGTGGTTTTGACAAGTCTCCAGAACAGTTGTCGCGCGAAAACAATGTAGCAGGCGGGATGGGCAAGATATCTTGCCCGGCATCGCGGGGAGACACGCATGCGCATCCTGATTGCCGAAGACGACGCCACGCTGGCTGACGGGCTCACACGCTCGCTGCGCCAGGCGGGTTATGCCGTCGACCAAGCCTCCGACGGGGCGACTGCCGACGCGGCGCTGTCCGCACAGACGGCCCAGACCTATGACCTCCTGATTCTCGACGTGGGCCTGCCGCGCATGTCGGGGCTGGAGGTTCTCAAGCGCCTGCGCTCGCGCGGGGCCATGCTGCCGGTGCTGATCCTGACCGCCGCCGACAGCGTGGAAGAGCGCGTCAAGGGCCTGGACCTGGGCGCCGACGATTACATGGCCAAACCGTTCGCGCTGTCCGAGCTGGAAGCGCGTGTGCGCGCGCTGGTGCGGCGCGGCACGGGCGGCGGTGCCACGCTCGTGCGCCATGGGCCGCTGGCGTTCGATCAGGTCGGGCGCATTGCCTATATCCATGATCAGGTGGTGGAACTGTCGGCGCGCGAGATCGGGTTGCTGGAGATTCTGCTGGCGCGCGTCGGCCGCCTGGTGTCGAAAGAACAACTGGTCGACCACCTGTGCGGCTGGGGCGAAGAAGTCAGCAACAACGCCATCGAGGTCTACATCCACCGCCTGCGCAAGAAGATCGAGGTGGAAGGCATCCGCATCGCTACCGTGCGCGGACTCGGCTACTGCCTGGAACGCGTGGCCACCCCGACGACCACCGCCGCCGCCCATGGGTGATCGGCTGGCCTGGCCGTGGCGTCGGGATCGCGCGTTGCTCCGCGAACGTGCCGGCACGGCGCCAGGGGCAGACGGCCGCGATGACGGAGGCGATGGCGGCGGCAACCTCGCCGACACCCTCCCCCACCTCGAAGACGACGCCACGCGGCCCGTCGCCCGATCCCTCTTCGGCGAAATTCTCGACTGGATGCTCGCGCCGCTGCTGTTGCTGTGGCCGATGAGCATTGCGGTGACGTACCTGGTGGCCAAGTCGATCGCGAATGCGCCATATGACCGCGCGCTGGAATCGAGCGCGATCGTGCTCAGCCAGCAACTGCGCGAGGTGAATGGCCGCGTGACGCTGCAGCTGCCAATCTCGGCGCGTGAGATTTTGCGTGCCGACGAAACCGACAATATCTATTACCAGGTGCTCGGTACCAACGGCGAGTTTGTCTCCGGGGACCGCGACCTCCCGCTGCCGCCCGAAGAAGACGCCAACGCCGGCGGCCTCGTGCAACTGCGCGACGACCACATCCATGGCGCGGAGATCCGTGTTGCGTATACCTTCGTGCAGCGGCCGGGCTCCGGCGGCAAACCCGCGCTGGTGCAAGTGGCGGAGACGCTCGACAAGCGCGCACAACTCGCCAACGAAATCATCAAGGGCGTGATCCTGCCGCAGTTCGTGATCCTGCCGTTGGCGGTGATCCTGGTGTGGTTTGGCCTCACGCGCGGGCTGGCGCCGCTCAATGCGATTCAGGAACGCATCCGCGCGCGCAACCCGGGCGACACCAGCCCCATCGACGAAGGCGCGGCGCCGCAGGAGCTGACGCCGCTGGTGGCATCGTTCAATGATCTGCTCGGGCGGCTGGAGCAATCGGTGCACACGCAGAAGCGCTTCATTGCGGATGCCGCGCATCAGATGAAAACGCCGCTGGCCGGCCTGCGCATGCAGGCCGAGCTGGCACAGCGCGAGCAGTCGCCCGACGAGCTGCGCCGCACGCTCGCGCATATCGCCGACAGCTCGGATCGCACCGCGCACCTCGTCAAGCAGTTGCTTTCGCTGGCACGCATGGAAAACATGGGCGCCACCGACGGTATGGTGCCGCTGGATATCTGCGCGCTGTCGCGCCGAGTAGTGGCCGACTGGCTGCCCAAGGCGTGGGCCAAGCAGATCGACCTCGGCTTCGAGGAGCCGGGGCCGCCCGTCACGATTTCGGGCAATGCGACGATGCTCGCCGAGATGCTCAACAACCTGCTCGACAACGCGATCCGCTACACACCCGACGGCGGACATGTCACCGTGCGCGTCACCACCGCGCCATTCGAGCCGTTCGTCTTCATCGACGTGGATGACACCGGCCCCGGCATCCCCGTGGCCGAGCGCGAACGCGTGATGCAGCGCTTCTACCGCATCCTCGGCACGCAGGCCGAGGGCAGCGGGCTGGGCCTGGCCATCGTGCGCGAGATCGTGCAGCAGCACGGCGGAGACATCGAGGTGCTCGACAACGTGTATCAGGCATCGCCGCGGCTGGCGGGCGCGCGCTTTCGCATCACGCTGCATCGCGCCTCGGCTGGCGAGGAGGCCTCCGCATGAGCATCACGCCCGGAACACCGGCGCGCCGCAGGTGGATTGCCAACATGCGTTGGATCGCAGCGCTGCTCGCAGTGTGGTTCGTGGTGACGTTTGTGATCGCGTTTTTTGCACGCGACCTGTCGATGCACCTCTTCAACTCGGACTGGACCTTCGCGTACTGGGTTGGCGCGCAAGGTGCGCCCATCGTCTATGTGCTGATTACCGTGCTGTACGCATGGCGCACCAACCGCGCTGCAGATACGGCCGCCGAACACGAAGAAGCGGTGCAGCGCGATACGTCGGAACCCACCCAGCCGCCGTCTATCTGACACCGCGCGTTACGCTGCTCCCAATTGGCGCAGCTTCACAAAGGCCAACGCAGCCATCACCGCGTCGTTCAGCGCGTCGTGCGCATCCCAGGTCGGCAAGTCGAGTTCCTTCATGACGGTGGCGAAGCGCAGGTCGAGATCGGGGTCGCCCTGCTGCCGATACGGCGGCAGCTGCTCGAATTGATAGTCGTAGTAAAGGGCCGAGACTTCGATCTTGGGCTGCGGCAAGCCGATGCCGAGCATGGGCACTACCACCCGATTGAGCATCGCCACATCGAACTCAAGGTAATAGCCGACCAAGGGCCTGCTGCCAATGAAGTGCAGCAGTGCATGAATGGCCTGCTCGATCGACACCCCGCTGTCCAGGTCGCGATTGCGCAGGCGATGCACGCAGATGCTTTCTGGGCGCATCTCCCCTTGCGGCCGGATCAGCAACTCCAGGGGTTCGCTTGTCAGAATGCGATTGCCGACGATACGGACGGCACCGATGGAGACAATCTCGTCGGTGCGCACGTTCAGGCCGGTGGTCTCGCAATCAAGCGCGACCCACTCGCCTGGGGGCGGTGCATCGAGCAGGAAGCGGAACGCCGGATCGCGCAACTTGCGCATCTGGCGCTGCCTTTGCAGAACCTGCAGCCAGCTCGCAAGCCGCCCACCCATGATCACATCCACTCGGTCCGCCAGCGCTGCCGGAGCAGCGCTTTGAACCGTTTGACAGTGCTCAACGCGTCCTTGAGCAGATCGCGCTCCAGCGACGAAAGGCGCGCCAGATGCACGTCGCTCGACACCGGTTGATGCGCATCGATTTCCGCCAGCCCGGCCTTAAGCCGCAGCATCATCAGGAAGTGCAGGCTATCGCCCAGCTCGGCGGCCATGTGCGCGTCGAGCGCCCCGGCGCGCACCAGAGCTTCCAGGCGCGGCACGGTGCCTGTCTCGTCGAGTATCCGGTGGGCGAGCGCAAGGCTGCGCACCCCGTGAACGATCGGGAAGATGCCCTCCTTCTTCACGTCGAGTACGGGGTCGGAATCGCCAAACCCGAGCAGGCGATCGCGCCAGCCCGGCGCGGCACTGAAAGCTTCAACAGCAGCGGCAAAGCGGCCGAGGACGGCATCATTGTCGACCGTCAATTCCAGCAGCGCGCGCCGCAGTTGCTTGAGCAAGGCGACATCGCCGCACACCGCATGGGCGTCGAAGAAAATCGCCAGATGCATCAGGCCCTCGGGGCTCGGCAGAATTAGCCATTCGCGAATGCGCCGCGCGAAGTCGCTCGCGGTCATGCACCACTCGGGCCGGCTGAGCATGATGCCGCCGGGGCAAGGCGGGTAGCCGAATGCGGCGAGCGCATCGGAGAAGCGCGTGACGATACGCTGCAGGTCCGCGGGTGGCACGTAACCATCGCGCAGCACCAGCGCGTTGTCCTGATCGGTCTTGAGCAGTTGCTCGCCGCGCCCTTCGCTGCCCATGACGAACAGGCAACTGTTTTCCACCAGTTCCGGGGGTGCGATCATCTGCCAAGCGCGTTCGAACAGGCGCGCGTTGATTTCGCGTACGAGGCTGGCGACGTGGTCAATGCGCGAGCCGCCACGCGTGAGCAGCGTGACCATCCGCGTGATCTGGGCGGCCACCTGCGCGAGCGCGTCCAAACTCTGGGCCAGGTTGATCTGCACTGTCAGCAGATACGAGTGGTTGGCCAGGAAGCTGAACACATCCAGTGATTCGAGCAAACCGAGAATCTCATCCCCGCGCGTGACGACCAGCCGGTGCACGCGATGGCGCAGCATCAATGTCAGCGCGTCGCCGATCTGCGCAGAGGCCGGCACGGTGATCAGCGAGAATTGGCTCATCTGCCCAACCGGCAGACGATCCAGCGGAGTGCCTTGCAGGACGGCGCGCTGCAACGAACTGCGTGTGAAGATGCCCACGCGCGGCGGGCTGGCGGTGCCATCGCGCACGAGCACATTCGAGGTGTTCTGTGCCTGAAACAGCTTCACCACGGAGACCACGTCTGTGCCGGCATCAACGAAATGGGCAGGCCGGATGAAGGCATCGCTCACGTGCGAGACAGCCAGCGACTGCATCGTCTCCATGCTCTGCCGCTGAGCAATGGCGCTGAGCTTGCTGCCGAGATCGGAAAAAAGCAGCGCACCGAAGGTGGCGTTGGCGGCAATAAGGTCGCGCACCGCCTGACGTGCCACCTGATAAGCCACCACTTCTTCAGCAGCGACGAAGCGGCTGCTTGCCTTGCCGGCCACCAGCGCCCGGCCGTCAAAGCAATCGTCGGGGCCAAAGGTAGCGATCAGCTCGTCGCCGTCGTACTGGCCGACACGGCCTTTGATGATCACGAACAGGTGCAGCGGTGCGGCACCTGCGTCGAGGATGGTCTGCCCTTCTGGGTAATAGCCGATGTCGACCGCGTCGCGCACCAGGCGCTGCTCGTCCTGATTGAGGCAATCGAACGGCCAGACGGCGAAGTTGAAAGCGCTGGGCATGGTTGCCTGAAGGCGGGCGATGCAATGCGTCACCCGCCTCCGGTCAGCGTGGGCAGTGGCCGATCAGTGGCCCGATGCGCCAGCCGCACCGAGGCCCGTTTCCGAGCGGACCTGTTGCGCGGCAAACGACGCCTTTTCGTTCTTGGCGCGAACGCTGCTGTCCAGCACCGAGAACAGCCACACGCCCACGAAGCCGATCGTCATCGAGAACAGCGCGGGCGACGTGTACGGGAACCACGCCGAGCCCTTCGGATAGCCGAGCGTGGCCTCCCACACCGACGGCGAAACGATCGTCAGACCCACTGACGAGATCAGCCCCAGGAACCCGCCGATAACCGCACCACGCGTGGTACAGCCCTTCCACAGCATCGAGAGGAACAACACCGGAAAGTTGGCCGATGCCGCCACCGCAAACGCCAGCGACACCATGAACGCGATGTTCTGCTTCTCGAAAGCGATGCCCAGCAGCACGGCGATCACGCCCAGCACCAGCGTGGTGATGCGCGAGACCTTCAGCTCGTCGGCGCTGTTGGCCTTGCCGTGCTTGAAAACCGTGGCGTAAAGGTCATGCGACACCGCCGATGCACCCGACAGCGTGAGCCCTGCTACCACCGCGAGAATCGTGGCAAACGCCACGGCCGAGATGAAGCCGTAGAACACGTCGCCGCCCACCGTCTTGGCCACCAGTACCGCAGCCATGTTGGCCGTGCCCGCGCCGCCCTTGATGACACCCTTGGCCACGTCGGACAGTTCGGGGTTCGTCAACACCAGCGTGATCGCACCAAAGCCGATGATAAAGATCAGGATGTAGAAGTAGCCGATCCAGGTAGTTGCCCAGAAGACCGATTTGCGTGCTTCCTTGGCATCGGGCACCGTGAAGAAACGCATCAGGATGTGAGGCAGACCGGCGGTGCCGAACATCAGCGCCATGCCGAACGAGATGGCCGAGATCGGATCCTTGATGAAGCCACCCGGCGCCATCACCGACAGACCGATCTTGGCGGCCTCATCGGGCGATTTGCCGGCATTGGCTGCAATGGCGGTCTTGACCTGCACAGCCTTGGCGAACAACGCCTCCAGACTGAAACCGTACTGCGCCAGCACCATGATGGCCATGAACGTCACGCCAGCCAGCAGCATGCACGCCTTGATGATCTGCACCCAGGTGGTTGCGGTCATACCGCCGAAGAGCACGTAGACCATCATCAACGCACCGACGATGACCACCGCGATCCAGTAATCCAGCCCGAACAGCAGTTTGATGAGCTGGCCTGCACCCACCATCTGAGCGATCAGATAGAACGCCACCACCACCAGCGTGCCAACGGCGGCAAAGCTGCGGATCGGGCCTTGCTCGAACCGGTAGCCTGCCACGTCTGCAAAGGTGAACTTGCCAAGATTGCGCAGCCGCTCGGCCATCAGAAACGTGATGATCGGCCAGCCGACCAGAAAGCCGATGGAGTAGATCAGGCCGTCGTAGCCGGAGGTCATCACGGCCGCGGAAATACCGAGGAAGGACGCTGCCGACATGTAGTCGCCCGAAATGGCCAGGCCATTCTGAAAGCCGGTGATGCCGCCGCCCGCCGTGTAGAAATCGGCCGCGGAGCGCGTACGCTTGGCCGCCCACTTCGTGATCCACAGCGTGCCGGCCACAAACAGAGCAAACAGAACGATGGCCGTGGTGTTGGTTTCCTGCTTGGCGGTCTGTCCGACATCGCCGCCGGCAGCCAGAGCCGCTCCGCAGGCGCCAGCGGCCAGTAGCGCCACCAGCAGGATCGAAAGCATCTTCTTCATTTGGCGACGTCCTTCAGGATGTCCTGCGTCAGTTGATCGTATTCGCTGTTGGCGCGGCGCACGTAGATGCCGGTAATGACGACGGTGAAGATGATGACCGCCATACCGACGGGCATGCCCACGCTCATCACGCCTGTACCCACGGGCTTGGCAAGAAATGCCTTATCGAAGGCGATCAGCGCAATGTAGCCGTAGTACACGGCCAGCATCAGCACTGTCAGAACGAGGCCAAGCCTGTTGCGTCTCTGTTTGAGCTGCGCATATTTCGGATGCGCTTCGATTTTTCCTACCAATCCATCCTGCATCGCCTGTCTCCTGGTTTGCTCTTGGAATGTGTGCGGCGATTCTGGATAGCGAAACTGACTGAACTCTTACTGAGGCCGTCCGCGGCGGTTTACTGCGATAGTGGTTTTCCCTAGCGCCGCACAACAACGTAAGAAACGGTGCGCGACATCCAGCGGCAAATCGGCCGTGGAGCGACAGCCATCGCCCAAAACGACGTCGGTAACCGCGTGCCTCTTGTGCGTATGCACATTCGCAGAAGGTGCGCATGCCGTCTGGCACTGCATATACAAACGGGCGGTTGGATGATGCAGCGCACGCAGCCCGGCGACGGCCGAATCAATGCGCCGCGCGCCAGCCCGCGCGCACCCAAGGGCTTGATTTCGTTGAAATCGTCACCGCCAATCGCGTGCATCGGAAGGCACATGCCTGTCAGAACGCCGT
The DNA here is from genome assembly GCF_016466415.2 of Ralstonia pickettii. Taxonomy (NCBI): domain Bacteria; kingdom Pseudomonadati; phylum Pseudomonadota; class Betaproteobacteria; order Burkholderiales; family Burkholderiaceae; genus Ralstonia; species Ralstonia pickettii. The sequence goes on along the minus strand of NZ_CP066771.1, from coordinate 463,853 downwards.
AAGTTTCGGCTTCCACAATTGTTGACACTTCCGCGGGCGAAAAGCGTTTGCGTTGTCATGTCGGTGCCCAGCGGGACGACCTACGAAAAAAACAGGAGACAACATGGCAACCGTGCAGAGTGCACCGAACGCGCCCGTCGGGCGTGTACAGCCCGCGCCCATGACGAGGGAGGAGAAGAAGGTCATCTTTGCCTCGTCGCTGGGGACGGTGTTCGAGTGGTACGACTTTTATCTTTACGGCTCGTTGGCGGCCATCATCGCCAAGCAGTTCTTCTCGGGTCTGGACCCCACGGCGGGCTTCATCTTTGCCCTGCTGGCCTTTGCCGCCGGCTTCCTGGTGCGCCCGTTCGGCGCGCTGGTGTTCGGCCGCCTGGGCGACATGATCGGGCGCAAGTACACGTTCCTGGTGACCATCGTCATCATGGGTACGTCGACGTTCATCGTCGGCCTGCTTCCGTCGTATGGCACGATTGGCGTTGCTGCGCCGGTCATCCTGATCGCCCTGCGCATGCTGCAAGGTCTGGCGCTGGGCGGTGAGTACGGCGGCGCCGCCACGTATGTCGCCGAGCACGCCCCGCACGGCCGCCGCGGTGCCTACACATCGTGGATCCAGACGACGGCTACGTTGGGCCTGTTCCTCTCGCTGGTCGTCATCCTGGCCGTGCGCGAACTGACCGGCAAGGCGTTCGACGACTGGGGCTGGCGCATCCCGTTCCTGGTCTCGATCCTGCTGCTCGCCACGTCGGTGTACATCCGCCTGTCGATGAGCGAATCGCCGGCATTCCAGAAGATGAAGGCCGAGGGCAAGACCTCCAAGGCCCCGTTGACAGAAGCGTTCGGCCAATGGCGCAACCTGAAGATCGTCATCCTGGCGCTGCTCGGCCTGACCGCCGGCCAGGCTGTGGTGTGGTACACGGGCCAGTTCTACGCACTGTTCTTCCTCACGCAGGTGCTGAAGGTCGACGCATTCACGGCCAACGTGCTGATTGCGGTAGCGCTTGCCATCGGTACGCCGTTCTTCGTGTTCTTCGGCTCGCTCTCTGACCGCATCGGTCGCAAGAAGATCATCATGGCCGGCTGCCTGCTGGCGGTGGTGACCTACTTCCCGCTGTTCAAGGCGCTCACGCACTACGCCAACCCGGCGCTGGAACGCGCCCAGCAGACCGCGCAGATCACCATCACGGTCGATCCGAAGGAGTGCTCGTTCCAGGGCAGCCCGATCGCCCGCGAGGTGGACTTCCGCTCGTCTTGCGACATCGCCAAGCGCACGCTGGCGCAGTCGTCGGCCAGCTACGAGACGGTCGAAGGCCCGGCCGGCACGGTCGCATCGGTGTCGATCGCGGGTAAGCAGATCACCTCGCTCAACGCCACCCGCACGGCAGACGGCCAGAACTTCGACGCCGACAGCAAGGCCAAGATCGCCGACTTCAAGAAGCAGGTGAGCGAGTCGCTCAAGGCGGCCAACTACCCGGCCAAGGCCGATCCCGCCCAGATGAACACGATCATGGTGCTGGTGATCCTGGTGATCCTGGTGATCTACGTGACCATGGTCTACGGCCCGATCGCGGCAATGCTGGTGGAGATGTTCCCGACGCGCATCCGGTACTCGTCGATGTCGCTGCCGTATCACATCGGCAACGGCTGGTTTGGGGGCCTGCTGCCGACCATTTCGTTCGCCCTCGTGGCCCAGAACGGCAATATCTATCACGGTTTGTGGTACCCGATCTGGATCGCGGCCATCACCTTCGTGATCGGAGTGCTCTTCGTGCGCGAAACCAAGGATGTGGATATTTATCGCAACGACTGACGCAGGGGGTTGACATATTCGCCGAAGACGGTAGAATCCCGCTTCTTCGGCGAATTAGCTCAGTCGGTTAGAGCGACGGAATCATAATCCGCAGGTCCGGGGTTCGAGTCCCTGATTCGCCACCAAATACCAAAAAGCCCTGCTTCGGCAGGGCTTTTTGCTTTTCTGCTGCGCCCCGCCCATCGCCAGGGCAGTCGCGTTACGCAAGCAATTCTGCTTGCGCCGGCGCCGCAGCGGCCACCGCCAACACCCAATCGGTCGTCAACGCCGGTTGCGTCACGGGCAGCATATGGCCGCCGTCGATGATGCGCAGGTTCACTCGGTCGAGCTTCTGCTTGAGCGCTTCGCCCTGGCGCTTGACGTTCAGGATGCGGTCTCCGCGGCCGTACAACACATCGACAGGCACCGTCATCGAGGCATAGCGGCGCTCCATGTCGGGCAGATCTTCCGGCGCAGCGACGAGATCCGACGATGCCGCATAGAACACGTGCGGACGCAGCCCCAGCAAGCCGCCTCCCTTGAACGGGAAATCCTTCGGCATGGCCTCGGGCGCGAACACCGCAGCGATGGCCTTGCGGGAATTGATGATCGACAGCGGGATCGCCAGTGTCCATGACACCAGCCTGCGAACCAGCGGCGACGTCAACACCAAGCCCCTGAACGCACCCGGCGGCGTGCTTTCTGCGTGCGTGAGCGGCGCAATCAACGCGAGCCGGCGGATAACGTGCGGATGGTTCAGCCCCACCGCAAGCGAAATCGCCCCACCAAGCGAATGTCCCACCAGCACGGGCTTGTCGAGCCCAAGCTGCTCGATGCACTGCGCGACCGTGTGGGCCTGCGCGTAGATGTTAGCCGGCGAATCCGCAGCGCGCACGGATCGCCCTGCCCCCGGTCGGTCGATCACGATCACGCGGTGCGAGCGCGCCAGCCGGTCCATATCCAGGTACGCAAAGTTGCGCAGATTTCCGCACAGGCCGTGCACAAATACGATGGCAGGGCCTTGGCCCCGATCGATGTAGTGCAGGCGATCGCCGCCGATATCAATGAACTGACCTTCGGGCGGGAACCCCTTGGTGACGCGGCGAGCGATGAAAAACGTGAACGCAACAGGCGCGAGGATGGCAAGCGCGATGACGCCAAGAACGATGCTGGTCATAGTGTCCCCAAAGCGGGAGGCGGTTAGGTGGGCTGCGCCGCGCCGATCGGCTGGGCACGGCGTTCGAACTGCATGGCACTGTCGGCCAGTGTGCCGAACTTGAGCATCATCAGATCGCGCGCGTAGTTCTGATATGACTTCCACGGCTGCTTGTCGCCCTGCTTGGGCAGGATGGCCGACGCGCGCTGGATGTAGCCTGACGTCAGATCGACGGCGGGCTCGCGGCTCATGGCTTCGTCATCGAGACGCGGCACGCAGGTATCGAAGCCGTTGGACTGCATGTGGTTGAGCAGCCGGCAGACGTACTGCGCGATCAACTCAGCCTTGAGCGTCCACGATGCATTCGTATAGCCGAATGACGACGCCAGGTTCGGCACGCCGCTGTACATCATCCCCTTGTACGACACGGTTTCTGCCAGATTCACGGCACGTCCGTCGACGGTGATGGCCGCCCCGCCCAATACCTTCAGCTTGAGCCCCGTGGCCGTGACGATCACGTCGGCATCAAGATGCTCGCCGCTCTTGAGCTGCAGGCCGGTGGCGGTGAAGCGTTCGATTTCGTCGGTCGCAATCGACGCCTTGCCCGCGCGGATCGTCTTGAACAGATCGCCGTCCGGCACGAGGCACAGGCGCTGGTCCCACGGGTTATAGCGCGGCGTGAGGTGTTTGCGCACGTCGAACCCGGGGCCGATCTGCTTGCCGGCCATGCGGATGATGAAGTCTTTGAATGCCTTCGGCTTGCGACGCGCGAGGCTGTAGAAGTACATCGTCAGCAGCACGTTCTTCGTGCGCACCAGCCGGTGAGCGAGACCGGACGGCAGCCAGCGACGCAACGTGTTGGCCACGGCATCCCGTTCCGGCCGCGAGACGATGTACGTAGGCGAGCGCTGCAGCATCGTCACGTGCTGCGCGGCCCCCGCCATCGCGGGCACAAGCGTGACGGCCGTGGCCCCGCTACCGATCACCACCACACGCTTTCCCGCATACGAAAGATCGTTCGGCCAATGCTGCGGATGGACGATGCGGCCCTGGAACCTGTCCATCTCGGGCCACGTCGGGGCGTGGCCCTCTTCGTAGTCGTAATAGCCGCTGCACATGTAGAGGAACTTGCAGGTGAACTGCACCGGTTCCTCGCGCGTGCCATCGCTGCGCAGCGCCTGCACGGTCCAGCGCGCGGCGGCGGAATCCCAGCTCGCACCTGTCACCTTGTGGCGGAAACGGATGGATTTGTCGATGCCGAACACCCGCGCGGTGTCTCGGATGTAATCGAGGATCGTCTGACCGTCGGAGATGGCCTTGCTGCTGTGCCACGGTCGGAAGCTGTAGCCGAGCGTGAACATGTCGGAATCGGAGCGGATGCCCGGATAGCGGAACAAGTCCCACGTGCCGCCGATGGCTTCGCGCCCTTCGAGGATGGTGAAACGCGCCGACGGGCAGCGCTCGCGCAGGTGATACGCCGCGCCAATGCCCGAGAGGCCCGCACCGACGATCAGCACGTCGACGTCGGTATCCGGTGCGGCTGCCCGATTGCGGGGCACGCCCGGGTTGGCGCTTCGCTCCATCGTCGTGTCCATGCGGTCTCCTGGTTGCAGCCCCGGGGGCGGGATCGGCAAATTTCGCATTAAATGTGGTGTGATTCGTCACCACTTTAATTTTCGAGCGTCCTGACGTCAAATAGCGAAATGGAGAAAACACTTGAAACAGCACACGCGCCCGCGAAGAAAGGCCGCCCGTATGGCGGTGTGGCGCCGGAGGCACGCGCGGCAGAACGCCGCGATGCACTCATTCGCGCTGGGACGCGCGTGTTCGGCACGGTGGGCTTTCGCAAGGCCACCGTGCGCGCGATCTGTCAGGAAGCGAAGCTCAACGACCGGTACTTTTACGCCGCGTTCGACAGCACCGAAGCCCTGCTCCGCGCGACCTACCAGCAACATGCCGAAGACTTGCGCGCGCAGGTTTCAGAGGCCACCGCCGCCGCTGGCAATACGCTGGAAGCGCGTGTCGACGCCGGCCTGCACGCGTTTTTCGCGTTCTTGCGTGACCCGTGCGCGGCGCGCGTACTGCTGCTGGAAGTGATGGGCGTGAGCCCGGAGACCGACGCGACCTACCAGCGCAACCTGCTGGAGTTCGGCAAGCAGATCATGGCGAATGCCGAACTGCCCGGCGCCCCCCTTGAGGACGACGCCGAACTGCGCGCCGACCAACGCATCCTCGGGTTGGCACTCGTGGGTGCCCTGACCAACGTGGGGGCGGCGTGGCTTCTGACCGGCTATCGAGATCCTGAAGAGAAAATGGTGCGCAACTGCCGGCAAGTCGTGCTCGGCACGTTGCGCGCCATGCTGGGCGATTAGGCCGATCCTTCCAGCCTGCCCAGTCGAACCACGGTCACGCCGGGGGCCAGATGCCGCAGCGATGGCTGCAGCAGCACGCAGTTGTCGTACGGCGTGACGATTTGCAGCGCTCCATCGGTGGCGATGACGGTGCCGGCGCGCGCGATGATCTCCATGCCGCGATAGTCGTCCGCAAAACGGAACGCCGTGGATCGGGCGACCACAGGGTCCGTCACGCGAATGCAACGCACGTCCAGCGCAGGCGCCATGGCCAGCCAGTCCGATACTGCGGATGCATCGACGGTACCCAGCGCCAGTAGAAATCGCGCACACGCATCCAGCGCCACATCGCGGCTCACGCGCTCGAAGTGCTGACCGCATTCGATCAGCAGCGCGTTCTTCGGGCTGGCGGCATCGCCGAAGCCGCCGTAGTCGCGCAAGCGGCGACCGGCAGCATGGCCGGCATCGATCATCAGATGCGAAGCCGCACCAACGAGGCGGCCCAATGCGACGCCTTTGGCGTGCGGTCCGGTCAGCATCAGCGGCTCGGCCTTCTCATGCATCGAGTGAATATCGAGCAGGTAATCGACCGTGTCGATCACTGGCCGCAGCTCACGCGCGCGGCGCAGTTCCAGCGAGTTGCCGGGGCTACCAAGCTTGTCTGCAGACCACACGCGATTCAGGTCTTCGTCGATGAAGCGCGTGGCATCCGGGTCGTTGATATCGAAGCGCTCATACGCCTCGACGTTGGCAAATGACAGCGTGAGCCGGCCACGTGCCGGGCGCACGCCGGCCGCCAGCAGCGCATCCACCGCAATCGCGCCGCACAGCTCATTGCCATGCGTGAGCGCGTTGATCATGACGTGCGGGCCCGGCACGCCGCTGTCGGACGTATGGACGTAGTCAATGCCGTGTGTGCCGGTCTTCCAACGGCGGATATCAGGCTTGTGCAACTCGATCGGGTAGACCGGCAGCGTGGCGCGCAGCGCCTCCAGGGTCATCATGCGAAATCCTTCGGTGTGACGAGAAGTCTGTTCAGGTTAAGTGCGCTCGCGCGTGCCCGCGCAGCATCCACAGCGAGGCCAGGCTGATCAGCGTGGTCGCAAACACATAGAAACTTGGCGACGTCTTGATGTGCGTGACACCGATCAGCCAGGTGACGATCAGCGGTGAGAAACCGCCGAAGATCGTCACCGACAGGTTGTAGCTCAGCGCCAGGCCCGTGCCGCGCGTACGCGTCGGAAAGATATCGGCGAGCAGCGCAGGCAGCGGCGCCAGGATGGCGGCCAACAGCACGCCCACAATCGCCTGCATGACCAGCAACGTCCAGAACGTCGGTTGTGCGACCAGCGTGGCAAACATCGGATACGTCGACAGCGCAATCACCACCATCGCAATCGACACCACGCGGATGCTGCCGAAACGATCCGCCATCAGGCCGAACGCCGGTGCCATCACCATCAGCATCGCGCCCGTGATCATCGGGCAGACAAGCGACGCACTGGTCGCGATGTGGAGTTGATTGATGGCATAGGTCGGCATATAGACCTTCTGCACGTAGTTGAATGCGGTGACAGCCACGACCACGCCCGCGCCCAGCAGCAGCCCTGGCAAACCTTGCGTGAGCGTGTCACGCAGCGGCGAGCGCGCTTGCAGCGCAGCCGGCGCTTCCGCCTGCATGGTTAAAAACTCCGGCGTTTCAGGCGTATGGCGGCGGATGTAGACGCCAATCGGGCCGATCAGCAAGCCGAACAGAAACGCCACGCGCCAGCCCCATGACTCCACCTGCGCGGTGGGCAGCGCGTAGGTGATCCACGCGCTCAAGCCCGCTGCCAGCAATGTGGCAAGACCCTGCGTGGCGGCCTGCCAGCTCGCGTTGTAGCCCATGCGCTTGCCGTTGGCGTGTTCGATCATGAACGCCGTGGCCGACCCAAATTCTCCGCCGGCCGAAAAGCCCTGCAGCAGTCGCGCCACGATCACGATGGCCGGCGACCACAGACCGATCGACGCGTAGGTCGGTGCAAACGCGATCATCGCCGTGCCCAGCATCATCAGCAGGATCGACCAGGTCAGCGCGGCCTTGCGCCCCACGCGGTCTGCATAACTGCCAAGCACCATCGAGCCGAGCGGGCGCATGATGAACGACACGCCAAACGTCCCGACGGAGAGCATCAGCGAACTCCACGCATCGCCCGTGGGGAAGAACAGCTTGCCGATGGTGATGGCGAAATAGCCGTAGATCAGCAAATCGTAGTATTCGAGCGCGTTACCGACGCTGGCGGCCAGAACGGCTCGCCAGGGTGCGGGATGTCGATGTGCGTCGGCGGCGCGCGCGCCTGCGCTGCTCGCGTTGAGGGTGTGGGCTGGCATGGTTGTCTCCCCGTGGTCTGTGCCGATCCGCCTGTTTTGCCGAACGGCGCTGGCGGGCGAAGGTTGCGGAGGAGTCTAGGTGCCGCGCCGAGGCGGCTTGTGCCGTTTCGGCACAAGGTTGGGCTTTTTGCGACGCGCCTCAGGTGAGATCGTTACGGCCGTTACCGCTGGCGTTGTCGACCGCCCGTTGCCACACCTCGTCGAGCAGCGCGCTCTGGTTGCTGCGCACGCGCATCATGCGGATGTTGACGTGGATGTGCCAGGCGTCGTCACCAGCGGGGCGCAGTTCACCCGCGTTCAGGTGCGGCCTGGCCAGGCGATACGGCAGCCACGCCATGCCGAATCCGCGCAGGGCCATCTCTTCCACCGCTTCGTAAAAATCCGCCTGGAACACGGGCTGCAGATGCGCCTTCCGATCGGCGGCAGCCAGATGGCTGTCGAGCATCTGCCGCAATGTCAGCCCACGCGCAAAGGCCAGCCATGGAAGCGGTGCGGCAGCCGAGCCCGGCAGCGTGAAGCGCGGGCGGCCGCGCTTGTCGGGCGCACTCACCGGCACGAGCGTCTCGCTGCCCAGCAGGCAATGGTCGTACTTGCGCGGATCGAGCAGCGCATCGGCCTGTGGGCTGGCGTAGGCGATCAGCAAATCGACCGTGCCATCGGCAAGGGCCAGCACGCCTTCCTGCGTGCCACCCGTCGTCACGCTAAGCGGAAACACACCGCGCTGACGCGCCAGCGTTTCGTACCAGCCGGGGACGAACGTGCGCGCCAGCGTGCGCCCGGTGCCGATCCTGAGCGCCACGGGCAGTTGCGCCTCCCGCAGCAGCAAGCGCGCATCGTTCAGGCCGTCGACGGCATTGGCGGCCGCATCCAGAAACAAGCGCCCTGCCGCGGTAAGCGTGACGGGATGCTCGCTGCGCTCGACCAGTGCGGTGCCCACCCATTCCTCCAGTGCCTTGATCCGGCGGCCGAATGCGGGGTGCGTGACGTTGCGGTTCTCGGCGGCGCGGCTGAAGCTGCGCGTCTTGGCCAGTTCCTTGAAGTCTTCCAGCCATTTGATCTGCATGGCGCGTCCGGTCTTGTGGGGTGGGCGGGAGGTCTGCGCATTATCTCCGCAGCCTGCGCGAACAGCCTTCACGTGCGTGCCGTATCGTTATCATCTTGAGCAAAGGATCCGCCACGCCTTCATGACCGCACCCCGCCCGCTGTCCATCGGCATTGCCGGCGCCGGTAACGCCGGCCTCGCCGCCGCCATCGCGTTTGCCCGCCAGGGGCACGACGTGCACGTTTTCGAAAAGCACCCGCAGTTGACCGCCATGGGCGCGGGCCTGCTGATCCAGCCGCAGGGCATCCGCGCGCTGGAAGCGCTCGGTGTGGGCCGCGAGCTTGAGGGCATCGGCGCGCCGATCGATCGACTGATCGGCCTGAGCCATCGCGGCTGGCGTCTGCTCGACATTGACTACGCCGAGACGCCCGGCCGCGCCGTCACGCGGCATGCGCTGTCGTCCATGCTGTACGACGCCGCCTTGCATGCGGGCGCAACATTCCACTTTGGTTGCGCGATCCAGCAGTTGCTTGTTGATGGACCACGCGCGCAAGTCGTGCACACGCAGGGCGAATCAGTCTTCGATCTGTTTGTAATTGCCGATGGCGCGGCGTCAGCCCTGCGTGAGTCCGCAGGCCTGGCCGGCCCGTCAAGTACCTATCGATGGGGCACGCTGTGGTTCCAAGGATGGGTGGAGGGCTGGAACCCGCGCGTGCTGCAGCAGCGCTTTCGCGGCACGCGCGAGATGATGGGCCTGCTACCCACCGACGTGGATGGCAGCCGCACGCGCCTATCGATGTTCTGGAGCCTGCCCAGCGATGCCGTCGATGCCTGGCGCCAGACCGACATCACACAGTGGAAGGCGCATGTCCTCAGCCTATGGCCGCAAGCCGCGCCCATGGTCGAGCAGATCGGCTCGCACGACGATATGCCGTTTGCCGTCTATCGACACACATGGCCGCGCGCGTTGGCCAAACCGCCCTACTGCATCATCGGCGATGCCGCGCACGCCATGAGCCCGCAACTCGGCCTGGGGACCACGCTGGCCGCGCAAGATGCACTCGCACTAGCGGCATGCGTGCAAGTCCATGGTGCCGCCGATGGCGCGCTCGCCTACCACGCCCGTCGCCTGCGCACCGTGCAGGCCTATCAGACACTGAGCCGAGCGCTCACGCCATGCTTCCAGGCGCAATACAGCGGTTGGATGCGAGACGTGGTGTTTGCCACCGGCTTGCGCATACCCGGTGTCGCCTGGCTGATGAAACGGAGCTTGGCAGAGCCGCCCGCGCGCGATGCCGGATGATGCTGCAGCGGATCAAGCAGCTTGCAGAGGCGGAAGACGCTCCGCTTACACGTCCAGAATAACCAGCGTGCCGGCGCTGCCGGCATCTACGCTGTGCGGCACGCCGGCAGGCACCACATACAGCTCGCCGCGCGAGACCGTCACCGCTTCGTCGCCGGTGCGCAGGCGCAGTTGCCCATCGATGACCAGCAGCCCTTCGGCATAGTCGTGCACCTCGTTGGGATACGACGTGCCATCCATGCGCAGCACCTTGAAATTGGCGCTACCAAAACGCTCCAGCACGCGAGACGACCATGCGCGCGGCAGCGCTTCGGCCTCTGCATTGAGATTGAAAAACGGCACGCCGGCCTCGCCCAGAGAAAGAGAAACCCCGAGCATAACAGCCGATGAATAACAATAAGGGCGCCCCATTCCATTGCTGGAGGGGCACCCTCACTGCGCGCCGATGGGCTCGGGCTTAAGCGTCATACGATGCGATATCCATCTCGGACAGCGCATTCATGTCGTCCGCCGGTTTGAGATGGTCGACGCGATAGCCGTGCTTGTACACCGCCACCAGGCGCACCTCGTTCACCGGCTCGATATTCAGTTTCATGCGGATGCGCGACACATGGCTATCGATCGTGCGCGTGTATTCCGATGAATTGCGGCCCCACACCTGCCCGAAGATGTGGTCGCGCGACAGCGTGCGGCCCACGTTCGAGAACAACAGCAGCGCCAGCTGGAACTCGATGCCCGTCAGCGTAACGGGTTCGCCGTGCAGGGTGATCTGTTGGCGCTGCGTGTTGAAGTGGTACGGCCCTACGGCGAATGGCAGACGACCATACGGAATGGGATAGGCACGGCGCAGCAGCGCGTCGACGCGCGCACGCAGCTCGGCAATGCGGAACGGCTTGGCGATGTAGTCATCCGCGCCGTGCGTGAGGGCGCGCACAAGGCTTTTCTCGCCTTCTTCGGCCGTGACAAAGAGCACCGGCAATACTTCTTTATGGCGGCTGCGCACGACGCTCAGTACGTCGATCCCGAGCATGCCAGGCGTATGCCAGTCGAGGATCAGCATGTCGTACGACGATCGGCCCAGCATGCGCAGCAAGGTCGCACCGTCGGTGTAGGTCACCACGTCGTGGCCGGACTGGGACAGGATCTGGACGATGACTTCGCTTTGGAAGGGATCGTCTTCAAGCAAGGCGATACGCATGTTCGACTCCATGAAAATTCGCACATGCGTCGCGGCGGGTGCGGAATTGATGGCGCTTATTCAAGCGCGTTCGGCGCATTCCGTTGCATGTGTTACGTGGCAGCAATTTTCATGGCGAGGTTTGCTACGAACCATGAGAAGAGTCCTAATTTGTGAAGGCCGTTAAACACCGTGCGACAAGCATTCGTGAATCGGCAAAAAAAAAAGCCCGGACGATGATGTCCGGGCGGCGGTGCTTCCCACAACAGTGTGACGGGATCAGAAACACCCAAGGGTCGCATGTGCCAGACACATCGCAGCGCACCGGGGGGAAGCACTGCAACGCTTACGGGGGTGACGTCATGGAGGGTCAGACGTACTGGTCCGGCACACGTGGATCGCATGGTGCCTTGCGAAACGTGCAGCGGGCGCAGTCGTGACAACATTTAACGTCGGCAGCTTCTATTCCGCGACACTTCAGGTGGGATCTGCGTTTTCCAACTCCTGCCGAATCGACTCGGTCAGCATGTCGATCAGCAAGCGAACGCGCCTGGGAACGAACCGAGCAGAGGGTGTGACGAGGTTGATCGGCTCACCGCTGGTCGCATAGTCGGGCAGCACGCGCACCAAGCGTGGCAGCGGCGCGTTGGCGCGCGCGACGGCACTCGCGTACAGCGGGAGGGGGCCGATCCCGGCGCCCGACGCTATCAACGTTTCCAGGTAGATCAGGCTGTCGGCATTCAGGCGCGCGCGCACGGCCACGGTTTTCAGGCCATTGGGGCCGACGAGGCGCCATTGCGTTTCGCCGCGGCCGGTGCCGCGAAAATCGAGGCAGCAATGGTCGGCCAGCCCTTGTACGGTGTCCGGCGCACCGCGGCGCTGCAGGTAATCGGGCGAGGCGAACAGGCCGATGCGCAACACGCCCAGCGACCGCGCGACCAGCGAACTATCGGCTAGGCGTCCAACGCGGACAGCGAGGTCGAAACCTTCCTGCACGAGATCGACGTTGCGCGGCGTCAGCACCACGTCCAGATCGATTTCCGGATACTGCTGCATGAAGCGCGCCGCCACCGGCGCCACCAGCAGGCGGCCGACGTCTTCGGAAGACGTGATCCGCACCTTGCCGCGCGGCAAGTCCTGCAGCTCGCCGGCGCAGGTGGTGGCGCGTTCGATGTCTTCCAATGCATGCGACGCCACCTGATACAGGCTCTGGCCCGCGTCGGTCAAATGCAGCGTGCGCGTCGTGCGCTGTAACAGTCGCACGTTCAAATCCTGTTCAAGCGCCGCAATGCCCCGGCTGACGGACGATTTGGGCAGATCCAGCCGCGTTGCCGCTGCCGTGAAGCTCCCCGCTTCGACCACGCGCACGAACAGCGCCAATTGGTTCAGATCCATAGTTTCCTCCTCTTATCGTGATGCGCGCCGGCTTGGTAGTGCGATTGTCTCACCGAGAGCAACATTTTTTCCCACCATAACCGACTAGTGCAAACGAGGCAACCACCCTACATTTGGCGTGTGACAAATGCCCAATTTCAGGAGAACCACATGGAAACCCTCGTGCAACCGCAAGTGCAACGTGCCCGCCTCGTCGAGCGCGTTATCACGGGCCGCCCCACCTCGGACGGCGCGGGCGTGAAGCTCACCCGCGTGCTGACGAACAACCTGCAACGCCGGCTCGATCCGTTCCTGATGCTGGACGCGTTTCGCAGTGACGACCCGAACGACTATCTGGCCGGCTTTCCCGATCACCCGCACCGCGGCTTTGAAACGGTGACATACATGATCGCGGGCCGCATGCGCCACCGCGACAGTGCGGGCCACGAAGGCCTCCTGCAACACGGCGGCGTACAGTGGATGACGGCCGGCAGCGGCGTCGTGCACTCGGAAATGCCGGAACAGGAGGACGGCGTGATGGAAGGCTTCCAGCTGTGGTTGAACCTGCCTGCCCGCGACAAGATGACAACACCGTGGTACCGCGACATTCCGTCGAACGAGATTCCCGAGTTCACAACGGAAGACAGCGTGGCCGTGCGTGTGATCGCGGGAGAATCGCACGGCGTGCAAGGTGCGATGACGCGTGAAGCAACGCAGCCGCTGTATCTGGACATCACGCTGCCGGCGGGGACGTCGTTTGCGCAGGCGCTGCCGGCCGGACACAACGCGTTCGTCTACGTGTTCCGTGGCAGCGCGCTGGTCGGTGACGCCGAAGCGTCTGGCGACGCGGGGCTGCAGCGCGTGGAAGACAAGCAGATGGCCATCCTCGCCAACACGGAAGGCAGTGACGGGGTAGTGATCCGTGCAGGCGACGCTGAGGCGCGTGTGTTGCTGGTGGCCGGCAAACCGCTGAACGAGTCGATCGCGCAATACGGCCCGTTCGTGATGAACACGCAAGAAGAGATCTTCCAGGCCGTGCGGGACTTCCAGGCCGGCAAGTTCGCCTAAGCCCAAGCCTCAAAGAAAAACCGCCGCTCGGTTTCACCAGAGCGGCGGTTCGTCCAACAGCGCGATCTGCTCGCGCAACTCCAACACCCGGTCCTGCCAGTAGCGTTGCGTGTTGAACCACGGAAACGCTGCAGGAAACGCCGGATCGTTCCAGCGACGCGCCAACCAGGCGCTGTAGTGCAGCAAGCGCAGCGTGCGCAGCGCTTCGACCAGATACAGTTCGCGCGTGTCGAATTCGCAGAAGTCCTCGTACCCGGCCAGCAGGCTGGCGAGCTGCGATTGCATCGACGCGCGATCGCCCGAGAGCAGCATCCACAGATCCTGCACGGCCGGGCCGGTGCGGCTGTCGTCAAAGTCGACGAAATGCGGACCGGCGCTGCGCAGTGGATCGCCCTGCTTGGCGTCGGCCTCTTCGATCCAGAGCACGTTCGAGGCGTGGCAATCGCCGTGCAGGCGCAGCAATGAAACGTCGCCCGCGCGGTCGTAGCAGCGGCGCACGCCGTCGAGTGCGGCGTCAGCCACGCTGCGCCAAGCCGGCAACAAATCGGGCGGGATGAAATCGTGTTCGAGCAGCCAGTCGCGCGATTGCACGCCGAAGGTGTCGATGTCGAGTGCGGGCCTGGCCACGAACGGCCGCCGCGCACCCACGACGTGGATGCGGCCAAGGAAGCGGCCCATCCACTCAAGCGTGTGGTCCTGGTCGATGGCCGGCACGCGGCCTGCGCAACGCGGGAAGACCGCGAAGTGCCAACGCTCGAACGCGTGCAGCGTGCGGCCGTCGATTTCCAGCGGCGCGACCACGGGGATCTCCGCCGCTGCGAGTTCTGCCGTGAAGGCGTGTTCCTCGACGATCTGCGCATCGGTCCAGCGGCCCGGGCGGTAGAACTTGACCACCACCGGCGCGCCATCTTCCACGCCGGCCTGGTACACGCGGTTTTCGTAGCTGTTGAGCGCGAACATGCGGCCGTCCGGCATCAGCCCGACCTCCGCCAGCGCATCCAGGATGCTGTCAGGCGTCAGGCCGTCGTAGGGCGCGTCAACTGATGCGGGGGGGCCGTCGTCGTGCATCAACGTCAGGCTTTACGGCCGCCGAGCAACGCAGCCGCCTTGGCGAACAAACCGTTGAACGGCTGCTTGGCCGGCTGTGCCTTATGGGCGGGCTGCGCAGCTTGCGTGTTCGATGCACGGCGTTGTTGACCGCCCTGCCCGCCTTGTCCATTGCCTTGGCCCTGGCCTTGACCGTTGCCCTGGCGCTGGCCGCGCGCCTGCGATTGGCCGTTGCCGTTGCCGTTGCCGTTGCCGGCACCGTGGCCATTGCGCGACTTCGGCGCCGCCTGGCCGTCGCGTTGACCTTGCGCCTGACGCTGGCGGCTGCCGGCACCATTGCGGCCTTGGCCTTGGCCTTGGCCTTGGCCTTGACCTTGGTTCTGACCCTGGCCCTGACCGTTACCGCTCGACTCGCGACGCGGCGCACGAGGCTCACGCGGAGCCCGCGGCTCGCGCGGCGCAGCGTTGCCGCTGGCCTGGCGCGGCTGCTGGCTGCGCCCACCGCCCGGGCGGCCACCGCGCGCGTTGCCACCACGGCCCGCGGAGTTGCGCCCGTTCGGAATCGGCTCCGCCGCGATGGACGGGTCCGGCTCGAAACCTTCCAGCACGGTACGCGGCAGTTCGCGCTTGATGAGGCGCTCGATGTCGCGCAGCAAGCCATGCTCGTCCACGCAGACCAGCGAAATCGCCTCGCCTTGCGCGCCGGCGCGGCCCGTGCGGCCGATACGGTGCACGTAGTCTTCCGGCACGTTCGGCAGGTCGAAGTTGACCACGTGCGGCAGTTGGTCGATGTCGATACCACGGGCGGCGATGTCGGTTGCAACCAGCACCCGCAGCGTCCCGGCCTTGAACTCCGTCAGCGCACGCGTGCGCGCCGATTGGCTCTTGTTGCCGTGGATGGCCAGCGCGGGAATGCCGTCGCGCGTGAGCTGCTCGGCCAGGCGGTTCGCGCCGTGCTTGGTGCGCGTGAAGACCAGCACCTGGTGCCAGTCGTTGTCGCGCACGAGCTTGGCCAGCAGTTCGCGCTTGCGCTCTCGGTCGACCGGGTAGATGCGTTGTTCGACTGTTTCGGCGGTCGTGTTGCGGCGCGCGACTTCGATCAGCGCCGGCTTGTCCAGCAGGCGATCGGCCAGTTCGCGAATGTCGTCGGAGAACGTTGCCGAGAACAGCAGGTTCTGTCGCTTCGGCGGGAGGATGTTGAGGATCTTGCGGATGTCGTGGATGAAGCCCATGTCCAGCATGCGATCGGCTTCGTCCAGCACCAGCAGTTCAATGTGGGACAGATCGATGGTGCGCTGGCCGACATGGTCCAGCAGGCGGCCCGGCGTGGCCACAACGATATCGACCCCGCGCTTGAGTGCATCGATCTGCGGGTTGATGCCGACGCCGCCGAACATCACCATCGACTTCAGCGGCAGGTATTTGCCATAGGCGCGCACGCTTTCTTCCACCTGCGCGGCAAGCTCACGCGTGGGCGTCAGCACCAGCGCGCGGATCGGAAAGCGCATGCCCTGCGGCGTTTGCACCTTGTTGGGCTGCGATGCCGACAGGCGGTGCAGCAGCGGCAGCGTGAAACCGGCGGTCTTGCCGGTGCCGGTCTGTGCACCGGCGAGCAGGTCACCGCCCTTGAGGATGGCGGGGATGGCCTGGCGTTGAATCGGAGTGGGTTCTGCGTAGCCGAGTTCGGCCACGGCACGTACCAGCTTGTCTGACAAGCCGAGTTCGGAAAACGACATGGAAAAGCGATTGGACCGGCGTGTCCCGCGCATTCGTTCGTGCGCCAATCGTGGACAAAGCCTGGGTAGGTGACGGGGCGACTGGACCCCGGGGACTGCAAGAAGGGCGCTAGTTTAACAGGTGATGGTGTTTACCCCACCGCCGCCGCAAGGCCTCCACGGCGTATTCACCACATTCCCGGCCGCTCCCTCAACGCATACCGTCGGAATTGCACGGGGAATGCGCCTCCGGCTGTAGACGGACGCCGCTTCCGCCTATCGCGAAGATCGGCATTCGTGGGTGGAGGTCTCGACGCTGGTCGTCCAGGACGGCGGCTCCATCTCCCCCTCCTGCACAAAACCCTGCCGCATTTTTCGGCGGTCTGACCTCGCTCCATCGGCCGGCCGGCTGACCCGCTCATCGGGTGCGAGCCTGGTTGAGCTTTCTCATGTTTGCGCTCACTCACTTTCCGGGCCACGTGTTTCATACATTGGTTGGGCAAGCTCTTCCGGTCTAGAGTGCTTGCTCGAATTGGGCGCTTGGCGTTTTCAAACGTCTGTTCCTAACATGCCCGGGCAACCCCATACACATGTTTGAATCGTACGTTCGAGCGCTGCACCGCAGCAATCGAGGCCGATATCAGGCTTAAAAAAACGAGGTAGGAGACATGGGACGTCCTGGAGCAGGAGACACCAAGGGCCGCATTCTGGAAGCCACCGAACTGCTGTTCATCGAGTTCGGCTACGAGGCGATGTCGTTGCGGCAGATCACGGCACGCGCCAAGGTCAATCTGGCGGCAGTCAATTATCACTTCGGCAGCAAGGAAGCGTTGATGCAGTCGGTGCTGGGGCGCCGTCTCGACCCGCTCAACACGCGCCGGCTGGCGCTGCTGGATGCGTGCGAAGAACGCTGGACGAAAGAGCAGCTGACCTGCGACCACGTGCTCGGCGCGCTGTTCGTGCCGGCTCTGCAGATGGCGCGCAACCCTGACACCGGCGGGCCTGCGTTCCTGCGGCTGATGGGGCGGGTGTATTCCGATACTTCGCCGTTCGTGCAGAACTATCTGCTCGGTCACTATGCGCCGGTGTTCGATCGCTTTTTCGAAGCCTTCTCGCGCGCGCTGCCACACCTGCCGCGGGCAGAACTGGGCTGGCGCCTGCACTTTGCGCTCAAGGCACTCGCCGGCGTGCTGGCGGGGGACGACCTCAACAATCTGCTGCCGCTGTTCACGCAGGGCAAGCCGATGAACGATGCCTCACTCCTGGCACGCCTGACGGCGCTGGTGGTGGCCACGCTCAACGCCCCGCTGCCGGGCGAGGCCGGCGCGCTCGACCAGGTCGTCGAACTGGCCGAAGCACAGGTGCCCACGCCGGTCGCGCAAGCAGACGACGCCTCCAACGGCAACGACAGCGGCCACGGCGGCTCGGGCCGCCACGCCGGGCACGGCAATGGCCGCATCACCGAACGCAGCGCGACGCCTGCCACGGCCTCGCCCTTCGCCGGCGATTTGTTCGGCCGCACGCCGGGTTCTCGCGCCAGCGCAGACGATGCCGCGGACGACCACGACGACCTCAGCGCCGACGAGCACGACGATCACCACGGTACCGATAGCGACGGCCCCGCGCCCTCGGCGCGCACACGGGCATTGGCGATTCGCCGGAGCAACGCCGCACGCGCCATCTTCCCGGCCAACCCGATGCGGCCCTGGCGCAGCCCCAACGCCTGACAACGCGGGCGCCGCGCGGCACTCCCGTGTGCAGGCACGGGAGTCGCTCCGGTGTTCGGCAGGTGCCGCCGCATGTTCGAGACAGCCGGCACATCAACGCATCGAATGGAGACCCTCATGACGACGATCTGGATCGTCCTGCTTTGCATCGGCGCGCTCGCTCTCGCCAGCATGGAAGCCTCGGCATTCGCCTGGTTGATCGCAACGGCGGTGTGGCTGGTCGCCGGTGCTTGGCTGGGCCTCGTCGGCCCGGTGATGACAACGGTGCTCGCCATCGTCTTTGTGCTGCCCGCGCTGGTGCTTGCGGTCAAGCCGTTGCGCCGGGCACTCATCACGCGCCCGGTGCTGGCGATGTTCCGCAAGATCATGCCGGAGATGTCGCAGACGGAGCGCGACGCCATTGAAGCCGGCACGGTCTGGTGGGATGCCGAATTGTTCTCCGGCCGGCCGAACTGGTCGCGTTTGCTGTCTTCCCCGCCGCCCAGTCTGTCGGCGGAAGAGCAATCCTTCCTCGACGTCGAAACTGAAAAGCTTTGCGACCTTGCCAACGATTGGGAAAGTACGCAGATCTGGCAAGACCTGTCGCCCGAGGCGTGGGCTTATGCCAAGCGCGCGGGCTTCCTCGGCATGATCATCCCGAAGGAATACGGCGGCAAGGGCTTCTCGGCGTATGCGCACTCGCAGGTCATCATGAAGCTGTCGACGCGCTGCTCCGCTGCAGCCGTGTCGGTCATGGTGCCCAACTCTCTGGGCCCCGCCGAGCTGCTTCTGCACTACGGCACCGAAGCGCAAAAGGACCATTACCTGCCGCGCCTCGCACGCGGGGAAGAAATCCCCTGCTTTGCGCTGACCAACGCGTATGCCGGCTCCGATGCCGCCGCCATTCCCGATGTGGGCGTGGTCTGCCGCGGCATGCACGAAGGCCGCGAGACCCTTGGCTTTCGCGTGACATGGAGCAAGCGCTACATCACGCTCGGCCCCATCGCGACGGTGCTGGGACTGGCCTTCCGTGCAGTCGATCCGGATGGCTTGCTCGGTGCCGACAAGGAACCCGGCATCACGTGCGCGCTCATCCCGACCAAGCATCCGGGCGTGAACATCGGCCGCCGCCATTGGCCACTCAATGCGGTGTTCCAGAACGGCCCCAATTGGGGCAAGGATGTGTTCATCCCCATCGACTGGGTGATCGGCGGCCGGGCACAGGTCGGCCGTGGCTGGCGCATGCTGATGGAATGCCTGGCAGCCGGCCGCGCCATCTCGCTGCCTTCGTCGAACGTGGGCATGGCCAAGCTGGCCGTGCGCAGCACCGGCGCGTACGCCGCCGTGCGTCGCCAGTTCCGTACGCCCATCGGCAAGTTCGAGGGCATTCAGGAAGCGCTTGGCCGCATGGGCGGCAATCTGTACATGATGGACTCGGCGCGGCGTCTGTCCGCGTTGGCCGTCGACCTGGGCGAAAAGCCTTCAGTCATCTCCGCCATTGCCAAATACCACGTCACCGAACGTGCGCGCGATGTGGTCACCGATGCGATGGACATCGTGGGCGGCAAGGGCATCTGCATGGGCCCGAACAACTTCCTGGCGCGTGCATACCAGCAGGTGCCGATTGCCATCACGGTGGAAGGCGCGAACATCATGACGCGCTGCCTGATCATCTTCGGGCAGGGCGTGATCCGTTGCCATCCGTATGTGCTGCGCGAGATGACCGCCGCACAAGGCGCCGATTCACCCGAGACGCTGCGTGCGTTCGATACGGCGCTGTTCGGCCACGGCGCATTCATCGCGGGCAACGTGGTGCGCGCCTTCCTGCATGCGCTCTCCGGTGGCCGCGTCACAAGCGCGCCGGGCAATGCCGCACCGGAAATGCAGCGCTACTACCGGGCCGTGAACCGCTTCTCGACTGCGCTGGCGCTGCTGTCCGATGTGTCGATGTTTACGCTGGGCGGTACGCTCAAGCGCCGCGAGAGCATCACGGGGCGGCTTGGCGACATCCTTTCGCAGATGTACCTGATCTCGTCCACGCTCAAGCGCTTTGAAGATGAAGGCCGCCCCGCCGAAGACACGTCGCTCGTGCACTGGTCGGTGCAGGACGCGCTGGTGAAGGCACACGATGCGCTCGACGGTGTGCTGGCCAACTTCCCGAACGCAGGCATCGCGGCGCTACTGCGCGCGCTGATCTTCCCGTTCGGTACGCCGTATCGCAAGCCGTCGGATGCGCTGGCCGCGCAGGTCGCCGAGCTGATGCAAACGCCGGGCGCTGTCCGCGATCGGCTGCTTGCCGACTCGTACTGCCCGACGCCCGAAGTCGACCCGATCGCCTATGGCGAGGCGGCCTTCCGTCTGCAACCGGCCGTGGACGCAATCGAGCAACGCTTGAAACCGGCCATCCGGGCAGGCAAGCTGCCGCCCGTGCCGCAGAGCCTGCCCGACTTCGAAGCCTGGACGGCGCAAGCCGTCGCACAGAACCTCATCTATGAAAGCGAACGCAAGCAACTGTGCGACTACGCGCGCTACGGTGAGCACGCCGTTGCTGTGGATGACTTCCCGCCCGACTTCAACCTGATGGCCGACCTGCAGCGTCGCAAGGATGCGCTTGATGCCCTGCACGCCGCCGAGCGCCGCGCAGCCTGATGGTCCGGGCCTGACCAACGACAACAACAACGATGCAAGATAAGTACCTCGATTTCGTCGGTTCCGGTTTCGGCAAGTGGCTGTCCGCCAACCTCGGCTTGCCACAGCCGGTGCCGTTGCGCCGTTATGTGCCGGGGGAGCCGGAATTCGTCGGGCCGTTCCTGGTGGGTGCGGCGCCGGGTGGCTCCATGCGTGAGACGCTCGCGGCGCTGTTTGCCGAGACCGGCGTACCCACGCGCTTTCATGAAAGCGATCCGGAGTGGCTTGGTGCCGCCAACCGGCACGGCCAGATCACGGGCCGCTTTGTCGCCCCGACGGGCAAGGACGGCGAGGCGTTTGATCGCATTGGCGGCATCGTTTTCGATGCCACGGGCATTGCGTCGGTCGACGGCCTCGATGCGCTGTATCACGTGTTTCACGATGGCGTGCGGGCCATCGGCCGTTGTGGGCGCGTGGTCGTGATCGGCCGTCCGCCCGAAGGCAGCAAGACACCCGACGCGGCGATCGCGCAGCGGGCGCTGGAAGGACTCACGCGATCTCTCGGCAAGGAAGTCCGGCGCGGCTGCACGGCGCAGCTCGTCTACGTAGCGGAGGGTGCGGAAAACGTGGCCGCGTCGACGCTGCGGTTTCTGCTGTCGGCGCGCTCGGCGTATGTGTCGGGCCAGGTGGTGCGCGTGCATCGCGCCGCAGCGGTCTCGGTGGATTGGCAGAAGCCGCTGGCCGGCCGCACCGCTCTGGTGACCGGTGCCTCGCGCGGCATCGGCGCGGCCATTGCGCACGTGTTGGCGCGTGATGGTGCGCGCGTGCTCTGCCTGGACGTGCCCGCCGCACAAGAGGCGCTGGGCGCCGTCGCCCAGGAAATCGGCGGTGAAGCCATGGCATACGACATTGCCGCGCCTGAAACACCCGCCTTGCTCGCGCAGCAACTTGCCGCATTGGGCGGCATCGACATCCTCGTGCACAACGCCGGCATCACGCGCGACAAGACCATCGCCCGCATGACCGAACCCGCGTGGCGCAGCGTGCTCGATATCAACCTCGCCGCTCAGTTGCGCATCAACGACGCACTGCTTGCTGCCAATGCGCTGCACACGGGCGGAGCCATCGTCTGCGTGTCGTCCATCAGCGGCATCGCAGGCAACATGGGGCAAACCAACTACGCGACGTCCAAAGCCGGCGTGATTGGCCTCGTGCAGGCTGGCGCGCCGTTGCTGGCGGAACGCGGCATCACCATCAACGCGGTTGCGCCGGGCTTTATCGAAACGCAGATGACCGCAGCCGTGCCGTTTGCCATTCGTGAAGCCGGCCGCCGGATGAATTCGATGAGCCAGGGCGGCCAGCCCGTCGACGTGGCCGAGACGATTGCGTGGTTCGCCAACCCTGCGTCGAACGGCGTAACGGGCAACATCGTGCGCGTGTGCGGGCAAAGCCTGCTCGGCGCCTGAGCGATCGTGCGCACGCTGGCCCCGCTCTTCCCCATGATCGCCACGCAGACGCTGGTGACGGCGCCACCATCGCCGGGGGCGCTGGCGTGGCGCGCGCTGCTGTCGCAACGTAAAGGCAAGCGTGGCGGACCGCTGCCGCGCCACACCCTGGTGCGGCAGGAAGTGCCGCTCGACGCCGGGCACATCGCTCTGTACGCAGCGGTGTGCGGCTTCTCCGCGGCGCATGGCGTGCCGATGACGTATCCGCACTTGCTAGGCTTTCCGCTGCAGCTCATGCTGATGACGGAATCGGCGTTTCCCTATCCGGTCATCGGCCTGGTGCACCTGTGCAACACGATCCGCCAACACCAGGGTTTGCAGGTGGGTGAGCGCGTGCGCGTGGAAGTGCGCCCCCGCCGGTTGTTCCACCATGCACGCGGACAGGCGTTCGCCATCGAAACGGCCATCGTCAAAGGCGGGGCCGTGGTGTGGGAATCGCTGTCGACCTATTTGCGCGTGGGCGTGCCTTCTCCGCAAGGTGCGCCGCTGATTGCGCTGCCCGGTGCCCAGACCTTGTCACCAGACGGCCGCTGGGATGTGCCCGCCGACACCGGCCGACGCTACGCCGGCGTGTCGGGCGACTGGAACCCCATCCACGTGTCCACTATCGGTGCAAGGCTGTTCGGCTTTGCGCATCCCATCGCTCACGGTATGTGGACGAAGGCCCGAGCGCTGGCAGAGCTGTTGCCCGCGGCGCCGCTCACGCAAGGCGAAGTGCTGGCCGAATTCAAGGCGCCGCTATCACTGCCGGGGACGGCGACGCTGTGGCAAGCCAGCGAAGCCACCCCGGGCCGCGCCTTTGAAGTGCGCAACGCCACGGGCGACAAACCCTATCTGCGCGGCATGCTGACGCTGCCGCAAGCACAACAAGACAACACGGGAGACTGAATTCATGCTCGTCAACGCGCAGCTGCGCCGCGTGGCCATCCTCGGCGGTAACCGCATCCCGTTTGCCCGCTCGAACACGGCCTACGCCACGGCTTCGAACCAGCAGATGCTGACCGCCGCGCTGCAAGGCCTGATCGACCGCTTCAACCTGCATGGCCAGCGTCTGGACGAAGTCGTGGCCGGCGCGGTCATCAAGCACGCGCGCGATTTCAACCTGACGCGCGAAACGGTGCTGTCTACCACGCTCGCCAAGCAGACGCCCGCGTACGACATCCAGCAGGCCTGTGGCACCGGGCTGGAAGCCGCCATCCTCGTTGCCAACAAGATTGCACTGGGGCAGATCGACGTGGGCATTGCCGGCGGCACGGACACTACCTCCGATGCGCCCGTCGGCCTGAACGAAAAGATGCGCAAGATCCTGCTGGAGGCCAACCGCGCCAAGTCCACGGGCGCGCGCGTCAAAGCGCTGGCCGGCCTGCGGCCATCGATGTTCGTGCGCCCGCTCCTGCCGCGCAACAGCGAGCCGCGCACTGGCCTGTCGAT
Source organism: Ralstonia pickettii (assembly GCF_016466415.2). Lineage (NCBI taxonomy): Bacteria > Pseudomonadati > Pseudomonadota > Betaproteobacteria > Burkholderiales > Burkholderiaceae > Ralstonia > Ralstonia pickettii. The sequence continues at coordinate 440,194 of NZ_CP066771.1, read as the reverse complement.
GGGCGAACACTGCGAGCTGATGGCCAAGCGCTGGGGCATCCGTCGCGAAGACCAGGACGCGCTGGCCCTACGCAGCCACCACAACCTCACGGCGGCCTACGAGCGCGGGTTCTTCACCGACCTGATGACCGCCCACCTCGGGCTCGATCGTGACAACAATCTGCGCAGCAACTTGACCATCGAGCAACTGGCGAAGCTGCAGCCGGTATTCGACCGCAGCGCCGCCGGCACCATGACGGCCGGCAACTCCACGCCGCTCACCGATGGCGCTTCGTGCGTGCTGCTCGCCAGCGAAGACTGGGCGCGCGCGCACCACCTGCCAGTGCTCGCCTACATGACCTGCGCGGACACGGCGGCTGTCGACTTCTTCAGCGGCACGCCGGAGCAGAACGAAGGGCTCTTGATGGCCCCGGCCTATGCCGTTTCCCGCATGCTGGAGCGCGCGGGCCTGACGCTGCAGGACTTCGACTACTACGAAATTCACGAAGCCTTTGCAGCGCAAGTCCTGTGTACGCTGGCGGCGTGGGAATCGCCCGAATACTGTCGCGAAAAGCTGGGCCGCAGTGCGCCGATGGGCAGCATCGACCGCAGCAAACTCAACGTGAACGGCAGCTCGCTGGGCACAGGGCATCCATTTGCCGCCACGGGCGGGCGCATTGTCGCGACGCTGGCGAAGATGCTGGCGCAGCGCGGCAGCGGCCGCGGGCTGGTGTCGATCTGTGCCGCGGGCGGGCAAGGTGTCGTCGCCATTCTGGAGCGCCCCGAAACGATGTCGCAGTAATCCGCTCGGGCCACAACGGGAACGGCCCGCGTCTACCAAGATTCAAAACCCGCGCGGCACACAATAAAACCACGCCGCGTTTTTCATGGACGGAGACACCATGAACACCGTTGCCGACCGCAGCGATCTGACCGATCGCATCTGGCTGAAGTCGTACCCCGAGGGCGTGCCCGCGGAGATCAATCCCGATCGTTATCACTCGCTGGTCGAGGTGTTTCGGGAATCGGTGGAGAAATACCGTACCCGCGTCGCCTACGTGAGTGTCGGCACCGAGATGACCTATGACGAATGCGAGCGCCAGGCCAAGCAGTTTGCGGCGTGGCTGCAGTCGCGCGGCGTAAAGAAAGGCGATCGGGTGGCGATCATGCTGCCCAACAGCCTGCAGTACCCCGTGTGCCTGTTCGGCACGCTGCTGGCCGGCGCCATCGTCGTCAACGTCAACCCGTTGTACACGGTGCCGGAGCTGGCCCACCAGTTGCGCGATTCCGGCGCACAAACGATCGTCGTGCTGGAGAACTTCGCGCGCACGCTCGAGCAGGCGCTGCCCGGCAGCCAGGTGCGCAACATCGTCATCACGGGCATCGGCGACCTGATGGGCGGGGCGCTCAACCTCAAGGGCCGCGCGCTGAACTTCGTGATGCGCCACGTGCAGAAGCAGGTGCCGCCGTACAAGCTGCCCTCGCCGGTCTGGCTGCGCGATGCGCTGGCCGCAGGGGGCTCACGGACACTGCAGTCACTGCAGCTGGCGCCGGAAGACCTGGCCTTCCTGCAATACACGGGCGGCACCACGGGCGTGGCCAAGGGCGCAATGCTCACGCACCGCAACATCATCGCCAACCTGCTGCAGGCCGAAGAGTGGTCCAAGAGCATGCTCAACGGCGGCGTGGAAACCAACGTCACGCTGCTGCCGCTGTATCACATCTTCTCGCTCACGGTGAACCTGCTGATGTTCATGACACTGGGCGGGCGCAATATCCTGATCGCCAATCCGCGTGACACCAAGCGCGTGATCTTCATCCTGCGCAACGAACGGTTCTCTGGCATTGCGGGGGTGAACACGCTCTTCAACGCACTGCTGGAAGACCCGGACTTCGCCAAGCGCGACTTCTCGGCCATGAAGATCACCATCGGTGGCGGCATGGCGGTGCAGCGCGCCATTGCCCAGCGCTGGAAGGAAGTCACGGGCCACACCATCGTTGAAGGCTACGGGCTGACGGAATGCTCGCCCGTCGTCTCGATGAACCCGCCGCATGTGACCGAATTCAGCGGCACGATCGGGCTGCCCGCGCCCTCCACCGAAGTGCGCTTCAAGCGCGACGACGGCACGATCGCGCCGCTCGGCGAGCCCGGCGAACTGCAGGTGCGTGGGCCGCAGGTCATGCGAGGGTACTGGCAGCGCCCCGATGAGACCGCCAAGTCCATCGACGCCGAAGGGTGGTTCTCCACCGGCGATATCGGTGTGATGGATGCCAACGGCTACATCCGCCTGATCGACCGCAAGAAGGACATGATCCTCGTGTCGGGCTTCAATGTGTATCCGAACGAGATCGAAGACGTGGTGGCACTGCACCCCGACGTGCTGGAGGTGGCGGCCATCGGCGTGCCCGACCCGGTGGCCGGCGAGCGCGTGAAGATCATCGTGGTGCCGCGCACCGGCGCGCTGACCGAGCCCGCGCTGCTCGAACACTGCCGCGCCCACCTGACCGGCTACAAGATGCCGCGCATCGTCGAGTTCCGCCACGAAGAGCTGCCCAAGTCGACGGTGGGCAAGATCCTGCGTCGCGAACTGCGCGATGCCGATCCGGACATCAAGCGCGCCCGCGCGCAAGCTCAGCAATAACACCGACAGCGGAGACTCGTATGCAATTGCGTACCCTCGCCCTGGCCACGCTGCTGGCCGGTGCCGTACACGCCTGGGCCCAGCCTGCCGCGCCGGATGCTTCTGTGCCAGCGGCAGCCGCGCCGACCGCCACACAGACCGCCGCATCGCAATCGGCGGCCATCGGCAGCTTTGCCGCCATGGACATCGCCAGGCAAACGGCTTGGCTCGGCAGCCAGGTCAACGCCAACGCGTTCGCCAGTTGGTCGGACGAAGACGTCCTGGCCATGGCGCAGGCCATGAAGCCCGAAACGCTGGTGCGCTGGCTCAAGGGCGAGGCGGCCAAGCTGCCCGAATATGAATACCGCATGCGCCGCCAGGAACGCGTGAGAGACCAGTGGCAAAGCCAACCGGCGCTCATGCTGATCCGCTACCGCAACGCCCCACGCCAGGTCCACGCGCGCTGGCTCAAGGGCGGTTCTCACGCCGGCCAGGAAATCATCTACGACGAAACCGTGCGCAAGGACGAGATGTACGGCCACCTTGGCGGGCTTGTCGGCTTCGTGGCGATCTGGAGCGCACTGGATGGCTCGCTGGCCAGATCGCAGTCGAACCACACGGCGCGTGAGCTTGGGCTGCAGTTCATCGTCGATTCGGTCGAGCGCGACGGACGCGCCCACGTGGCTGCCGGCGGCAGCGGCAAGTTCAACGAAGCCAAGGTGGTGACCGAAGACGGCGAGCGCATGCTGCGGCTGACCTGGGATTCACCAAGCGGGCCGCCCACGCTCTACGCCAAGCGCGTGCGCCTGTATTTCGACCTCAAAAACCCGTGGGTGCGCATTGAAGAGGCGTGGGACGAATCGGGCAATCAGCTCGAGAAAATCGTCATTGAGAGCGTGACGCGCAAGACCTGGAACGACCAGACTTTCAACCCCAAAAATCCTGAATACAAGTTTTAGACTGCGGCCCCAAGACCGTTGTGGGCCAAGGCTCCGCCGTCCGGCGGACAGTATGAAACGAGACTAGGGGAAACCCCTTGTTGCGTGCGTACACGCTAGAGGAAAACTTCGGTCATCGCAGCGTAACCGAACAAAAGCGCTGCGTTATGCTGCGGAAACACAAATCGCCACACCAAGGCGTGATAACAATCCAATCCAGAGAGACAACCACATGAACCGCACTGCCCGCCGCTTTGCCGCAGCCTTTGCCTGCGCTGCCGCCAGCACCCTTGCTGCCCCCCTGGCTCACGCCCAATCCACCGCAGAGGCCAACGTAGCCGCAAGTGCCAGCAATGGCAGCGGCACCAGCAGCGGCGGCGGCTTCAGCGGCTTCATGGACAACTACGTCTGGGGTCGCAACGTCATGGCGCTGGGCTGGTTCTACATCCGCCCGATGGATTCCGCCACGCCGCTGACCACCACCACCAGCGCGCTCGGCCTGGGCACCTACCAGTCGCCGGGAACTGACGTGAAAGTCAGTAACGCGAATACGCTGTCGCTCACGTTCACGCACTTCTTTAACGACAACATTGCCGGCACGTTCGTGGGTGGCGTTCCACCCAAATTCAACCTGTATGGCAGCGGTAATGTGATCGCCCCGGTGCCGGTGGTCGGGCCGCTGACGCTGATCAACCTGGGCCTGCCGCAGAACAACCCGGTCGCCACCGTGCGTGAATGGAGCCCGGCGATCGTCGCGCAGTACTACTTCGGCACCAAGGAAAGCAAGCTGCGTCCGTTCGTCGGCGCAGGTGTCAGCTACAACTTCTTCACCAATCTGCGCCTGAATTCGAACTTCGTGAACGCGCTGCAAAACCTGGGACAGGTGCTGCAGCTCGGCATGGGACAGGTGCCGACGGGCCCGGCGAAGGTGACGGCGGAAACGTCGAGCTCGTGGACGCCGGTCGCCAACGTGGGTGTGTCGTATGAGTTCGCCAAGAACTGGACCGCCATCGGCACGGTGTCCTACCTGCCGCTGAAGACGACCTCCACCATCACGATCCGCAGCCAGCAAGGCCAGGTGCTGGCCGTCAACAAGACCGACATCAAGGTCGACCCCATCGTTTTTGGGCTGGCAGTGGGTTACAAGTTCTAAGCTGCAGAATTGCTCCATCGCAAAACGCCACCTTCGGGTGGCGTTTTTCATTGGGGCGCGACCCGATATCATGGCGGACTGTTACTCGCCGATCACCGCGCCGATTCCGGACTCCTGCCCCCGCACCCACGCCACATCCATGACCCAGCCTTCCATCGCCATCGTCGGAGCCGGCATTGCCGGTGTTGCCTGTGCCAACGCGCTTGCCGCAGAAGGCATTGCCACCACGGTCTATGAGCGCGCCGGCGGTGTCGGGGGCCGGCTGGCCACCACGGTGCTGCCCGAGTCCGCCCCGGCGTATGCGTTCGACCACGGTGCGCAGTCGTTCAACGTGCGCAGCGAGGTCTTCAGGCGCGCGGTGGATGCCGCTGGCCGTCAGGGCTCGGTGCTGCCTTGGCCCGCACGCTGGGGCCATCGCACTGTCGATGGGCTGGAAGCCGACTCGCGCGATGAAGCCCGCTATGTCGGCCTGCCCGGCATGGGCGCGCTGGTGCGCAGCCTGGCAGCACCGCTCGATGTGCGCTTCGGTCGCGCCGTCACGCGTGTAACGCACGATGGCCGGCGCTGGACGATCGAGCGCAACGGCACGGACGCCGCCCACGCCGACTTCCTCGCCCTGGCCCTGCCCGCGCCCGAACTGCCCGCACTGTTTCACGGCGCCACGCCAGCCTCGCTGCAGGAAGCCATCGCGACGGTGCACTACGCCCCGTGCTGGGCGCTGATGATGGGCTTTGCGCAACCCCTCGGCTTGCCGTATGACGGCATCCGTATCGACGACGACGTGCTCGCTTGGGCCGCCCGCGACAACAGCAAGCCAGGCCGCGTCATGGTCGATGAATCCTGGGTGGTGCATGCATCGCCGGGCTGGTCGGCCGCCCATGCCAACGACAGCCCCGAGCAGGCCCTCCATGCCATGCACGCCCGCTTTGCGGAGGCATTCCCGGGGACGCCGGAGCCCGATCTGATGGCCGTGCACCTGTGGCCGCACGCGCTGGTCGAGCAGTCTGCCGGCATGCCCTGCCACTGGGACGCCGCCGCCCGCCTGGGCGCCTGCGGTGATTGGTGCGAAGGCCCGCGCGTGGAAGCCGCGTTCCTGAGCGGCGTTGCGCTGGCCGCCAAGATTGCCGAAGCGCTATAAGACTTCTGTCCGGAACGCTACAATACCGGGTTGTCTCGTGTTTCGTGTGCCGGGTCGCTCACCCGGCGGTGGCTTTCTCCTGACGACGCCATGCGCACCCGACGCCAAGTCCTCGCCCTAGCCTTTGCTGCCGTTGCTGCGGCCTCGGCGCCGCTGCTGTCTCATGCGCAAGTGCTGCGCAACATTCCGGCGACGGCCCCGGCAGCCCAGTTGACCGTCAATTCGGCCAATACCGGCACGCTGAGTACCGGCAGCACCGGCATCGTCCGCATCCTGCTGTTGGGCTTCGGCAGCAGCAGCGCTGATATCCGTTTTGCCCCGGGCGTGCGGATCCTGTCGCTGGACGGGCGCCTGCTGCCGCCGGGCTCGGTGGTCGGCCAGACGTTCAAGGTGCGCTATCAGCTCGACTTGTATCAGCAGTTGCTGACAGCCTGGGTTGTCAGCGATGACGATTACAAGGCTGCGGTGGCGGCACAAAGTCAGGCGCAAGCGCAGTCCCAGTAGTCAGAACGCCCCACGAAGCACGTGCCCCCAGGTCAACCACTGTGAACGGCACATGAAAAAAGTCTTCATCAAAACCTACGGCTGCCAGATGAACGAGTACGACTCGGACAAGATGTCCGACGTGCTCAACGCGGCTGAAGGTCTCGTCCCCACCGACACGCCCGAAGATGCGGACGTGATCCTCTTCAACACATGCTCCGTACGCGAGAAGGCGCAGGAGAAAGTGTTCTCCGAACTCGGTCGCGTCAAGGCGCTCAAGGCGCTCAAACCGGATCTCGTGGTCGGCGTAGGTGGCTGCGTGGCCAGCCAGGAAGGTGCGGCCATCGTGGCGCGTGCCCCTTACGTGGATGTCGTTTTCGGCCCGCAGACGCTGCACCGCCTGCCCGACCTGATCGCAGCACGCCGCCGCACGGGCCGCTCGCAGGTCGACGTGTCGTTCCCCGAGATCGAGAAGTTCGACCACCTGCCGCCCGCGCGCGTGGATGGCGCCAGCGCCTACGTGTCGATCATGGAAGGCTGCTCGAAATACTGCAGCTACTGCGTGGTGCCGTACACGCGTGGCGAGGAAGTCTCGCGTCCGTTCGACGACGTGCTCGCCGAAGTGGCCGGCCTGGCCGAACAGGGCGTGCGCGAAGTCACGTTGCTGGGCCAGAACGTCAACGCCTATATCGGCAAGATGGGCGACACGAGCGAGCGGGCGGATTTCGCGCTGCTGCTCGAATACGTGGCTGAGATACCGGGCATCGAGCGCATCCGGTACACGACCAGTCACCCGAAGGAATTCAGCTCCCGCCTGATCGAGGCCTATGCCACCAACCCGAAGCTGGTCGACCACCTGCACCTGCCCGTGCAGCATGGCTCCGACCGCATCCTGATGGCGATGAAGCGCGGCTACACGGTGCTCGAATACAAGAGCAGCATCCGCAAGCTGCGCGCAATCCGACCGAACATCTCGATCGCCACCGACTTCATCGTCGGCTTCCCGGGCGAGACGGATGCGGACTTCGCCAAGACGATGGACCTGATCCACGAGATCGGCTACGACACATCGTTCAGCTTTATCTACAGCCCCCGCCCCGGCACGCCGGCTGCCAACCTGCCCGACGATACGCCGCAGGCCGTCAAGCTCGAACGCCTGAAACATTTGCAGGCGACCATCGAAGAGAACGTGGCGCGCATCAGCCAAGGCATGGTCGGCAGCGTGCAGCGCATTCTGGTGGAAGGCCCGTCGCGCAAGGATCCGACTGAACTGCACGGCCGCACCGAGAACAACCGTGTCGTCAACTTCGCCCTGCCCGATCTGCCGCAGGCGCGCCGCGACCAGCTGATCGGCCAGATGCTGGACGTGCGTATCGTGCACGCGTTCCCGCATTCGCTGCGTGGCGAAGTGGCGGAACAGCGCACGGCCAGTGCGACTCACTGATCATCAACACAACCCGACTTGATGAAACCCTCCATCGCAGAATTCACCGCGCCCAAGAACGACAACACGCGCCTGCAGAACCTGTGCGGGCCGCTGGACGAGAACCTGCGCCAGATCGAGCAGGCGCTGGACGTGACCATCAACCGGCGTGGCAGCAAGTTCACCGTGCGCGGCGCCAACGCGCAAGGCGCGACCAACGCCCTGGAGACGTTCTACAACGCCGCGCGCGATCCGCTGTCGGTGGACGATATCCAGCTTGGCCTGGTGGAAACCCGCCAGGTCGCCGCACATGGGGCTTACCTGCCGGAATCGGGCACCGACGAGCCGGACGGCAATGATCTATCGCCGGTGCTGCATACGCGACGCACCGATCTGCATGGCCGCACGCCGATGCAGCGCGCGTACCTGCGCCACATCCTGTCGCACGACCTGTCGTTCGGCATCGGCCCGGCGGGTACGGGCAAGACGTATCTGGCCGTCGCCTGCGCGGTGGATGCGCTGGAGCGCGACGCCATCAAGCGCATCGTACTGACGCGCCCGGCGGTGGAAGCCGGCGAACGCCTGGGCTTCCTGCCCGGCGACCTCGCGCAAAAGGTGGACCCGTACCTGCGCCCGCTGTACGACGCGCTGTACGACCTGCTCGGCTTCGACAAGACGCAGAAGATGTTCGAGCGCCAGATGATCGAGATCGCGCCGCTGGCCTACATGCGCGGGCGCACGCTCAATCACGCCTTCATCATCCTGGACGAAGCCCAGAACACCACGCCGGAACAGATGAAGATGTTCCTCACGCGGATCGGCTTCGGCTCCAAGGCGGTGATCACCGGCGACACAACGCAGATCGATCTGCCGCGCGGCCAGAAGAGCGGCCTTGTCGAAGCGCAGCACGTGCTGCGTGACGTGCGCGGCGTGGCGATGACGCGCTTTACCAGCGTCGACGTAGTGCGGCACCCGCTGGTGGCCCGCATCGTCGAGGCCTATGACGAATTCCATGCCCAGCATAAAGATGCATAAGGACGCCTGAACGTGGCTAAAGCAAAAACCGATACCAAAGCAAAAACCAAGAAGACCCAGCCCGCGGCCGCGGAGTCGCTCGGCCCGCGCGTCGACGTGTTCGACGCCCAGGGCAAACCCAGGACGGTGGATGCGAGCGCGCTGCGCATTGCGTTCGCCGATGGCCGCAGCCTGATCCTGGGCCTGCCGAATACCGTCGATGGGGCGATCACCCTCGTTGCCGAGCACGCCGACGCCAACATGCACGCCATGCTTTCGCTGCGCCCGGAACACCACGACAGCATCACATTGCGCATCGAAACCCAACCCGCTGAATTGGCAGACTCCACAGAAGAAGCCTTCGATGACGACACCGCAGGCGCCGACATGCTCACGCTCGACCTGACGGTGCAGTACGGCGATGAACTCAAGGCTGCCGCTCGCAAGACGTTGCCGAAAGAACGCGACATCGAAGCGTGGATCGCCCCGGCACTGTTTGCCGATGCGCAGCTCAACGTGCGCTTTGTCGGCGAAGAAGAAGGCCGCACGCTCAACCGCACCTACCGCGGCAAGGACTACGCCACCAACGTGCTGACCTTCTCTTACGCAGAGAGCGCGGAAGACCCGGTCTCGGCCGATATCGTGCTGTGCTGCACGGTGGTCGAAAAGGAAGCGAAGGAACAGAAGAAGCCGCTGCTCGCGCACTACGCGCATCTGATCGTGCACGGCGCACTGCACGCCCAGGGCTACGACCACGAAGACGCGGCCGATGCGAAAGAGATGGAAGGCATTGAAACGGAGATCCTCCGCGACCTGGGTTTTTCCGATCCGTACGCAGATCGTTAAAGCGCCAAGCGCTCAATGTTCAAACGCCGGCCTCGCGCCGGCGTTTTGCTTTTGCATGTTCCATTCGTGCAGCATGCTGTTTCAACGATGAATCAACCGGCATTGACGAAAACCCAGTCCTGACAACGGTTTGCGGGTTTTCCTCCGCCATTCGGCGCAGGCTCGCGCTGTACGAACCGCGCATACACATCGCATAGACCGTCCGCCATCCGGCACCCCCGTCGTTCTCCGTATGGCGCATGGGTTTTGCCGTAGTGATTTCTATCCTCCACGCATAAGCCGCCGCTCGAGCGCGCTTCACAGAATCGGCGCAAACGAGCGCCATTGGCCAGCCCGCGCACAGACGGGCAAGGCCACCGCGGGGAGGTCATCATGCGTCATCGCTTCATGGACAGCATTCCGTGGACCACGCTGCTGGTTGGCGTGGGTGTCGGCACGGCGCTCGCGGTCACGCCGCGCATCGCGCACGCTGATCACAAGCAATCGTGCTACGCGGGCATCGTCATCGTGTTCGACGGCGCCTGGCATCCGGGCGCGGTCGTCGGTTGCCGCACGGTCAACATCTCCGACAGCAACAACGTGGTTGGCGCCGAGGTGAACCTGATGGTCGCGCAAGGCACCATCCGGCCACGCGTGCAGGCGGTGGTGGGCAGCACCAGCGTGCAGGCACTCATTGGCGGCGGCTACGACTTTGCAAGTAGCAAGGCGCTGGTGGGCGTCGGGGCCACGGGCGACCACTGGCTCGCCGGCGTCGACAAGGAAATCGCCGGACGCTGGACGGCCTACGGCGGCGCGAGCACGCTGGGGCGGTATCACAGCAATTCCCGTCCTGCAGACCCGGCACCGGCGGTAACCCCGCCGACCAGCAATAGCGACGCACCGCCCCCGAGCGGCAACAACGCGCCACCGTCCAAGCCCAGCCCGACGCCAGCCCCTGCGCCCGGTGCTGCGCCCAGCCCTGGCCCCACGCCGGCACCCTCACCGAGCCCCGGGCCAAGTCCGTCGCCAGCTCCATCGCCGAGTCCGAGTCCAACGCCGACACCAGCTCCAACCCCCACACCGACGCCGAGCCCATCGCCCGTCCCATCGCCGTGCGGGAGCTGCCACGACGGCGGTCACCATCACGGCCACCACCATGATCATGATCACGATCACGACGGTCATCACGGTGGCGACCACGACCACGGCGGCGACGGTCATCACGGTGGCGATCACGACCATGGCGGCGACGGTCATCACGGTGGCGACCACGACCATGGCGGCGACGGTCATCACGGTGGGGATCACGACCACGGCGGCGACGGCAACCGCGGCCACCACAGCAGCAACGGTCATCACGAAGGCGAGGGCCAGGGTAAAGGCAACCACGGAGCAGACCATGACCGCGGCGGCGAGGGCGACGACTCTGGCGGACAGAGGCAGCATCACGGTCAGGGCGATGGAGTTCCAGGCCGGAACGACCATCACCAAGACGACGAGGGCGGCAACGCGCATGGCAATGACCACCAACGCGGCACCAACGGTGGGCACGACTGACCGCTTCCGCGTCGGCAGATCGCCCGCCTGAATGCGCCTGAACCGGGCCTCCAGAAGTGGAATAAGACGCACTTCTCGGGGCCGGGCGGCCACCCCACGTCATCGGGACGGCAGGGCTTTTGGTGTATGCTGGCCCGATGTTTAACGACGCGCGACCGCGCCATGAATGATCCGTATCCCAGTCCGAAGCCAGCCGACAAACCCCGCTCGCTGCTGGAACGCCTGACCGACCTTATCTCGCCCGAGCCCGAATCGCGGGCCGAGCTGCTCGAAATCCTCCAAGACGCCCATGCGCGCAGCCTCATCGACGCCGACTCCCTGTCGATGATCGAAGGCGTCTTCCAGGTCTCAGACCTGTGTGCGCGCGACATCATGATCCCGCGCGCGCAGATGGATGCGCTCAACATCGCCGACGCGCCGTCAGAATTCATCCCGTTCGTGCAGGAAGCCGCGCATTCGCGCTTCCCTGTCTACGAAGGCAGTCGCGACAACATCATCGGCATCCTGCTCGCCAAGGATCTGCTGCGCTTCTACACCGATGAAGACTTCGACGTGCGCGACATGCTGCGCCCGGCCGTATTCATCCCCGAATCCAAGCGACTGAACGTGCTGTTGCGAGACTTCCGCGTCAACCGCAACCACATCGCCATCGTCGTCGATGAATACGGCGGCGTGGCAGGCCTCATCACCATCGAAGACGTGCTGGAGCAGATCGTTGGCGACATCGAAGACGAATACGACTTCGATCAGGAAGAAGACAACATCCTGCCGACCGCCGATGGCCACATGCGCGTGCGCGGCCTGACCGAAATCAGCCAGTTCAACGAAGCCTTCGGCACGCATTTCTCCGACGAAGACGTCGATACCGTGGGCGGGCTGCTGTCCAACCACCTGGGCCGCGTGCCGCACCGGGGCGAAAAGATCGTCATGGGCACGCTGCAATTCGACGTGCTGCGCGCCGATGCGCGCCAGGTGCAGGTGCTGCTCGTGCGCCGCCTCACCACGCCGGCCGGCGGCAATGCCACAGCCGACACCTCTGGTTCTCACCCCGCCTGATCCCTCCGTGCCCGCTCAGTTCTCTTCCCCTGCCGCACCAACCCGTCGGCAGGACGCCCAAGCTGTGCCGCTCGCGCGGCTGCGTTTCGCGATGCCGCTTGCGGCGTTGCTTGGCGTCATGCATACGCTGTCGTTTGCACCGAACCACTGGTGGTGGCTGCAGATCCTCTCGCTGACGGGGCTGGCCGCGCTCGTGCAGCGCGGCACGCGCCTGCGTGAAGCGGCGTGGGTCGGATATGCGTTCGGGCTCGGCTGGTTCCTGTCGGGCGTCTGGTGGCTCTATATCAGCATGCATGTCTACGGCGACATGCCGGCATGGATGGCCGCGCTGGCGGTGCTGCTGTTTGCCGGATACCTGGCACTGCATCCGGCGCTGGCGGTGTGGGCATGGCAGTGGCTGACGAGACGCGGGCGGTGGTCCGGTACCGCATCCGCGCTCATATTTGGCGCGGCATGGGCCGTCACGGAATGGCTGCGCGGCACAGTCTGGACGGGCTTCCCCTGGATCAACGGGGGCTACGCGCACACCGATGGCCCGCTGGCCGGCTACGCGCCGCTGGTGGGCGTCTACGGCATCGTGCTGATCGCCGCCGTGCTGGCTGGCCTGCTGTGCGTCGCGGCCGAGCGCCGCCTGCATTGGCTGGCGGGCATCGCGGGTGCGCTCGTGCTGGTGGTCGGCTGGCCGCTGCACGGCATTGCGTGGACGCAGCCGGTGGGCAAGCCGATCTCCGTGCGCCTCTTGCAAGGCAACGTGCCGCAGGACGTGAAGTTCCAGCAAACCGGCATCGAGCGCTCGCTGGAGCTGTACACCAAGATGGTCACCGAGAAGCCCGCGCAACTCGTGGTCACACCCGAGACGGCCTTCCCGATCATGATTCAGGAGATGCCGCAGGAGATCGCGCTGGCCCTCCGCACCTATGTGGATGCCACCGGCTCCAGCGTGCTGTTCGGCGCCGCCAGCGAGGACTCCCGCGTCGATTACACCAACAGCGTGTTCGGCATCGGCCCCCAATTCCAGGGCGTGTACCGCTACAACAAGCACCACCTCGTGCCGTTCGGCGAGTTCATCCCCTTCGGTTTCCACTGGTTCGTCAACATGATGAACATGCCGCTGGGCGACTTCCGGCGTGGCCTGCCCGTGCAGCCGCCCATGGCGGTGGCCGACCAGCGCGTCGCACCCAACATCTGTTACGAAGATTTGTTTGGCGAGGAAATTGCCGCCTCGCTGCGACATGCGGATCAGCCCGCCACGATGCTCGCCAACCTGACGAACCTGGCGTGGTTTGGCGACACGATCGCACTGGATCAGCACCTGCAGATCTCGCGCATGCGCGCCCTGGAAACGGGCCGTCCGATGCTGCGCGCCACCAACACGGGCGCGACCGCAGTGGTGCGGCCGGACGGCAGCGTACAGGCGCGCCTGCCTGTCTTCACGCTCGGCACATTGCAGGCTGACGTGCAAGGCACGCAAGGTCTGACGCCATTCGTGCGGGCCGGCAACGCACCCGCGCTGGGCCTGGGCGCGCTGGTTCTGCTGGTGGCATGCGTACGCCGCCGTCGGGCATCGGCAGATTGATCGCTCAGCGTCCGAAGGGCTTTCGAGCCACTTTCCGGAGTTGCTGACAAAAAACGCTAAAATTCAATGTTTTACGGCGGGCAGGGAGCCAGGCGCTTCTCGTGCCCGCCGCTGCATTCCACCGTCGCGCCGCGCAACGCATCGTTCCGGCGGACCAACGGGTACCACCATGCTCACCTTCCAGCAACTCATCCTCAAGCTGCAGTCGTACTGGGACGCCCAGGGCTGCGCCCTGCTGCAACCGATCGATCTTGAAGTCGGCGCCGGCACGTCGCATGTGCACACCTTCCTGCGCGCGATCGGCCCCGAGCCGTGGCGAGCCGCCTACGTGCAACCGTCGCGCCGCCCCAAGGACGGCCGCTACGGAGAGAACCCGAATCGCCTGCAGCACTACTACCAATACCAGGTGGTGCTCAAGCCGGCGCCGGAAAACATCCTCGACCTGTACCTCGGTTCGCTGGAAGCGCTGGGCCTGGACCTCAAGCAGAACGATGTGCGCTTCGTCGAAGACGACTGGGAAAACCCCACGCTCGGCGCCTGGGGCCTCGGCTGGGAGGTGTGGCTCAACGGCATGGAAGTCACGCAGTTCACGTACTTCCAGCAAGTTGGCGGCCTGGACTGCAAGCCCGTGACCGGTGAGATCACCTACGGCATCGAGCGCCTGGCGATGTACCTGCAACAGGTCGAAAACATCTATGACCTGGTCTGGACCGAGTGGGAAGAGCCGGGCCCGAACGGCCCCGTGAAGCGCCGCCTGACCTACGGCGACGTCTATCACCAGAACGAAGTCGAGCAATCGACCTACAACTTCGAGCAGGCTGACACGACCGTTCTGTTCCGCCGCTTTGCCGAGCACGAAGCCGAAGCGAAGCGCCTGATGGGCGTGCGCGCAGAAGGTGATGCCGCTGCCGAGGGCAACGCAACGGTCGTGCAACTGGCGCTGCCCGCCTACGAGCAAGTGCTCAAGGCTGGCCACACCTTCAACTTGCTGGACGCACGCGGCGCCATTTCCGTGACGGAGCGCGCGGCCTACATCGGCCGCATCCGCAACCTGTCGCGTCTGGTCGCGCAGGCTTACTACGACTCGCGCGAGCGCCTCGGCTTCCCGATGTGCGGCACAGCCGCCGCCAAGACGACGGAGGCCGCATGACGGCCAACCGAGCACGGCGTGGCCTGGCGCTGCTGACGGCAGCGTCCATCGCCGCGCTGGCGCTACCGGCGAGCGTTGCGCAAGCGGCACGGCATCGCACGTCCAAGGCAGCATCGACAGAGAAGGTTTTTGTCGTCCCCAGCACCCTGACGCAGCTTTGCGTGGCCGATTCCAAGCCGCTCCAGCAAGCGCTGAGCGCGGCCTGGACGCCGCCGCCGCCGTCGCTCGATCAATGGACGAGCCTGGTGCGCACGATGGCCTGCGACCTGTCCGGCGCGCGAGACCTCGGCTGGCATCGCGTGCCGCTGCGCACGTATGCGACGGCCCTGCGCTTCCCGCTCACGTGGGTGGAGTGGCAAGGCACGGGCGCCAAGGCACAGCGCCGTGCGCGCGTGTTCCGATCGGCGGGGCAGTTGCCGAGCCGTCTGGAATTCAACGTGTCGGGCACGCTGCAAGAGGTGCGGTACGACGCGCGACGGGGCTTGTTGTCCGCGCGGTTCCTGCGCCGCGATGCCGCCGCGCCGGGCACGACGCCGGCGCCGATTGCACCGCCCCCGCCGCCGGGCCAGTGCGCCGGCACGCAATTGCGGTTTCAGCAGCAGAACGGCGTGTGGCTGCTTTCGGGCGTGGAACCCGTGCCCGGCTCGCCCTGCTGATCACCGAACCGAACCACACAACGTACCGCCGCACCTGATCTGAACACCCTGCGGCGCAGAACAACGACGTCACCGATTCAAACGCTATGTCCACCCTCCTGATCGAACTGCTGACCGAAGAACTGCCGCCCAAGGCGCTGGCCCGCCTCGGCGAGGCGTTTGCACGCGGCCTGTTTGACGGTCTGTCGGCGCAAGGCCTGCTCGAAGAGGGCGCCGCCGTAGAAGGATTTGCCACGCCGCGCCGCCTGGCCGCATCGATCACCGGCGTGCGCCGCACTGCGCCCGATCGCGAGTTGCGCGAGAAGGTGCTGCCCGTGACCATCGCCTTCGATGCCGAGGGCAAGCCCGCAGCGCCGCTGGTCAAGAAGCTGGCCGCACTGGCCAAGACCGTGGGCGTGGAGGCCATCGCCCCCGAATCGCTGGAACGCGCGCCCGACGGCAAGGCCGAAGCGCTGTTTTATCGCTACACCGCACGCGGCGCCGTGCTGGCTGACGGCCTGCAGACTGCACTGTCGCAAACCATCGCCAACCTTCCGATCCCGAAGGTGATGACGTATCAGCGCCCGAACGGCGAGAACGTCCAGTTCGTGCGCCCCGCCCACAAGCTGATTGCGCTGCTCGACAGCGAGGTCATCCCCGTCAGCGCGTTCGGCCTGCAATCGGGCAACGTGACGCTGGGCCACCGTTTCCTGTCGGCTGGCGAAATCGTCATCCAGGACGCCGCGTCGTATGCGAGCACGCTGGAGTCACAAGGCAAGGTCATCGCCGGCTACGGCAAGCGCAAGGAAGCCATCCGCGCCGAGCTGCTCAAAACGGCTGGCGCCGATACGGTGGTCATGCCCGAAGCGCTGCTCGACGAGGTGAACGCGCTGGTGGAGTGGCCCGTGGTCTACCCCTGCCATTTCGAGGAAGCATTCCTCGCCGTACCGCAGGAGTGTCTGATCCTGACCATGCAGACCAACCAGAAGTACTTTGCGCTGACCGACGCGCAGGGCCATCTGCGCAACCGCTTCCTGATCGTCTCGAACATCGCCACGGATACACCCGAGGCCATCATTCAAGGCAATGAGCGCGTGGTCCGCCCGCGCCTGGCCGACGCGCGCTTCTTCTTCGAGCAGGACAAGAAGAAGCCGCTGGCCGATCGCGTGCCGCTGCTCTCGCGCGTGGTCTATCACAACAAGATCGGCACGCAACTTGAACGCGTGTCGCGCCTGCAGGCCATCGCCGGCCAACTGGCTGAGAAGCTTGGCGCGGATGTGGCGCACGCTTCGCGCGGCGCGCTGCTGGCCAAGGCCGATCTGCTGACCGACATGGTGGGCGAATTCCCCGAGCTGCAAGGCGCGATGGGCACGTACTATGCACGCCATGACGGCGAACCCGACGATGTGGCGCTGGCCTGCTCCGAACACTACCAACCGCGCTTTGCCGGCGATGCGCTGCCCAGCACCGCCACCGGTACCATGGTGGCGCTGGCCGACAAGCTCGAAACGCTGGTCGGCATCTGGGGCATCGGCCTGCAACCCACGGGCGAGAAAGATCCGTTCGCGCTGCGCCGCCACGCGCTGGGCATCCTGCGCATGCTGATCGAGAAGCCGCTCGCGCTCACGATCGACGATGCGCTGCAGATTGCCGCCGCCGGCTTCGACGGCATCGCCGCCGTCAAACCGGACCTCGCCGCCATCTCTGACTTCCTCTACGACCGCCTGCGCGGCTACCTGAAGGACAAGGGCTACAGCACCAACGAGGTCGAAGCCGTGGTGAGCCAGCGCCCGCAGCGCCTGGACGACATCGTCGCGCGCCTCGAAGCCGTACGGGCCTTTGCTGCCCTGCCGCAGGCCGCAGCGCTGGCGGCCGCCAACAAGCGCATCACCA
The DNA here is from genome assembly GCF_016466415.2 of Ralstonia pickettii. Classification (NCBI taxonomy): domain Bacteria; kingdom Pseudomonadati; phylum Pseudomonadota; class Betaproteobacteria; order Burkholderiales; family Burkholderiaceae; genus Ralstonia; species Ralstonia pickettii. Next base: position 422,753 of record NZ_CP066771.1, on the reverse strand, counting down.
ACATCCTGAAGAAGACGGACGTGGCCATTGGTGCCGTGCAGCCGCCGCTGCTCAAGGAAGATGCCGAGCGCGCGCTGCACCAGGCCGTGGCGTCGTCGGAGCCGCAGGTGCACGATGCCTTCGCACGCGGCGATTTCACCACCGCGCTGAAGACGCTGGCCGGTCTGCGCGAAGCGGTCGACACCTTCTTCGACGGCGTGATGGTGATGGCCGACGACACCGCGCTGCGCGACAACCGCCTGGCGCTGCTGGCTGAACTGCACGGACTGATGAACCGCGTGGCGGACATCTCCAAGCTGGCCGCCTGATCGGCACCCCAAGCACCGTTCGGAGCCCACCATGCCCCACGTTCCCAAACTGGTGATTCTCGACCGCGATGGCGTCATCAACCGAGACAGCGACCAGTTCATCAAGTCGCCTGACGAGTGGATCGCGCTCGACGGCAGCCTGGAAGCCATTGCCGAGCTGAACCAGGCCGGCTACCAGGTGGTGGTGGCAACCAACCAGTCGGGTATCGGGCGCGGCCTGTTCGAGGCCGCCGCGCTCAACGCCATGCACGAGAAGATGTACAAGGCGCTTGCCACCTCCGGCGGGCGCGTCGATGCCGTCTTCTTCTGCCCGCACACCGCCGCCGATGCCTGCGAGTGCCGCAAGCCCAAGGCCGGCATGCTGCGCGAGATCGCACGCCGCTTCGACATGGACCTGACCGGCGTGCCGGTCGTGGGAGATTCGCTGCGCGACTTGCAAGCCGGTGTAGAAGTCGGTGCCGTGCCCCACCTCGTATTGACCGGCAAGGGCGCCAAGACCCGCGATGCCGGAAACCTGCCCCCAGGCACCCAGATTCACGAGGACCTGCGGGCGTTTGTGCGTGCGCTGCTGTCTCCCGTGCCCCAGGGCACGCCCACGCGCGCCCCTTGAATTCGCCCCCAATGACTTTTATCCGTTCGCTGCTGTACCTGGTTTTCCTGATCGTTTGGACACCGATTTACGCGGTGGCCTGCTTCATCGTCTTTCCGTTCATGAACCCGCACCGCCGCTTCTGGATGGTGTCCGGCTGGACAAAGTCTGCAATCTGGATGGCACGCTGGCTGCTCGGCATCCGCTGGCAATACCAGGGCTGGGAGAACATCGAGGAAGCCGTCGCCACCAACAAACAGGTTGTGCTGCTTTCCAAGCACCAGTCGGCGTGGGAAACCATGGCCTTCGTCGCGACCATGCCGCGCCCGTTGTGCTACGTCTTCAAGCGCGAGCTGCTGTTTGTGCCGTTCTTCGGGTGGGCGCTCGGCATGCTCAAAATGGTGCACATCAACCGCAAGGACGGCGCCAATGCGTTCGCCTCGGTCGCGCGCCAGGGCAAGGAGCGCCTTGCAGATGGCGCGTGGGTGATCATGTTTCCGGAAGGCACGCGCACGCGTTCGGGCGACCCCAAACCGCGTTACAAGAGCGGCGGTGCGCGCTTTGCCGTGGATACCGGCGCATGGGTCATCCCCATCGCGCACAACTCCGGCCGTGTGTGGCCGCGCAATTCGTTCCTGAAGCATCCGGGCCTGATTACGCTGTCGGTCGGACCGGCCATCTCGAGCGCCGGCAAAACCAGCGACGAACTCAATCGCGAAGTCGAAGCGTGGATCGAAACAGAAATGCGTAGAATCGACGCCGACAGCTACCGCGAGCACGCATGAAACTGCTGCGCCCACCGACTTCGCCCACCCCTGCCGACAGCGTCCAGCTTGAGCTGCCGCTGCTCGCTCCCGAAGCCCCGTCGGCATTGCAGCCGCCTGACGCGCCCCTCCTCGCTCCGCCCGCACTCCACTTTTCCACCGCACCGCTCGCCCCCCACCAGCGCCGCCTGACGCTGGGCGAGCGCGCGCTCATCTATAACCTCAAGCGTTCGTCGCGGCGGACCATCGGCTTTGTCATCGATGACCGCGGCCTGTCGATCACGGCACCGCGCTGGGTCACGCTCGCCGAGATCGAACACGCCATCGCCGAAAAGCAGAAGTGGATCTTCGCCAAGCTGGCCGAATGGCGCACGAGCGCCGCACGCCGCATGCTGCCGACGATGGAGTGGCAGGACGGCGCCGGATTGCCGTTCCTCGGCAAGACGATCACGCTCAAGCTGGAATCGCCCATCGGCGCATTGATGTTCGATGCCGACACCAGCATGCTGCACCTGGGCCTGCCGCACACCACTACCGAGCAGCAGATCAAAGACCGCGTGCAAGGCTGGCTGCAGACGCAGGCGCGACGCCTCTTCGGCGAGCGCCTGGAGGTGTACGCCGAGCGCCTTGGCGTGCGGCATAGCGCGTATGCGCTGTCTTCCGCCGCGACGCGTTGGGGAAGCTGCACCGCCGACGGCAAGATCCGCCTGAACTGGCGCCTCGTGCATTTCCCCCTCAGCTTGATCGACTACGTGGTTGCGCATGAGCTCGCGCATCTCAAGGAGATGAACCACAGCCCGCGCTTCTGGGACACGGTGGAATCGATCTTCCCTGAGTTTCGTGAGGCGCGGGAGCAACTGCGCTCGCATCCGCCGGAATACTTGCCGGCGTTCTGATTCGCCCTGCCGACGCTCCTGCGGCGGATGCGTCGGTTGCAGAGAACGCCTGTCCTGCACGCTCGGCCACACCCTCCTACAATATTGCCTTCCCCACAGTCCTCCAGGAAGGAAACCCCATGCGAATGCTCCACACCATGCTGCGCGTTGGCGACTTGCAGCGCTCGATCGACTTCTACACCAAGGTGCTCGGCATGCAGTTGCTGCGCACCAGCGACAACCCCGAGTACAAGTACTCGCTGGCATTCGTCGGCTACGGCCCGGAAGCCGGCAACACGGTCATCGAACTGACCTACAACTACGGCGTGAGCGAGTACGAACTCGGCACGGCATTTGGGCACCTGGCCATCGAGGTCGACAATGCCGCGCAGGCCTGCGACCAGATCCGCAACGCCGGCGGCAAGATCACGCGTGAGGCCGGCCCGGTCAAGGGCGGCAGCACCATCATCGCGTTTGTGGAAGATCCGGACGGCTACAAGATCGAGCTGATCCAGGCACGCTCGATGCCCGATGGCAACCGCCACTGACGCGATCCGCCGGCCGCTGGACGGTACCGCCATCGGGCTGATGGTGGTGCTGTGCATGTGCTGGGGCTTTCAGCAGGTCGCCATCAAGGTGGCCGCGCACGACGTGGGCCCCGTCATGCAGGCCGGTGTGCGCTCGGCCATCGCGTCGGTCCTGGTGTTCGCGTTTGCGCTCTGGCGCGGCACGTGCCTGTCGTTGCGCGACGGCACGCTGACTGGTGGCCTCATGGCCGGCGTGCTGTTCGGTGTCGAGTTCCTGTGCATCTTCATCGGCCTGGGCTACACGACTGCCTCGCGCATGGCGGTGTTCCTCTACACCGCGCCGATCTTCACGGCGCTCGGCCTGCACTTTTTCGTGCCGGGCGAACATCTGCGCCCGCGCCAGTGGGCGGGCATCGGCATTGCATTTGCGGGGATCGTGCTGGCGTTCGCCGACGGCGTCCTGCACCCGGCGGCCGGGCCGTCGACCTCGTTGGGCGACGCGCTGGGCGTGGTGGCAGGCGCGCTGTGGGGCGCGACGACCATCGTCGTGCGCGCAAGCAAGCTTTCCGACGCACCGGCGGCGAAGACGCTGCTGTACCAACTTGCCGTCTCGGCTGTGCTGTTGCTGTTGATGGCCGCCGGCACCGGCCAGGCCTTTACCGCGAACCTCACACCGACCGCGCTGGCCAGCCTCGCCTACCAGTCCGTGCTGATTGCGTTTGCCAGTTACCTGACGTGGTTCTGGCTGCTGCGCCGTTACCTGGCGTCGCGGTTGTCCGTGTTCTCGTTCCTGACGCCGCTGTTTGGCGTGGCGTTTGGCGTGCTGCTGTTGCACGAGCCGGTGGGCCTACGGTTCGCGCTGGCGGCAACGCTCGTGCTGTCGGGCATCCTGCTCGTCAATCTTCGCTAAGGTCGGAAACGCTGCCGGCAATGCGGTTGGCCGGCAGCGCGTTCGCCACGGCCACGAAGTCTTCCACCGGCACTTCTTCCGCGCGGCGGCCCAGGTCAAAGCCAAGCGCTTCGAAGTCGATCACATCGCGCAGCGCGCCGAGGGTGTTGCGCAGCACCTTGCGCCGCTGCGAAAACGCCATCGTTACCACCGTGCCAAGCGCGCGCAGGTCGACCGGCGCATACGGCGATTTGTCGGCCGGCCACGGAATCATCCGCACCACCGCCGAATCCACCTTGGGCGGCGGATTGAACGAGCCCGGCGGCACATCCAGCACCAGCTCCATGTAATAGCGCACCTGCAGCATCACCGACAGCCGGCTGAACGCCTTGCTACCCGGCGCGGCCACCATGCGGTCCACCACTTCTTTCTGGAGCATGAAATGCTGGTCTCGTACACGATCGGCGAACGTGGCCAGATGGAACAGCAGCGGGCTCGAGATGTTGTACGGCAGGTTGCCGACGATGCGCAGCGGCCGGTCCGCCTCCTGCAGCGCGCCGAAATCGAACGCCAGCGCATCGCCCGCATGCACGACCAGCCGGTCGCCGAAACGCTTCTGCAAGCGTGCGACAAGATCACGGTCCAGCTCGACCACCTGCAGGGTGCGCACGCGCTCCATCAGCGGGACGGTGAGTGCGCCGAGGCCCGGGCCGATCTCGACGAGCACGTCGTCGGGCTTCGGATCAATGGCGGCGACGATGGCGTGGATCACACCGTCATCGACCAGGAAGTTCTGGCCAAAGCGCTTGCGGGCCTGGTGCCCCTGGTGAACGCCGGTCGTGGATCGTGCCATTGCGAACTCGAAATCGAAAAGGTGAAGAAACTCAGGAGCGCGTCGTATACCGCGCCATCGCGATGGCGGTATCGATCGCCTCGATCATGCTGCCGAACTCGGCGCGGCCCGTGCCCGCCAGATCCAGCGCCGTACCGTGATCCACCGAAGTGCGCACGAATGGCAAACCCAGCGTGATGTTCACGCCGTGGCCGAAGGTGCCGTACTTGAGCGGCGCCAAGCCTTGGTCGTGGTACATCGCCAGCACGCAATCCGCATCGGTCAACAGGCGCGGCTGGAACAGCGTATCGGCCGGATATGGACCGCGCGCGTCGATTCCGCGCGCACGCGCACGCGCGATGGCCGGCTCGATCACCTCGATCTCTTCGCGGCCGAGGTGGCCGGATTCACCCGCATGCGGATTCAACCCCGTCACGAGGATGCGCGGAGCAGTCAAACCGAAGCGTGTGCGCAGATCACGCTGCACGATGTCGAGCGTCTCATCGAGCACCGCTGGCGTGATGGCGTCCGGCACCTCGCGCAACGGCAAGTGCGTCGTCGCCAGCGCCACGCGCAGCATGGCGTTGTCGTGCGCCGGCTGCGGACCGGCCAGCATCATGACCACGCGCGGCGTGTGGCTGCGCTCGGCCAGATACTCGGTGTGGCCGGTAAACGGCACCCCGGCGTCGTTGATCGTGCTCTTCTGCACCGGCGCTGTGACCATCGCGTCGTAACGCATGCCGTCTGCCGTGCCGATCAGGCAGCCGTCGATGGCCGCGTCGAGCAGGTCCAGCACATAGCGGCCGTTGGCGTCATCAAGCACGCCGGCGCGCACGGGTGCACCCAGCGGGCGCTCCACGACAGTCAGCGCCGTAGAGACAATGCGCCAGAAATCGCCCTGCCCGATCGCGTCCGCGCGCGCCTGCAGCAATGCCGAATCGCCCATCACATGCCACTGCACATCGGCGTAACGCGGCGACGCCTGTCGTGCCAGGTGCAGCAGCGCGGCCACGGTGATGTCGGGGCCGATACCAGCGGGTTCGCCAGTGGTGATGGCAATGTTCAGCATGCAGCGCTTTCCTGCGATGGTTTCTGGAGCGATCTAGAAACGCCACGGCCGCCCGCAGGCGGCCGTGAGCGATGCGGATGTCCGTAGCTTACTGCTGACGGTTCACGCGGTATTCCACGTGTGCCGAATCGCGCAGTTCACGCAGCCAATCCTCATAGGCGGCCTGGACTTTCTGTTCGCGAATCACCGACCGTGCGTAGTCGCGTTGGCGGTCTCCCGACACCTCTGCCTCGCGGCGGCCTTCCACCTGGATCAGGTGCACACCGAACTGGCTTTGCACCGGCTGCGACACATCGCCCGGCTTGAGCTGGTTCATCGCCTGCTCGAATTCCGGCACCAGCTGGCCCGGCGACACCCAGCCCAGCTCGCCACCCGCACCGGCCGACCCGTCCTGCGAATACCGGCGTGCCGCATCGCCAAAATCGTAGCCGTGGACGATCCGGTCACGTAGGCCCACCAACTGGCGGCGCGCGTCGTCCGCCGACATCGTCGGACCGGTCTTGATCAGGATGTGGCGCACTTGCGTCTGCTGGACCTTGGCGGCAATCGCGGTGCCCGGCGCGCGCTTGTCCAGCAGCTTGATCACGTGATAACCGGCCGGGCTTTCGACCACTTGACTCGCCACCTGGCCCGCCTTCATGTCGACCACGGCGTTGGCAAACACAGCCGGCAGGCGCCCGATCGGACGCAGCCCAAGCTCGCCGCCTTGCGCGGCATCTTGCGCGCCAGAATTGTCACGCGCCAGCTTGGCGAAATCCGCGCCGCCCTGCGCTTGCTTGAGCAGACCTTCGGCCTTCTTGCGCGCTGCGGCCTTCTCGGCATCCGTGGCGCCTTCGGCAACGGGCACGAGAATCTGCGCGACGTTGTATTGCTGTTCGCCGGCCGGGGCCGTGCCGCCACCCTGCTGCGCCAGATAGTTGTCGATCTCGCCGTCGTAGACCTGCACCTTCGAGTCGACCTCGCGCTCACGCAGGCGCGCCAGAAGGATTTCCTGACGCAGGTCGTCGCGGTACTTGTCGTACGTCATGCCGGCGTCCTTCAGCTTGCTCTTGAGCTGCGGCACCGACAGGTTGTTGCGCTGGGCCACGCTTTCCACGGCACGATCCACATCGGCGTCGGACACGCGGATGCCGCTTTCCTTGGCGGTCTGCGCCTGCACGCGCTCCAGGATGAGCTGCTCCAGCACTTCGCCGAGCAGATCGGCGCGCGGTGGCAGCGGGCGATTCTGTGCGCGGAACGTGCGCTCGACCAGATCCGCGCGGTTGAGCAGTTCGCGGCGGGTGATGACGTCGGTGTTGACCACAGCCACCACCTCGTCGACCAACTGGCTGCGCGGCGCGCCTGGAGCCGTTGGCTCGGGCAGCGTGCCCTGCAGCAGCGGCTGGCTCGGCGACGAACCGGGGTTGGCGAAGATGCCCCGCACCGGTGCGCTCTTTTTTGCCGATTGCGCCTGCTGCGCGTGGACGGCTGGCGACAGCGTGGTCCCCGCCAACAGCGCAAGCAGCACGCCGGTGGCAACACGCAAGCGGCCCAGAGAAGCCACACGCGTGGCGAAAGCGGTCGATTGGAAAGCCATGATGTCGTTATTCATATTGATCCAGCACGGACGGCGTGATCGGCTGTGCGGTCACCGGCTGGTAGCCGGGCACGTTCAGACGAATCACGTCGATCGGATTATTCCCCACCTTCGACAAACCCTTGAATTCGATCTGGGCAAAGATATGCGTCGTATAGCCCGAAACCGCATTGCTGTAGCGCTGTACCGCCAGTCGGCCGACCCAGCAGTCCGCCACATATTCGAGGCCGAGCAGCATATCCGATGGCTTGCGCGCATCCAGGTCGTAACCGATGCGACCCAGGCCGTAGAGGCGCCGCGTAATCGGCCACTGCGTGGAGATATCGGCCTGTTCCAGCGGCAACTGACCGGTATTGGCGTCTTGCCGGTAATAGCGGTAGCCGAGGTTGATCACCTTGTTGGCTTCCGGCTTCCAGCTGAACGCGACCGTCGAACGCATGATGCGGTCAAGGTCCTGATTGTACTGAAGGTTCGTATCGAAAAAGATGCCGCGGAACATCTGGATCGTGGTCGCACCCAGAAGGTCCGAATAGCGGCGCACTGATGTCGGTGCTGCACCCGCGAGCGTCACGCGCTGGCCGTCGAGATCGACGCGCTGCGCAATCGTGGCGCGCAGGCGCTCGATGCCTGATTCGGCCTCGATGAAACGCGTGGTCACACCTGCCGTCACCTTGTTGTTGTCGGCAATGCGGTCGTAACCGGTGTACGGGTTCTCGGTGAAGATCTGCCCGAGGTTGTAGTCCGACTGGCCGGTATCGAACAACGGAATCTGCGACTGGTCGCGATACGGCGTGTACACGTAGAACACGCGCGGCTCCAGCGTCTGGATGTAGCTCACGCCGAACAATTTGGAGACCAGCGGCGCATCGCGCTCGAACGTCATACCCGAATCGAGCGAGAACGTCGGCAGCGTGCGATTGATCTGCGTGTCCTGCGTGTCGCCGGCCGGGCGGTCCAGGCGGTATGCGGTGGTGTTCAGGATGAACTTCGGGGTGACGTACCAGCCGGGGCGGACGATCGGGTAGCTGATCGTCGGCTGCATGAACAGGCGCTCGCCCTGCACGGTATTGGCCGTCGGGATCGAAAACCGCGTGTAGTCGGTCAGGAAATTGATGTCAAAGCCGCCAACGTCGTACTTGTTATAGGTCAGGCTCAACTGCGGCAGCCGCTCATACGGTGCTGCGAGTGGCGTTGTGGCGGTCGACAGCGTCTGGAACTTCTGCACGCGCGCCAGCGCAACCCAGTCGCCGAACGAGTAACTAACACCGCCCTCCTGGATGTACTGCCGCTGCGTCGCCGTGACAATGCTGCGGCCGAGGTCATCCGGGTAGGTGTTATCGGAAACCTTGTTGTAGTTGATGTAGCCGGTCAGGCCCGGCGCCAGGCGCTGTGTGTGTACTGCCGAAATCGACCAGCGGTTGCGGCCTGCCTCACGATCATCGGGCAGGAATTCGCCACGCAGAACGCCGCTGTACGATGTATCGAGATACCGGTATTCCGCGCCGAGCTGCAAGCCGCGCTGGCTCAGCAGACGCGGATACAACGTCAGATCGCGATTCGGCGCGATGTTGAAGTAGTACGGCAGCGTGACGTCGGCCCCGCTGCGGCTGTTGTAGCCGAACACCGGTGCCAGGAAACCGCTGCGCCGATCGTCATTGAGCGGAAAATCCATGACCGGCGCCGCAAACACCGGCACACCGAAGAAGTGCAGCACGCCGTTGCGGCCCGTGCCGACCTGGCGGTCGCTGTCGATGTCGATGCGGCTCGCGCTGAAATACCAGTCGACGTTATCGGGCGAGCACGTGGTGTACGTGCCGCGCGTGATGCGGCTGTTGTCCTTGTCGATGAAGTCGATGCGGTCTGCGGTGCCGTGGCCGCCGTTCGCGTGGAACTCGTAGCTCGGCGTGCTGATGGTCCCTTCGTTGGCGGTAATCTTCAGCTTGGCGTCCGGGCCGGTGACCAGCGTGCCGCCCTTGAACAGGCGCACGTTGCCGGTTGCGGTTGCGACATCGGTGTCCTGGTTGTAATCGAGCGTGTCGCCCTTCAGCACCGAGCCGTTGCGGCGCAGTTCGCCATGACCGCGCAGGTGGATGTCTTCGTTGGTGCGACCGTCCATCTTGTCGGCCGCGGTAAACGTGGGGACAGTGTTGTCCGGTCGCTGGACGGGCTCAGCCATCTTTGGCACCAGCGGACTGCCGCCGGGCGTGGTCGGCCCGGACGTCGCCAGCGCGGTCACCGACGAGGCCGGAGTGACAGCGGGCGCCGTCGCTTGCGTGGTGCCCGCGCTCTGCGCCGCGGACGTCGCCGTCCAGACACCGGCCACCGCAAATACCAACGGGCGCAATGCCAGCGTGCCACGCCTGATGGTGGCCAAGTCGGCGGGCCGCTGATCGGGCGCGGCAACAGCAGCGCGCTGCCGGTTCTTCCTGGCTCGGTTCGGTTCGGTCATGCAGATCGGGAACAGGGCCGCGCGCGCAACGGCACGCACAGGCACAAAATCAGTCGGTACTGCGGTCAATCCCGCCGTCGGACGCGGCCAGGACAAGGCCGGCGCTCGCTCGCGGCGAAACTCGGTCGGGTATTATACGGGGCTTCCTTCTAGCCTCATTCCAGCATTCTCTCAGCATGGCTTCGACCCCTGGCGCCGCAGCAGGCGCAACCGACGCACGCCTCAGCCAACTGCGCGACTGGCTCGGCACATTGCCCGCCGCCCACGGCCTGCGCATCGACACGGTGCAACCTGCTTCGGCCGATGCCAGCTTCCGCCGGTATTTCCGCCTGGACAGCGCCGGCAGTGGCAAGCCCGGCACGCTGGTCGTCATGGACGCCCCGCCGCCGCAGGAAGACTGCCGCCCGTTCGTCCATGTGGCTGGTCTGCTCAACGGCGCCGGCGTGCGTGCGCCGCAGGTGCTGGAGCAGGATCTCGCGCAGGGCTTCCTGCTGCTGACCGACCTGGGCCCACAAACGTATCTGCAATCGCTGCGCGAGCGCGATTTCGACCTCGCCTACGCCAACACGCTGTTCCGCCCTGCCATCCATACTCTGGTGCGCTGGCAGTTGGCCTCCCGCGAAGGCGAGCTGCCGCCGTATGACGAGGCGCTGCTGCGCCGCGAACTGTCGCTGTTTCCGGACTGGTACGTCGACCGCCACCTGCAACGCCCGCTCGACGCCACCCAGCGCGAATCGCTCGACAAGGTGTTCAAGCTGCTGGTCGACAGTGCCTTGGCCCAGCCGCGCGTGTACGTGCATCGTGACTACATGCCCCGTAATCTGATGATCAACGCGGCCGACCCATCGCAGCCGGGCGTGCTGGACTTCCAAGACGCCGTCTACGGACCGATCACCTACGACGCCGCCTCGCTGCTGCGCGACGCCTTCCTGTCGTGGGACGAAGAGCAGGAGCTGGATTGGGCCGTGCGGTACTGGGAAGCGGCCCGCGCCGCCAAGCTGCCGGTGGATGAAGACTTCGGCGAGTTCTACCGTGCGCTCGAATGGATGGGCGCGCAACGCCATCTGAAGGTGGCGGGCATTTTCGCGCGCCTGTGCTACCGCGACGGCAAGACCGGCTACGTGGAAGACACTCCGCGCTTCATCGCCTACCTGCGCCGTGTATGCAGCCGCTACAACGCGCTGGCGCCGCTGGCCCGCCTGCTCGATCAACTCGAAGATCGCACGCAGCAGATCGGCTACACGTTCTGATGGCCTCCCCCCGCACCGTTGAGTTTCGCGCCGGCATGCTGGCACTCGCGCCGATGCTGCTGGGCGTGGTGCCGTTCGGCATGATCTACGGCGTGCTGGCCACGTCGGCCGGCATGCCCGCGTGGCTTGCCGTGGCGATGAGCGCCATCGTTTTCGGTGGCGCGTCGCAGATGATCCTCGTGCAGTTGTGGGCCGGTGGCGCGCCCGCGCTGGTGATTGCGGCGACGGTCTCGATGGTGAATCTGCGGCACGCGCTGTATTCGGCCAGCATTGCGCCAGCGCTGGCGCACCTGCCGCGCCGCTGGAAATGGCTGATCGCCTATCTGCTGACCGACGAAGCCTTCGCCGCCATGAACCGCCGCGTTGTCACCGCGCAGCCCGGCAGCGCGGAAGCCGCATATCGCCATTGGTATTTCCTCGGCGCTGGCGTGGCGCTGTGGTCGAGCTGGCAGGCATCGACGATCGTCGGCGTGCTGCTGGGCGCGCAGGTGCCGACCTCGTGGCCGCTCGATTTCTTCCTGCCCCTTACGTTTATCGCCATCGTGGTGCCGGCACTGCGCACGCGTGCGCAACTGGCCGCTGCCCTGACCGGCGCCGCGCTGGCCGTGGCGTGGACGGGCTGGCCGCACAAGCTCGGGCTCATGAGCGCGGCGTGCGTGGGCATTGCCCTCGGCGCACTGGTTGAGCGCTTACTGGCCCGACCGTCCGACAAGGGGGCTGCCGCATGAAAGCCCTGATCCTCTTCGGCGTGCTGTTGATTGCCGGCGCCGCCACCTATCTGATCCGCCTATCGTTCATCGCGCTGGAAGGGCGCATGAACCTGCCGATGTGGTTCCGCAGCGCCCTGCCCTATGTGCCGGCTGCGATGCTGACCGCGCTCATCGCGCCCGACCTCCTGATGCGCGATGGCGCGCTCGCGGTGTCGGTCGACAATCCACGCCTGCTTGCCGGCATCGTCGCCATCGTCATTGCACGGGTGACGAAAAGCGCGATGTGGACCATCGTCGGCGGCATGGCCGTGCTGCTGATTCTCATGAAGGTGATGGCTTGAATTCGACGACGCGCGCCATGATTTTTGCGGCGGGCCGCGGCGATCGCATGCGGCCGCTGACCGACCACACGCCCAAGCCACTGCTCACCGTGGGCGGCAAACCGCTGATCGTCTGGCAGATCGAGCGCCTGGCCGCGGCCGGCGTGCGCGACATTGTCATCAACCACGCGTGGCTCGGCGCGCAGATCGAAACCGCCCTGGGCGATGGCAGCGCGTGGGGCGTGCGCCTCGCATATTCGCCGGAAGGGCAGGCGCTCGAAACGGCAGGCGGGGTTGCGCAGGCCATGCCGCTGCTGCATGCAGGCGATGGGCACAGCGTATTCATTGCCGTCAGCGGCGATGTGTTCTGCGATTACGACTACGCCTTGCTGCGCGACCGGGCGCCCGCAATGGCCGCGCAAGCGGCGCCGGGCATGCATCTGGTGATGGTGCCCAATCCGCCCTACCACCTGCGCGGCGATTTCGCGCTGGATAACGAAGGCATGCTCCACGCCGAAGGCGCCGAGCGCCTCACGTTCGGCAACATTGGCTTGTACGACACGCGCCTGTTTGCCGGCATCGCGCCCGGCACGCGACTGGCGATGACGCCGCTGTACCACAAGGCCATCGCTGAAGGCCGTGCGACCGGCGAGCGCTTCGACGGCCGCTGGGAAAACGTCGGCACGCCCACCCAACTGGCCGCGCTAGACGCTGAAGTCGCGTCGCGCTAAGCGCTTACGCCATCGCCGCGCTCAACGATTCCGCCGTCATCGGGCGGCCGAGCAGGTAGCCCTGCAGCGAGTGGCAGCCGAGCCGCGTCAGGAACGCCTGCTGCTCGGCGGTCTCCACACCCTCTGCGACGATGCGCAGGTTCAGCGTCTGGTCCAGCGCCACGATGGCCGAGACGATGGCCGCGTCTTCCGTGTCGTGCGCCAGGTCGCGCACGAAGCCGCGGTCGATCTTCAGTTCGCTGGCAGGCAAACGCTTGAGATACAGCAGGCTGGAATAGCCGGTGCCGAAATCGTCGATCGAAATCCGCACGCCCATCGCGTCGAGCTGCTGCAGGATCTGCAGGCTCGCGTCGACATCGCGCATGGCGGTCGATTCTGTAATTTCCAGCATCAGGCTGCGCGGGTCCAGCGCATGGCGCGCGAGCGTCTCGCGCACGGTGTCGATGAGTGCGGCATGGCCAAACTGCAGCGCGGAGAGATTCACGGCGACGGTCCAGCCGGCGTGCCCCTCGCGTTGCCATTGCGCCATCTGGCGGCAGGCCTCGTCCAGCACCCAGGCGCCCAGCGGCACGATCAGACCGGTCTTTTCGGCCAGCGGGATGAATTCATCGGCGGGCACCAGACCGCGCTGCGGATGCTGCCAGCGCACCAACGCCTCCACGCCCATGATCGGCCCGTTGGGCGCGTTGAATTTCGGCTGGTAATGCAGCACGAGTTCGTGCCGCTCGACCGCGCGGCGCAGGTCTTGCACAAGCTGCAACTGCTGATGCACGTCGGCGTTCATCGATGGCTCGAAAAAGCTGTAGGCGTTCCGGCCCAGGCCCTTTGCGTGGTACATCGCCGCATCGGCGTTGGTCAGCAGGTCATGCTGGTTGCCGCCGTCGCCAGGGTAGATCGCGATGCCGATGCTGGTGGAGACGCGCAACTCGTGACCGCCGGCCATGAAGGGCTCGCGCACCACGCCCAGCAGCGCGTCGGCCAGGGTGCCGGCGTCTTCCGGATCATCCACATAGGCCAGCACGACGAATTCATCCCCACCGACTCGCGCCACGGTGTCCTGCTGCCGCACCCGCGCGCCGATGCGCTGCGCGACGTCGATCAGCAGCAGATCGCCCACGTGGTGGCCATAGACATCGTTGACGGCCTTGAAACCGTCCAGATCCATGAACATGACAGCGAAGCGGCGCTTCTCGCGATCAGCCGTGCGGATCGCCTGGGTCAGACGGTCTTCCAGCAGCACGCGGTTGGACAGCTTGGTCAGGTTGTCGTGCAGCGCGAGGTAGGCCAATTCCTTGTTGGCTGCGGCCAGCGAGTTCGCCAGCAAGGCGGTGCGCGCTTCCATGCGCAAATCCAGCACCGAGATGATGAGCGCGATGGCCAGCACCGCCAGCGTCACGATGATGATGACCAGCGCCAGCCAGTCGGCACTCGCGCCGGTGTGCGCAGCGCCACACACGCTGCCGTATGGAAACGCCGCCGCGGCCATACCCACGTAGTGCATGCCGACGATCGCCACGCCCATCACCACCGCCGAACCGGCACGCAGCGCACGAACGCGTCGCGACTGCTGCCGCAGGCGAAACGCCATCCACAGCGCCACGCCCGAGGCCAGCACGGCAATCACGATCGACAGCGCAAACCTGGCGGGGTCGTATTGAATGCCGGGGTTCATGCGCAGCGCGGCCATGCCGGTGTAATGCATACCCGCCACGCCTGCGCCCATGAGGACGGCGCCGCCCGCCAAGCGGGGCCACGGCAGTTCACGCCGGCTGGCCAGCCATAACGCAAATATTGACGCCCCAATGCCAATGGCAAGCGAGGTCAATGTGATACCGACGTCATAGCCAACCGGGATCGGCAGGTTCAGCGCCAGCATGCCGACAAAGTGCATCGACCAAATGCCCAACCCCATGGCCGAGGCGCCGCCGATGAGCCACCACAACGCCGCGCGGCCTTGCGCGGTCACGACGCGTCCTGCCATATCCAGCGCCGTATACGACGCCAGGATGGCCACGAAGAGGGAAAGCAGGACGAGAAGAGGGTTGTAACTACTGGCGAGCATCGGTTCTCCTGGGCAGGCCGATCCAATGCGGCCAATCCACTGCAGGCGGAGGTCGCAACCGGGATGCAAACAGCTCAGTATTAACGGCGGCCGCCGCCCGAGACTTTAGGAGACGCCGTCCGCACCGCACAAGTCTCCTTTTGGGTGTAGCGATGCCCTCCTCCCAGCGCCCGCCAAGCGCGGCGTTACAATCGATGCATCCTTTCTGTCGCTGGAAAACACGCCATGTCCGCCACCGAACTCGCTTTCCTCCAGACCTATCGCCAGCGCCGCGAACGCGTCGTGCAGTGGCTGCGCACTGCATCGGGTAGTCGTGGCGGAGTCGCCATCGTGCCGACCGCGCCCGAAGCGATGCGCAACCGCGACAGCGACTACCCCTACCGGCACGACAGCTACTTCTATTACCTGACCGGCTTTACCGAGCCCGAAGCGGTGCTCGCCATCGTGGTGCCCGCGGGCAACGCGCCGGCGCGCAGCGTGCTGTTCTGCCGCCCAAAGCATGAGGAGCGCGAAATCTGGGACGGCTTCCGCTTCGGCCCGGAAGCCGCTAAGGACGCCTTCGGCCTGGATGAGGGGCACTCGGTGGAAGACATTGATGCGACGCTGCCCAAGTTGCTCGCCAATGCCGGTGCCGTGGCCTATCCGCTCGCCGAGAGCAGCGCGTTCGACCGCCGCATGCGCCGCTGGCTCGATGCAGTGCGCATGCAAGGCCGCGCGGGGGTGTCGTCGCCGCACCAAGCCCTGGACGTGCGCGCCATCCTCGATGAGATGCGGCTGTTCAAGGACGCAAGCGAACTCGACATCATGCGCCGTGCCGGACGCATCTCTGCCGGGGCGCACGTGCGCGCCATGCAGGCGTCGCGTGCCGGGCTGCGTGAATACCATCTCGAAGCGGAACTGCTATACGAATTCCGCCGCCACGGCGCGCAGAGCGTTGCCTACAACTCCATCGTGGCGACGGGCCCGAACGCGTGCGTACTGCACTACCGCGCCGGCAATGCAGAACTGCGCGACGGCGATCTCTGCCTGATCGATGCCGGCTGTGAACTGGATGGCTACGCGTCAGACATCACCCGCACGTTCCCGGTCAATGGCCGCTTCACCGGCCCGCAACGCGAACTGTATGCGCTGGTGGTGGCCGCGCAGGAAGCCGCCCTTGCGCAGACGCGCCCCGGCGTGCCTTACAACGTGCCGCACGATGCCGCCACCCGCGTGCTGGCGCAAGGCATGCTCGACACCGGCCTGCTCGACGCAAACAAGGTCGGCACGCTCGATGACGTGATCGCCGGCGGCCAATACCGTCAGTTCTACATGCACCGCACCGGCCACTGGCTCGGCATGGACGTGCACGACGTGGGGGAATACCGCACGCCCGGCACCGTTGCCCCGGCTGAAGGCGAACGCCCGTGGCGCCCGCTGGAAGCCGGCATGGTGCTGACCGTCGAACCCGGGATCTACGTGCGCCCCGCGCCCGGCGTGCCGGAACAGTATTGGCACATCGGCATCCGCATTGAAGACGACGCCATCGTCACGCCCGAAGGGTGCGAAATCATCACGCGCGACGTGCCGGTGGCCCCAGACGAAATCGAACTGGTGATGCGGAGCCGCGCATGACCGGGAGCATCACAGCGAACAGCGCCGCGCCGGAGTTCGACGTCGCCATCGTCGGCGCAGGCCCCGTCGGGCTGGCGCTGGCGAACTGGTTGCTGCGCGACACCGACTGGCGCATCGCCCTGTTCGATGCGCGCGATGCTGAAGCCGCCGCGCGAGACCCGCGCGCGCTGGCCCTGTCGCACGGCTCGCGCGTGCTGCTGCAGGAGATTGGCGGCTGGCCCACGCGCGCCACGCCCATCACGCACATCCACGTCTCGCAGCGCGGCCACTTCGGGCAGGCGCATATCCGCCGCGAAGACTACGACGTCCCCGCGCTCGGACACGTCGTGCAATACGGCGACCTGAGCGCCGCGCTCAACGCCGCACTCGCCACGCTGGTGGCACGCTACCCGATGCGCCTCACCCGCTACGACCACACGCCCGTGGAGCGCGTCGAGCAACTGCCGCGCGCCGACGGCACGGTGGCCCCGGCACGCGTGCGGGCGCTGCGCGAGGGGCGCCATCCGCTGGCCATCGAAACCGAAGTCGTCATCCAGGCCGAAGGCGGCTTGTTTGACGACGCACGCAAGCAGCAACGCGGCATTGCACAGGCGCGGCGGCGCGATTACGGCCAGACCGCCATCGTCGCGCACGTGCGCTGCAGCGCCCCGCTGGAAGGCTGGGCGTGGGAGCGCTTCACGCCCGAAGGCCCGCTCGCGTTGTTGCCGCAGGATGATGCGCACGGTCCCGGCTACGCGCTCGTCTGGTGCTGCGCGCCCGACGAAGCGCGCCGACGCGCAGCCTTGCCCGACGACGCCTTCCTCGCTGAGTTGGGCGCTGCCTTCGGTGAGCGCATGGGCCGCTTCACCCACGCCAGTCCGCGCCACACATTCGCGCTTGGGCTGCACGCTCAGCGCATTCCGGTCGACCGCCGTGTCGCCGCCATCGGCAATGCCGCGCAGACGATTCACCCGGTGGCGGGCCAGGGTTTCAACCTCGGCCTGCGCGATGCGTTCGAGATGGCGCGCGCGCTTCGGGAGGGGGCCACGGCAGCCACCCTCGCCCGCTTCGCCCGCGAACGCGCGTTCGACCGCGCCGTCACCATCGGTCTGACCGATTTGCTACCGCGTGCGTTTGCCGTGCCCGGCCGGCCGTTTGGCCACCTGCGCGGCGCCGCCCTCACGCTGCTGGAATGCCTGCCGCCGCTCAAGCACGGCCTGGCGCGGCAAATGATGTTCGGGCAGCGGGGCTAACGCGTGGCAACACCCGAGGGCTGCGCTGCCGGCGATCGCCACCAGATCACCGTGATTGGCGCCGGCATTGTCGGCACGGCGTGCGCCCTGCAATTGCAACGTGATGGCCATCAAGTCACGCTGCTCGATCAGGCCGGCATTGGCGAGGGTTGCTCGTTCGGCAACGCAGGCTGCCTGAGCGTGGCGTCGGTCGTGCCGATGGCGCTGCCGGGCATGCTCAAGCAGGTACCGAAATGGCTGGCCGATCCGATGGGACCGCTGACGGTGCGTTGGCCCTATCTGCCGCGCGCGCTGCCGTGGCTGCTGCAATGGGTGCTCGCCGGCAATGAAGCGCAGGCCCGTGCGACGGCGCAGCCGCTGGCGAGTCTCTTCAGCGCGACCTTTCCCGGCTATCGCAACCTGCTCGACGCCGCGCAATATGACGGCCTCATCCGCCAGACGGGCCACCTGTATGTGTGGCGCACGCTGGCGCGTTCGTCGGGCGATGTGCTGGCGCAGTCCATTCGCGATGCCACCGGCGTGCGCTCGCAAGCCCTGAGCGCTGGTGAAGCGCGCGAACTGGAACCTGCACTGGCCGCCGACATCCAATCCGGTCTGCTGCTGCCCGACAACGGCTTCACGGTGAATCCGGAACGGCTGGTCAAGACGCTGGCAGCCAACTTCATGGCGGCGGGCGGCACGTTCCTGCGCCGCAAGGTGCTGGACGTGGAGTTCGGCCGAAGCGACTACGGCGGTCCGACGCGGCTGCACACCGATTGCGGCACGCTGCCCCTGTCGAAGCTGGTGCTGTGCGCGGGTGCGTGGTCGATGCGGCTGGGCGCAAAGCTCACCAGCATCCGCATTCCGCTCGACACGGAACGCGGCTATCACGCCACGCTGCGCGCGCCCAGCGTGCAGCCTTCACGGCCAATCATGGATTGCGAGCGCAAGTTCATCGCGACGCCCATGGAAGGCGGCCTGCGCATTGCTGGCACCGTGGAGATCGGCGGGTTGGACGCTGCGCCCGACTACCGCCGCGCCCGCATCCTCATGCGACAGGGCCAGCAGCTCTTCCCCGGCCTCGGCTTTACGGACGACAGCCAATGGATGGGCCATCGGCCCTCTCTACCCGACAGCCTGCCCGTGATCGACCGCTCGGAGCGCTACCGCAACGTGTTCTTCGCGTTCGGGCACGGCCACCTGGGCATGACAGGCGCGCCAGGCACCGCCCGACTCATCGCCGATCTGGTCAGCGAGCGCACGCCTTTCATCGACGGCCGCCCCTACGGCCTGCAACGGTTCCGCTAGCGCCAGCCACGGCAAGAACCCGGCCGCCGACTGCACTGCCGCATAGTTTGTGCACAACATTTAGGCAATCCGGCGGTTTGGCGGTAAAATCCCGTCCTCGCATTTTTCACTCCCGTTGCTCCGCCCGATCGTCATTCGACTCTGGGCGGAAGGGGTGATTTTTCGTTTCTTTCAGCCGCGTCTTTCTCGACAGCCTTGCAGATCGGACCGCATACCCTTCGCAACAACCTGTTCGTCGCCCCCATGGCGGGCGTGACGGACCGCCCGTTCCGTCAGCTGTGCAAACGGCTGGGCGCGGGCTATGCGGTGTCCGAGATGGTCGCGTCCAACGCGCAGTTGTGGAAAAGCGAGAAGACGATGCGGCGCGCCAACCACACGGGCGAGGTCGAGCCGATCGCCGTGCAGATTGCCGGCGCCGAGCCGATGATGATGGCCGAGGCCGCGCGCTACAACGTCGATCGCGGCGCGCAGATCATCGACATCAACATGGGCTGCCCCGCCAAGAAGGTGTGCAATGTGGCCGCCGGTTCTGCCCTGCTGCAGAACGAGCCGCTGGTCCAGCGCATTGTCGAGGCCGTGGTCGGTGCGGTGGGCGATCGCGTGCCGGTGACGCTGAAGATCCGCACCGGTTGGGACCGCGAACACCGAAATGCCCTCACCGTAGCGCGCGTTGCGCAGGATGCGGGCATCAGCATGTTGACCGTGCACGGCCGCACGCGTGCCGATCTGTACCACGGTGAAGCGGAATACGACACCATCGCCGCGGTCAAGGCGTCGGTGCGCATTCCGGTAGTGGCCAATGGCGATATCACCACACCGGCCAAGGCCAAGCACGTGCTGGCCGTGACCGGCGCCGACGCCATCATGATCGGCCGCGCGGCGCAGGGGCGCCCGTGGCTGTTCCGCGAGATCGAGCATTTCCTGCAGACCGGCACGCTGCTGCCCACGCCGGAAGTGGAAGAGATTCGCGGCATCATGAACGCGCATCTGGAAGAGCACTACGCGTTCTATGGCGAATACACCGGCGTGCGCACCGCACGCAAGCACATCGCCTGGTACACGCGCGGGTTGGCGGGGGCCAACCTGTTCCGCCACCGCATGAACACCATCGAGGACACAGTGGCCCAGCTGGCCGCCGTCAACGCGTTCTTCGACGAGCAGCGTGCGCTGTCCGACCGGCTGGTCTACGAAGACCAGGCAACCGGTGGCGACCACCCCACGACGGGCAACAACGACAACAACAAGGAACTGCTTGCCGCATGAGCCGCAACCCGATCGAACGTTGCATCCGCGACAGCCTGGATGCGTATTACCGTGACCTGGACGGCGAAAACCCGTCCAACGTCTACGACATGGTGCTGCAGGCCATCGAGCGGCCGCTGCTGGAAACCGTGATGGAATGGGCTTCCAACAACCAGTCGCAGGCGGCCGACTACCTCGGCATCAACCGCAATACGCTGCGCAAGAAGTTGCAGCAGCACGGCCTCATCTGAGGTTGCGGGCCGGCCTTTGAACCGATTTCCCTTCTGACGGCGCCTTCTGCCAGTTCGGCAAACCCAGCGCCACACCCGCCCACCGGCGTTTCCACCATGATCCAGCAAGCCCTGCTTTCCGTTTCCGACAAGACCGGCATCGTCGACTTTGCCCGTGCCCTGCACGAGCGCGGCGTCAAGCTCCTCTCCACCGGCGGCACCGCCAAGCTGCTCGCCGAATCCGGCCTGCCCGTGACGGAAGTGGCGGACTACACCGGCTTCCCGGAAATGCTCGACGGCCGCGTCAAGACGCTGCACCCGAAGGTGCACGGCGGCATCCTGGCCCGCCGCGACCTGCCTGAGCACATGGCCGCACTGTCCGAACACAGCATCCCGATCATCGACCTACTGGTGGTGAACCTGTACCCGTTCCAGCAGACGGTGGCCAAGGACGAATGCACGCTGGCCGACGCCATCGAGAACATCGACATCGGCGGCCCGACCATGCTGCGCTCGGCGGCCAAGAACCATCGCGACGTGACGGTGATCGTCGATCCGGCCGACTACGCCACCGTGCTGGCCGAAATGCAAGCCAACAACAACACGGTCGGCTACGAGACCAACTTCATGCTGGCCAAGAAGGTGTTCGCGCACACCGCGCAGTACGACGGCGCGATCACCAACTACCTGACGAGCCTCGGCGCCGACAAGTCGCACAGCACGCGCAGCGCCTATCCGCAAACGCTGAACCTGGCCTTCGACAAGGTGCAGGAAATGCGCTACGGCGAGAACCCGCACCAATCCGCCGCGTTCTATCGCGACCTGAAGGCCGTCGACGGCGCGCTCGCCAACTACACGCAACTGCAGGGCAAGGAGCTGTCGTACAACAACATCGCCGACGCCGATGCGGCGTGGGAATGCGTGAAGTCGTTCGACCCCGCCAAGGGCGCCGCCTGCGTCATCATCAAGCATGCCAACCCGTGCGGCGTGGCCATCGGCGTCACCGCGCAAGAGGCGTATGAGAAGGCGTTCAAGACCGACTCCACCTCGGCCTTCGGCGGCATCATCGCCTTCAACGTGCCGCTGGATGATGCGGCCGCACAGGTGGTGGCTAAACAGTTCGTAGAAGTGCTGATCGCCCCGGGCTTCTCGGAAGGCGCACGTTCGGTGTTCGCCGCCAAGCAGAACGTCCGTGTGCTGGAGATTCCGCTGGCGAATGGGGCAAATGCGGGCGTGAACGCATACGACTTCAAGCGCGTTGGCGGCGGCCTGCTGGTGCAGAGCCCGGACGCCAAGAACGTGCAGCCGAGCGAGCTGCGCGTGGTGACCAAGCGCCACCCCACGCCGAAGGAAATGGACGATCTGATGTTCGCCTGGCGCGTCGCCAAGTTCGTCAAGTCCAACGCCATCGTCTTCTGCGGCGGCGGCATGACGCTGGGCGTGGGCGCCGGCCAGATGAGCCGTGTGGACTCGGCCCGCATCGCCAGCATCAAGGCGCAGAACGCCGGCCTGACGCTGGCCGGTTCGGCTGTGGCATCGGATGCGTTCTTCCCGTTCCGCGATGGCCTGGACGTGGTGGTCGATGCTGGCGCCTCCTGCGTGATCCAGCCAGGCGGCTCGGTACGCGACAATGAAGTGATCGCCGCCGCCGACGAGCGCAACGTGGCGATGATCTTCACCGGCACCCGCCACTTCCGCCACTAAACGGCCCGGTCGTTCGACCGATCAGCGGGGCAAGGCGTAGACTGGCGCCTGCCCCGTTTTTCTTTTCTGCTCCGCTCCATTTCATGCGCATTCTCGGCATCGATCCCGGCCTTCGCACCACGGGTTTCGGCGTGCTCGAACGGCACGGGCACAAGCTCGTCTACGTGGCCTCGGGCACGATCAAGAGCAATGGCAATGCCGACCTGCCCAGCCGTCTGAAGACGCTGTATGACGGTGTCTCCGAACTGGTGAGCACCTACCGGCCGGACTGCGCTTCCATCGAAAAGGTGTTCGTCAACGTCAACCCGCAATCGACGCTGCTGCTGGGCCAGGCCCGCGGCGCGGTGATCTGCGGCCTGATGAGCGGCAACCTGCCGGTGTTCGAGTACACCGCGCTGCAACTGAAGCAGGCCGTGGTCGGCTATGGCCGCGCCAACAAGGACCAGGTGCAGGAAATGGTCGTGCGCTTGCTCAACCTCGCAGGCAGACCGGGCGCCGATGCGTCCGACGCGCTGGGCGTGGCGATCTGCCATGCGCACGGCGGCGAGACGCTGGCCGCCATGGCTGGTCTGGCGCCGCAGCTTGCGCAAAAGGGGCTGCGCGTGCGGCGCGGCCGCCTCGTCGGCTGACAGGATTCTCAAAGCCGGCGGGGTAGCAGCATCCAGGCACGGCGACTACCATGCGGGTACCCGTCTTCAGGAGCCTCCGATGCCTCGCCGCCTCATCCTGCCGACCCTGCTGATCTTGAGTACGTCCGTCGCCCTCTCCGCCTGCCGGCTGGAGTACCACCACGGCAGCGGTGGCGGTGGCAACACCACGCCCATCGCCACCCTCCAGGTGATCGGCCATCGCGGTGCCTCCGCATTGCGGCCGGAACACACGCTGGCCTCGTACCAGAAAGCCATCGACGACGGCGCCGACATCATCGAGCCGGATCTCGTCTCCACCAAAGACGGCGTGCTGGTTGCGCGCCACGAGAACGAAATCTCCGGCACGACCAACGTGGCCGACGTGGCCGCGTTTTCCGGCCGCAGGACCACCAAGACGATCGACGGCCAGAGCGTCACGGGCTGGTTCACCGAAGACTTCACGCTTGGCGAATTGAAAACGCTGCGCGCACGCGAACGCATCCCGAGCATCCGCCCCGACAACGTCGCCTACAACGACCAGTTCGACATCCCCACACTCGACGAGATCATCGCGCTGGCGCGGGACCAATCCGCCAAGCTCGGCCGCAACATCGGCATCTATCCGGAGACGAAGCACCCGACGTACTTCCAGTCGATCGGCCTGCCGCTGGAAGACCGGCTGATCGACGGCCTGCGCCGTGACGCGTTCACGGCCAGCCGCACGACGGTCTACATCCAGTCGTTCGAGGTGGCCAATCTCAAGGCCATTCGCAACAAGATCGGCGGCAGCCAACCGAACTGGAAACTCGTGCAGCTGATGGGCACATCCGGCCGACAGCCCTACGATTTTGTGGTCGCCAAAGACAGCCGTACCTTCGGCGACATGATGACGAGCCAAGGCATGCGCGACATCGCCGGATACGCCAACGGCGTCGGCCCGGACAAGAGCAGCATCATGGGCCTGGATGCGAACGGCAAGCTGACCGATCCGACCGACCTGATCCGCAACGCGCACAACGCCGGGCTGGTGGTCCATCCATATACGTTCCGCCCCGAGAACACCTTCCTGCCGCCGTCGCTGCGCAGCGGTGCGGACAACACGCGCAACGTCAACGGCTCGATCGCGGAGATCCAGGCGTTCCTGCGCGCGGGGGTCGATGGCTTCTTTACCGACGATCCGGCGGTGGGGCGGCAAGCCGTGTCGACCTTCAAGCGCTAGTCTTCGCGCATCGGAACCGTAGCGAGCGGCCGAGCCTGGATCGGGCCGCGCAGTAGGTTTGGGCTACACTGCGTCCCGTTTTGGAGGAGGAACCCCACCCATGATCGGACGCATCGCCGGGACGCTGATCGAAAAGAACCCGCCGCACCTGCTGGTCGATTGCCACGGCGTCGGCTACGAAATCGACGTGCCGATGAGCACCTTCTACAACCTCCCCGCCACCGGCGAGAAGGTCGTCCTGCTCACGCAGCAGATCGTGCGCGAGGATGCGCACCTGCTCTACGGTTTCGGCACCGCCGCCGAACGTGAAACCTTCCGCCAGCTCATCAAGATTTCGGGCATCGGCGCCCGCATCGCGCTGGCGGTGCTGTCGGGTATGTCGGTGGCCGAACTCGCGCAGGCCGTCACGCTGCAGGAAGCCGGGCGGCTGACGCGCATCCCGGGCATCGGTAAGAAGACGGCCGAGCGCCTGCTGCTCGAACTCAAGGGCAAGCTCGGCGCCGACCTGGGTACGGTGCCCGGCGGCCCCGCCGTCTCGGACGACGCGGTCGACGTGCTCAACGCCCTGCTGGCACTAGGGTATTCCGACAAGGAAGCGGCGCTCGCCATCAAGCAGGTGCCGGCCGGCACGGGCGTATCCGAGGGGATCAAGCTGGCGCTCAAGGCGCTATCCAAAGGCTGAAGCCCGCGGCGCGGCAAGACGGTAGAATGGCCTGCTCGCGCCTTCCCGGCGCCGTCTGCCCGTCATGATCGAAACCGACAAGCTCGCCGCCAAGGCTGTCTCTGCTGAGCGCATCATCTCAGCCTCCCCCGCCTCCCCCAATGAGGAGGCGTTCGAGCGGGCGCTGCGCCCCAAGCTGCTCGACGAATACGTCGGCCAGGAAAAGGTGCGCGGCCAGCTCGACATCTTCATGACCGCGGCCAAGAACCGCAGCGAAGCGCTGGACCACGTGCTGCTGTTCGGGCCGCCGGGCCTCGGCAAGACGACGCTGGCGCACATCATCGCGCGCGAAATGGGCGTCAACCTGCGCCAGACTTCCGGCCCCGTGCTGGAGCGCCCGGGCGATCTGGCCGCGCTGCTCACGAACCTCGAAGCCAACGACGTCCTCTTCATCGACGAGATTCATCGGCTCTCGCCCGTGGTGGAAGAAATCCTGTACCCGGCGCTGGAGGACTACCAGATCGACATCATGATCGGCGAGGGCCCGGCGGCGCGCTCGGTCAAGCTCGATCTGCAGCCCTTTACGCTCGTGGGCGCCACGACGCGCGCCGGCATGCTGACCAACCCGCTGCGTGATCGCTTCGGGATCGTCGCGCGTCTGGAGTTCTATACACCGGCCGAACTGGCGAAGATCGTCACGCGCTCGTCGGGGCTGCTGAACGCCCACATCGTGGACGAAGGCGCGCTTGAAATTGCGAAGCGCTCGCGCGGCACGCCCCGTATCGCCAACCGCCTGCTGCGCCGCGTGCGCGACTTCGCCGAAGTCAAGGCCGACGGCATCATCACCCGCGAAGTCGCCGATGCCGCCCTCGCCATGCTCGACGTGGATGCGGTCGGCTTCGACCTGATGGACCGCAAACTGCTCGAAGCGATCCTGCACAAGTTCAATGGCGGGCCGGTCGGCATCGACAACCTGGCAGCCGCCATCGGCGAAGAGCGCGACACCATTGAAGACGTGCTCGAGCCCTACCTGATCCAGCAAGGCTACCTGCAGCGCACGCCACGCGGCCGCGTGGCCACGGCTTCGGCATACCAGCACTTCGGGCTGGGCGCTCCGAAGAGCGGCCCGGTGCGGGACCTCTGGGACGACAACCAATAACCTCCGCGCACCCCGACATGTCTGCCGCCCCGCACCACCCGAATCGCACGTTCCGATACTACGACTTCATCATGGCGGCCTTCGTCACAGTGCTGCTGTGCTCGAACCTGATCGGCGCGTCCAAGGCGGCGCAGGTCACGTTACCGGTGCTCGGATCGGTCACCTTCGGCGCTGGCGTGCTGTTCTTTCCAATTTCCTACATCTTCGGCGACATCCTCACCGAGGTGTACGGTTACGGGCGTGATCGGCGCGTGGTGTGGGCGGGCTTTGCCGCACTGATCTTTGCGTCGTTCATGTCGCTGGTCGTGCTGGCGCTGCCGGTGGCGCCCTTCATGGCCGGTTATCAGAAGAGCCTGAACGACGTGTTCGGCAACACGCCGCGCATCGTCGCCGGGTCGCTCATTGCGTTCTGGTGCGGCAGCTTCGCCAACAGCTACACGCTGGCGAAGATGAAGATCGCGACGGAAGGAAAATGGCTGTGGACGCGCATCGTCGGATCCACCGTGGTGGGCGAGGCGGTCGATTCGTCGCTGTTCTACGTGATCGCCTTCTACGGCATCTGGCCGCATGAACAGGTGCTGCGCGTGGCCATCGCGCAATACATCCTCAAGACCGGCTGGGAAATCGTCGCAACGCCGCTCACCTACCGCGTCGTCGCCTTCCTCAAGCGTGCGGAAAACGAGGATTACTACGACCGCGACACCAATTTCACGCCGTTCCGGCTGAAGGTTTAAGGAACGCGGCGGTCCACTTCGTCGAGCACCAGCAAATCCAGGTGCGCGACATCCCCCCATTGCAGCACGGTCAGTTGATGACCATCGGATGAAAGCCGGTTGATGCTCGCGTTGCGCAGCTCGTGCTGGCGCGGCTCGGTGAGCGTCATGGCGTTGGCGTGGCGGTACAGGCAATCGAGCACGCCGCCGTGGCTGACCAGCGCGATGCGCTCGCCGGGGTGGCGACGGATCAGCCGGAGCGCAGTCTCGACCGCACGTTCGTGGAATTCAGTGAGGGTCTCGCCGCCGGGCGGGGCGAATTCGGGCACGCGGTTCTGCCAGGCATCAAAGTCGGCGGGATGCCGTGCGGCAACTTCGGCGTAGGTCAGGCCTTCGAACTGGCCGTAGCAGCGCTCGCGCAAACCGGCGTCGTCGCGCACGGGCACGCCCACTTCATCTGCCAGCGCCCGCGCCGTCTGCTTGGCGCGCGACAGATCGCTCGCATAGACCGCATCGAACCGCTCGCGCGCGAGTGCCTTGCCCAACTGCGCAGCCTGCTCCAGCCCCTGCGTGTTCAGCGGCACGTCGAGTTGGCCTTGCAGGCGCCGTTCACGGTTCCAGTCGGTCTCGCCGTGGCGGATGAGCACGATGTGGGTGATCTGCAGCATCGGCAGGGGGATGGCGGCGGCGCGTGGCATCTCAGGGTTCCTGGACGAATCAGACAGATTTGGCCGCTTCCGGCGCGGCAGTCTTGGCAACAGATGCAGCGGCTTGCGGCGCAATCTGCAGCCAGAACGTGACCGGGCCATCGTTGACGAGCGACACCTTCATGTCGGCGCCAAACTCGCCGGTTGCCACGATGGGATGCTGGGCACGCGCGCGCGCCACGAAGTGTTCGTACAGGCGGCGCCCATCTTCCGGCGCAGCAGCGGGCGTGAAGCTCGGCCGTGTGCCAGACTTGGTATCGGCCGCCAGCGTGAACTGCGATACGACCAGCAAGCCGCCCGCCTGCCCGTTGCCGTCGATGTTGCGCACGGGCAGGTTCATCTTGCCCTGCGCGTCGGAGAAGACGCGGTAGTTCAGCAGCTTCTCGAGCAGACGATCGGCCTCTGCAGCGGTGTCACCGCGCTCCGCACAGACAAGCGCGAGCAGCCCCGGTCCGATCTCGCCGACGACGCGGCCGTCCACACGGACCGCCGCCTCGGACACACGCTGGATCAGGCCAATCACTTCAGCACCACGCGCGCGAAGCGACGCTTGCCGACCTGCATCACGAAGGTGCCGGCTTCCACCTTCAGGCCCTTGTCGCTGACGACGGTACCGTCGATCTTCACGCCGCCCTGCTCGATGTTGCGGTTGGCGTCCGACGTGGACGGGCAGAGCCCAGCCTGCTTCAGCAGTTGTGCAATACCCAGTGGTGCGCCCGACAGCTCGATCTGCGGAATGTCGTCCGGCACACCGCCGCGTGCGCGGTGGTTGAAGTCTTCCAGGGCGCGTTCGGCGTCCGCCTGGCTGTGGAAGCGCGCAACGATCTCCTGCGCCAGCATCACCTTGCAATCGCGCGGGTTGCGGCCCAGCGCGATCTCTTGCTTCATCAGGTCGATCTCGGCCAGGGGGCGGAACGACAGCAGCGTGTAGTACGTCCACATCAGGTCGTCGGAGATGCTCATCAGCTTGCCGAACATCTCGTTGGGCGCCTCACTGATACCGACGTAGTTGCCCTTGGACTTGGACATCTTCTCGACGCCGTCCAGGCCCACCAGCAGCGGCATCGTCAGGATGCACTGCGGCTCCTGGCCGTATTCCTTCTGCAGTTCGCGGCCGACCAGCAGGTTGAACTTCTGGTCGGTGCCGCCCAGTTCCAGATCGGACTTGAGCGCGACCGAGTCGTAGCCCTGCATCAGCGGGTAAAGGAATTCGTGCACCGAGATCGGCACGCCGGCCTTGTAGCGCTTGGTGAAGTCATCGCGCTCCATCATGCGGGCGACGGTGTACTTGGCGGCGAGCTGGATGATGCCGCGCGCGCCCAGCGGGTCGCACCACTCGCTGTTGTAGCGGATCTCGGTCTTGCTCGGGTCCAGAACCATGCTGGCCTGGCGGTAGTACGTCTGCGCGTTGGTCTCGATCTGCTCGCGCGTGAGCGGCGGGCGCGTGGCGTTGCGGCCGGACGGGTCACCAATGGTCGACGTGAAGTCGCCGATCAGGAAAATCACTTGGTGGCCCAGATCCTGCAACTGGCGCATCTTGTTGAGCACCACCGTGTGGCCGATGTGGATGTCAGGCGCCGTGGGATCCAGGCCCAGCTTGATGCGCAGCGGCACACCTGTCGCGGCGCTCTTGGCCAGCTTCTGCTCCCACTCGGCAGCGATCAGCAATTCGTCGCAGCCGCGCAGCGACACTTCCATCGCGTGCGCCACCTCCGGGGTGACCGGATACTTGGGTTTGCCCGGCGTGGCGTTGTCGGAAGCGGCGGAAGTGGCAAATGCAGTCATGGCAAAAGGAAAGGTCACCGCGCCGCACAGGGAAAACGGCGCGAACGGATCAACAATCAGGGAAAAGGTGCGTGCACGATGGCCGACATCAATCGAAGCGTGCCGGCCGCGCGATCCGGGGATTTTACCGTGATGTGTCCATTTGGCCTGCCATTGCGCTGGTAAGCTGTCGCGCATGAGCCATCCGAACCACACCGCACTCTCTACCGATCGCTACATCGGCCTCATGTCGGGCACCAGCCTGGATGGCGTCGATGGCGTACTGGCGGACTTTTCCGGCGAAACCCCGACCGTCCTCGCCGACGCGTACGTGCCCTTCTCGCCCGAGTTGCGCCAGCGCTTCCTGGACCTGCAACACGCCGGCCACGACGAGATCCATCGTGAGGCGCTGGCCGCCAATGCGCTGGCCATGGCCTACGCCGACTGCGTTGCCCGACTGCTTGCCGCAACCGGCCTGGCCGCGCAGGACGTGCGGGCCATCGGCGCGCACGGGCAGACCATCCGTCATCAGCCCGGCACCCACGATGGCATCGGCTACACGCGCCAAACGCAGCACCCGGCGGTGTTGGCCGAGCGCACCGGCATCGATGTCATTGCCGATTTTCGCAGTCGCGACATCGCCGCCGGCGGCCAAGGCGCCCCCCTCGTTCCGGCACTGCATCGCGCGCTGTTCGGCCTGCCCGATGCGTGGCGAGTGGTCTGCAACATTGGCGGCATCGCCAACCTCACGATCTTGCCGCCGCAGGCCTCCAACGCGCGCGACGCCGTACTTGGCTTCGACTGCGGCCCGGGCAACGCGCTGATGGACTATTGGGTTCACATGCACCGCGATACCCGCTACGACGCCGACGGCGCCTGGGCCCGCAGCGGACACGTCGACGAGATGCTCCTTGTGCGCTTGAAGGCTGAACCGTTCTTCGCGGCGCTGCCGCCCAAGAGCACCGGCCGCGACCTGTTCAACCCGGCATGGCTGCAACAAATCCTCGGCGATGCGCTGAACACCGCGCGCCCCGAGGATGTTCAAGCCACGCTGCTCGCGCTCACGGCCGACACCATCACCGATGCCGTACGTACCCATGCGCCACAGGCGGCGTCACTACTGGTCTGTGGTGGTGGCGCCCGCAACGGCGCGCTGATGGCACGCATCGCGCAGCAATTACCGGGGGTGCAAGTCGCTCCGACGGAGGTGTTCGGTGTGCCCGCACATCACGTGGAGGCGCTCGCATTCGCGTGGCTCGCGCGCCAGTGCGTGCTCCGCGCCCACGGCAATCTGCACACCGCGACCGGCGCATCGGGCGGTCGCATCCTCGGCGCGATCTACCCGGCTTGAGCCCCAATCTGCAGCCAACAAAAAAGCGCACCGAAGTGCGCTTTTTCTTTTACAGCGATATGGCGTCAGACCGAGAACGACGAACCGCAACCACACGTGGTCGAAGCATTCGGGTTCTTGATGACGAACTGCGCGCCGTTGATGTCTTCCTTGTAGTCGATCTCGGCGCCCACCAGGTATTGGTAGCTCATCGAGTCGATCAAGAGCGAGACGCCATTCTTCGTCATGGTCGTATCGTCTTCGTTGGTCTCTTCGTCAAAGGTGAAGCCATACTGGAAACCCGAGCACCCGCCGCCTTGCACGAACACGCGCAGCTTCAACTCTGGGTTACCTTCTTCTTCAATCAGTTGCTTGACCTTGTCCGCAGCGCTGTCTGTAAAGACCAGCGGAGCCGGAACCTCGTTCACATCGGGCGTGGCTGCCTGCGCGACTGCGTTCATGAAAATCTCCTGTGGGAACGTCTGAAACTTGCCTGTATTTTAAGCGCAAGCTGCAAATCGTGCCGAAGCCCCGCGTTTCAAGTGGGCATTGTGCGGTGCGCCAGCAACGGCCGGCGCGGGATGTGATCAATCCTGGTTGGAGGCCAGCTTGAGGTTGGGCAGCAGCTTCACATCGCCAGGCGCCGCGTGCGTCAGCGTGCCCATGACGACTGCGCCCTGGTGCATTTCCAGCGCCGCATACTGCACGTTGCCCTCAATGCGCGCCTTCGGCTGCAGTTCCAGCAGCTCCGCCACGTGCACCGGGCCAACCACCGTCCCGTTCAGGATCAGATGGCCGACGTGCACCTCCCCCTCGACACGCGCACTGTCGGTAATCACCAACATGCTGGGCTTGTCAGGATCGCCGTAGATGTTGCCCTTGATCTCGCCATCAATCCGCAGACCGCCCGAGAAACGCAGATCCCCCTCCAGCTTGGTACGGGCACCCAGTAGCGTTTCGATCGCTAGCCCTTTCTTTTTGCCAAACAGCATCGTCGACTCCTCTGTGTACGGATCCTCGACAGGACAACGCCCGTCGTCAGATGGAAAAACTCTGGCTCGCTTTGATCTTGCCGTTCTGCAGCACTTTCACCATCACCGATTGCACCGTGGCGCCGGGGGGCACGTCCACCCAGCCCTCGAGGCGCTGGTAGTGCGTGAGCTTGACGCGGGCGCTGGTCGCAGGTGATCCGCTCGCTGCGGCGCCCGGGAAATCGATCGTAGCAGGTTTGCCACCCTGCACTACGTTAAGCGTGAGCGCCAGCTGCCCCTCGAATTCGGACACCGGCGCGAAGGCCTTGCCGCCGCCCTGCATCAGCAGAACCCGGAACCGCATGCGCGTCGGCTGCGCCTCATCCGGCGCGATGCGGAAGCTGCGCACGTAGATACCAGCGGAATTGGTGGGGGCGGGCAACAGACTGTCAAAGAACGCCAGATCCTCCTTCAACTGAGCGTTTTCAGTCTCCAGTGCCTTGAGTTGCTCGGCCATCTGCGCCTGAGCACCTTCGGCGATCCCCAGGCGGGCATCCACCGTGCCGGCCGATGCGGAAAGCTTGTCGCGCTCGGCCTGCACGGCGGCCAACTTGGCAGCCAGCTCGCGATTCATTGCGCGCAAATCGGCATCGTGCGGCCCGGTCAGGCGGCGCCCTTCTTCGAACGCCCACAGCGCCGCGGCTGCCGCCAGCCCCAGTACGACCGCGACCAGCAAAACTGTTACTGGCCAAGGCAGGCGCGAACGGACAGTGACGTTCGGCGCGAGCACGGAAGCGCGACGCAACAAGCGACGCGCCTTCATGCGCGCACCTCCTGACCCGTCTTGCGGATCAGAATCGGATTAGGAGAAACAGCGGATTGCATCATACGGGCCGAACGCTAACGAAGTGTGAATTGTAGTCCTGCGGACATGTCGGAGCTGTTGCAAAGGGTAAGCAACGCGCCCAAAACATCACATCGTTTAGTTCGAACGCTCAAAACAAAAAACCACACCCGAGGGTGTGGTTCTTTGCTGAAGCAGGTGGAAGCGGATTAACGCTTCGAGAACTGCTTGGCGCGGCGGGCCTTGCGCAGACCAACCTTCTTACGCTCGACTTCACGTGCATCGCGCGTCACCAGACCGGCCTTCGACAGGGCGGGCTTGAGCGTTGCATCGTAATCGATCAGGGCGCGGGTGATGCCGTGACGCACGGCACCGGCTTGGCCGGTTTCACCGCCACCGACCACGTTCACCTTGATGTCGAACGTAGCTGCGTGGTTGGTCAGTTCCAGCGGCTGACGCACGATCATCAGCGAGGTTTCACGAGCGAAGTACTCGTTGATGGCCTTGCCGTTGACGATGATGTCGCCCTTGCCGGACTTGATGAAGACACGTGCCACAGCGCTCTTGCGGCGGCCGGTGCCATAGTTCCAGTTTCCGATCATGGATTAGGCCCCTTAGATTTCCAGCGCTTTCGGCTGCTGAGCTTCGTGCGGATGCGAGCCTTCGGCGTAAACCTTCAGCTTCTTGATCATCGCGTAGCCCAGCGGACCCTTCGGCAGCATGCCCTTCACAGCCTTTTCCAGGGCACGGCCCGGGAAACGCTGCTGCATCTTGCCAAACGTCGTTTCGTAGATACCGCCCGGGTAACCCGAGTGGCGATAGTACTTCTTGTCGGTCGTCTTGGCGCCCGTCACGCGCAGCTTGGCTGCGTTGATGACGATGATGAAATCGCCGGTATCGACGTGCGGAGTGAATTCGGGCTTGTGCTTGCCGCGCAGTCGGTGTGCCACTTCGCTGGCGACACGCCCGAGGACCTTGTCCGTCGCGTCAATCACGTACCAATCGCGCTTCACCTCATGGGGCTTTGCGGAAAAGGTCTTCATGATTTTTCCAAATATTGAGTCAGTGCCCGAGTGGACCCGTATCGCGCTGAGAACTTGCGTTCAGACTGCTCACGAACGGATCGTCTTGCGGACGCCTGCGCAACCTTATGCAAGGTCATCGCCGGCCCGCCTTCCCGCTTGTTGGTGCGGGCTCTCTGGATTTCTTTTCCGCGGGCAATCCGGAAAAGATTTCGATTGTACCCCGCGCAGACCTCTTGACACAAGAAAAAAAGGGGCGCTCGAGTCGGGTGGACGAAAAAAAACCCAAGCTATCAAGCTTGGGTTTGAATCCACCAAAGGAGGAGGGTGGAGGAGACACCTGCTGATCGTTAACTTGGTGGGTTGCACCCCATCAGTCGATCCAATGGTGCAAATTATATCTACTTCTGGGGCACGCGCAAGGAAATTTGCACTACGAAATTGCATTTCGTAATACGGAATACGAATCAGGTGAGCGATGATGAAATATTTCCTTTATAAATCAATAGTTTGATAGCAATCCCCGCCAACCCAGTCAGCCTACGCTAGAGCTATTCTTCAAATCCAGGCGCCATTTGGGCGCACAAGTGACGGGTTGCACCTTTTCGCACGGGCGTCACTGTCAAGCCGCGTTCACCCTAGGCATGCCAACGCGTGCGAGGGCCGATGGCTACAATGTGGCTTTTCGTCGGCGCTGGCCGACCCTCTGCACAAGGATTGGACATGGACTGCACAGTGAGCTGGACCGGCCCGGACGGCATGGCCTTTTTGGCGGAAACCGGCAGCGGCCACCTCGTCACGATGGATGGTGCGCCGGACGGGGGTGGCCGCAATTTGGCACCGCGCCCCATGGAAATGGTCTTACTGGGCACCGGCGGCTGCACAGCCTATGACGTGGTGCTGATCCTGAAGCGGGGTCGCCAGGACGTGCAGGGCTGCAGCGTCAAGCTGCACGCCGACCGCGCCGAGACCGACCCCAAGGTCTTCACGCGCATCCACTTCACCTTCACGGTAACGGGGCGCAATCTGAAACGGGAAACGGTGGAGCGCGCGGTGCAGCTTTCGCACGAGAAGTATTGCTCGGCGTCGATCATGCTGGCCAAGACGGCCGAGATTACGCACTCGTTGGAACTGGTGGACCTGGCCACGCAGCCAACGGCATCGGAATAAGAAGCGAAGCGGACCGATAAGCCGGATTCTGTGCGCCGCGTGGCCGAAACCAGCGGCGTGACAACCATTCCTCTAGACCGGCTGTTGCCAGCCGGCTCAAGCTCCCTACCCGCAGACTCAGCGAGCCGCTTCATCGCCTGCTTACTTGGGATTGCTCCGGGTGGAGGTTACCGCGTTTCACCCTTCGCCCTGACCGAAGCCGGGGCGAAGACTCGTCTCTGTGGCCCTATTCCGCACGTCACCGTGGATGGTCGTTAGCCATCACCCTGCTCTATGGAGTCCGGACTTTCCTCCCCTTCCGCTCGCACGAGGCGGCGAAAGCAGCGGTTGTCTGGTCCGCTTCGCGAGGCGCGAGTCTAGCACTGTTCAGGTAAGAATCGCCGCCGGCCCGGGCGAAAGACTGTCGTGTCCAGATAGAAGCCGGCGTCTTCGTTGGCATCGCACCACCCGGGGATCCCCATGACGGGCAACGGGCGGAAATTGCCCGGCGCGAGATCGGCGTGCAGGAGCGTCGCGGCCAGCGCAGCGTCGAGCGACAGGCGGTCCGCCGGCAACGCGGCCACGTGTACCGGCCACGCATGCGCAGTGATCGACTTGTAAGGCGCGACCAGCTTTTCCAAGACTGCATGGCCGAAGGGCAGAACCGCGCACGTGGCGCCCCACGCTGCCCTGCCCTCGACGAATAAGCCACGCCAGTCGAACCCGGTCAGGCGGCGCTCCGGCGCGTCTTCGGTGTGCACGAAGATCAGGGCGTTTTCGTCGAACAGCGTGGCGGCATCGCGGACGGTGCCGCGTGCCGCGCCAATCCCGTCCTGCGTAATCGCCCGCGCCTGGCGCGCGTTGAGTGCTGCCTTCGCACGCGGCCAATGCAGCCAGATCAGGGCGTTGAAAAAGTCGTGGAGATTGTCCCGCGTCGGCACCTGGCCGGTGGCGGCGATGTGTGCTTCGTAAGCGATGCCGGCCGGCAGTGCATCTTGCGGGACGAAGCGCAGAGCATGGCCGCTGCACGTGCGGATCGCTTGTGCCGCCGGCTGCGCGTTCAGCGCGTCGCGAAGATCGGCGCCCCGTGAGATTGCGTCTGCAATCGGCGCGCCGATTGCAGCGAGCGGTGCGAACGCCGGATGGCCCCAGTCGATCGCACCGAGATCAGCGGCCAGCAACTCAGACAGACTTCCAGCGCAGCATCTCGCCGCCGCGCAGTGGCACCAGCGTCTGCTCACCGAACGGGACTTCGGCGGGAAGCTGCCATTGCGAGCGCGTGAGCGTGAGCGTGCCGGCGTTGCGCGGCAAGCCGTAAAAGTCCGGCCCGTGGAGGCTCGCAAACCCTTCGAGCTTGTCGAGTGCGTTGGCGTCTTCAAAGGCCTCGGCGTACAGCTCCATGGCGTGCAGCGCGGTGTAGCAGCCGGCGCAGCCGCAGGCGTGTTCCTTGACGCCCTTGGCGTGCGGCGCGCTGTCGGTGCCGAGGAAGAAGCGGGGGTGACCCGAGGTGGCCGCTGCCACCAGCGCCAGGCGGTGCGTTTCACGCTTGAGCACCGGCAGGCAGTAGTAATGCGGGCGGATGCCGCCGACGAACAGCGCATTGCGGTTGTACAGCAGATGATGCGCGGTGATGGTGGCGCCAACCGGGCCTTCCGCATCGCGCACGTATTCGGCGGCGTGCTTGGTGGTGATGTGCTCGAACACGACCTTCAGCGTGGGAAAATCGCGGCGCAGCGGCAGCATCACGGTGTCGATGAACACGGCCTCGCGGTCGAAAATGTCGACGGTCGGGTCCGTCACCTCGCCGTGCACGAGCAGCGGCATGCCGACTTCCTGCATCGCTTCGAGCGTCTTGGCGCAGCGGCGCAGGTCGGTCACGCCGGCATCGCTGTTGGTGGTGGCGCCGGCCGGATACAGCTTCACGCCATGGATGAAACCGCTGGCGCGGGCCTCCCGGATCACCTCGGGCGAGGTGTTGTCTGTGAGGTACAGCGTCATCAGCGGCTCGAACTGCGTGCCGGCGGGCAGCGCGGCAAGGATGCGTTCGCGGTAGGCCCGCGCCTGCGCAGTCGTGGTCACCGGCGGCTTGAGGTTGGGCATGATGATCGCCCGGCCGAACTGGCGCGCGGTGTCGCCCACCACATCGGCGAGCGCATCGCCGTCGCGCAGGTGCAGGTGCCAGTCATCGGGGCGGACGATCGTAAGAGTGTCGGTCATGGTGCGTGCGAAAGCGGTCGGCAAAAACGTGAATCAGAGAATGAGGATGACGCGGTAATCGTTGACGTTGGTGCGTGTCGGGCCCGTGACGATCAGGTCATGGGCGGCTGCAAAGAAACCGTAGGCGTCGTGTGCGTCGAGCGCGGCGCGTGCGCCGACACCGTTGGCGGCAGCGCGGGCGATGGATTCGGGGTCGAGCAGCGCACCCGCATTGTCCTCCGATCCGTCGATGCCGTCTGTATCGGCGGCGAGTGCGTAGACGTTGTCCATGTCTTCGAGCGTGACGCCGAGCGAGAGGAGGAACTCCGCGCAGCGCCCGCCACGACCACCGGTCAAGCCTGGCGGAATCGTCACCGTGCATTCGCCACCGGAGATGAGGGCTACCGGCGCTACAAACGGGGTGCCGTGCTGGCGCACCTGCCGCGCCAGCGCGCCATACACCTGGGCGACCTCGCGCGCCTCGCCGGTCACCGTGTCGCCGAGGATGGCCGTGTGGATGCCGCGCGTCGCAAACACCTGGGCACCGGCTTGGAGGCTTTGTTGCGCGGTGGCGATGACGTGATTGGTCACGCGTGCAAAGCAGGCGTCGCCGGGTTTGGGCGTTTCGGCAATTTCGCCGCGTGCGCCACGTTCGAGGTGCGCGCGCACGGTATCGGGTATCTGCGCGCCCCAACGCTTGATGATGGCCAGCGCATCGGCGTAAGTGCTCGCATCCGGCACGGTCGGGCCGCTGGCAATGGCGCTCGGGTCATCGCCTGCCACGTCCGAGACGATCAGTGTCGTGACCGGCGCGCGGGATGCGGCCGCAAGCCGCCCGCCTTGGATGCGCGACAGGTGCTTGCGGACGATGTTCATGTCGGTGATCGGCGCGCCGCAGCGCAGCAACTCCCGCGTCACGGCCTTCAGATCGGCCATCGGGATGCCTTCGGCAGGCAGGGACAGCAGGCTGGAGCCGCCACCCGAAACCAGCACGATCAGGCGGTCGCGCTCGGTGAGCGCGCAAACCCGATCCAGGATTTCCTGCGCCGCCTGTTCGCCCGCCTCGTCCGGCACCGGGTGCCCGGCTTCGATAACGCGGATGTGCTCGGTCGGCAGGCCATGCGCATAACGCGTGACGACCAGGCCTTCGATCTGTGCGCGGCCGGCATAGGCCTGCTCGACGGCCAGCGCCATCGAGGCAGCCGCCTTGCCGGCGCCGACCACGAGCGTCTTGCCCACGGCATGCGGCGGGGGGAGGAAGTCAGCGACGATTTTCAGCGGATCGGCCGCGCCCACGGCGGCGGCGTAGCTCTCCAGCAGGAGGGCGCGGGCGGCGGTGCGGTCGAGCTTCATGGGAATGGCTTCCGGTTTAGGTAGTCTGGACGCATGGCGTGCGGCATGTGCGCAACGCCCGGCCCCAGGGGCGGTGCCGTGAAGACGAAGGCGCTTGGCACCCCCGGCGGCCGGCAGGATAATGAACATTTTATTGCATCCGACTTTTCCCCCACCATGTGCCAGCTGCTGGGCATGAACTGCGCCGAACCGACCGATGTGACGTTCTCGTTCACCGGGTTCGCCGCGCGCGGTGGCGTCACCGACCACCATGCCGACGGCTTCGGCGTCGCCTTTTTCGAGGACAAGGCCTGCCGCCTGTTCATCGACAATCAGTCGGCCGGCACCTCGCCGGTGGCGGAACTGGTCAAGCGCTACCCGATCAAGTCCAAGAACGTCATCTCGCACATCCGCAAGGCGACGCAGGGCACGGTGCGGCTGGAAAACTGCCACCCCTTCATGCGGGAGCTGTGGGGCCGGCATTGGATCTTTGCGCACAACGGCGACCTGAAGAACTTCTCGCCGTTTCTCTCGGGCGTCTACCAGCCCGTGGGCGATACCGACAGCGAACTCGCCTTCTGTTTCATCATGCAGGCGCTGCGCAAGCGCTTTCCCGGGTCGCAGCCGCCGCTTAACGAGCTGTTCTACGCGCTGTCCGACATCACCAAGGAAATCACCCGCTACGGTGTGTTCAATTTCTTGCTCTGCAACGGGCAGGCGCAGTTCGCGCATTGCTCAACGCGGCTGTATTACATCGTGCGGCAGTGGCCGTTCTCGACGGCGCATTTGATCGACGCCGACATGACGATCGACTTCGCCAAATACACCACGCCCGCCGATCGGGTGGCTGTCATCGCCACTGCGCCGCTCACCGACAACGAAGTCTGGACGCAATTCGCCCCGGGCGAGCTGCTGATGTTCGAATCGGGCCAAGCCACGATGGCGACCAAGGTGCCGATTCCGGAAGCCGTGCAGATCGCCAACGCGGCCAATACGGCTTGCACCTGACATGATCATCGCCCAACAAAAAGCCGCTCCTGATAGAGCGGCTTTTTGTTGCCTCCAACCCGGCGCTTAAATCGGTTCACAATCCGTAGCGAGCGGCCTGAGGTTGGTCCGAGAAGCGCAGCCGTACATGGGTACGGCGAGCATCGCAGGGCCAAGATCGGGTCGCGCAGTAGGATCGTGAAGCGATTTTCAGTGCGACAGGATCTTCGACAGGAACTGCTTGGCGCGATCGGAACGCGCGTCGATGTTGCCGAAGAACTCTTCCTTCTCGCAGTCTTCAACGATGCGGCCCTGGTCCATGAAGATCACGCGGTTGGCCACCTTGCGCGCGAAACCCATTTCGTGAGTCACGCACATCATGGTCATGCCTTCCTTTGCCAGTTCCACCATCACGTCGAGCACTTCGTTGACCATTTCGGGGTCCAGCGCGGAGGTCGGCTCGTCGAACAGCATGCAGATCGGGTCCATCGACAGCGCGCGGGCGATTGCCACCCGCTGCTGCTGACCGCCCGACAGTTGGCCCGGGTACTTGGCAGCGTGCGCCTTCAGACCCACGCGATCCAGATACTTCAGGCCCTTGGCCATGGCTTCTTCTTTCGAGCGGCCCAGCACTTTCTGCTGTGCAATCGTCAGGTTCTCGGTAATCGAGAGGTGCGGAAACAGCTCGAAGTTCTGGAACACCATGCCCACGCGCGAACGCAGCTTCGGCAGGTTGGTGCCCTTGGCGCCGACCGAAGTGCCGTCGACGAAGATTTCGCCTTTCTGGAACGGCTCCAGCGCGTTGACGGTCTTGATCAGCGTGGACTTGCCCGAACCCGACGGGCCGCACACCACCACCACCTCGCTCTTCTTCACGCTGGTGGTGCAGTCGGTCAGCACCTGGAAGCTGCCGTACCACTTGGAAACGTTCTTGATCTCGATCATTGGGTCACCTTCTTCTGAAGTCGCTTCACCAGCACGGAGGCGCCGAAGCAGATCACGAAATAGCACAAGCCGGCAAACAGCAGCAGCTCGACGATACGGCCGTCGCGCTCACCGATGTTGTATGCCTGCGTAAAGAAGTCCGACAGCGCGCTCACATACACCAGCGACGTATCCTGGAACAGGACGATGGCCTGGGTGAGCAGCAACGGAATCATGTTGCGGAATGCCTGCGGCAGGATCACCAGGCGCATGGCCTGGCCGTACGTCATACCCATCGCGTAGGCGGCGAACATCTGCCCGCGCGAGACGCTCTGGATACCGGCGCGGATGATCTCCGAGTAGTACGCCGCTTCAAACAGCGCGAAGGCGACCAGCGCGGACGTCATGCGCATGTCGGTGGCCGGCGACAGGTTGAAGATTTTCTGCAGTACCTGCGGCACGATCAGGAAGAACCACAGCAGCACCATCACCAGCGGGATGGACCGGAAGAGGTTCACGTACGCCTGCCCGAACACCTGCAGCGGCTTGATGCCCGACAGGCGCATCATCGCCAGCAGCGTGCCCCACACGATGCCGACCAGGATGGCCGTGCCTGTGATCTCGAGCGAAAGGAGCATGCCCTCGCCGAGCACGCGCATGTTGTCGACGTTGATGGACGAGAAATCGAATTGATAAGCCATGAAGAGTCCTCGCCCGATTACTTGCCACCGATGAAGCCAGGCAGCCGGGAACGTGCTTCCACCCAGCGCATGAGGCCCATCACGGTCAGGTTGATCAGCATGTACATCAGCGTCACGGCGATGAACGATTCGTACGGCTGTGCGGTGTAGTCGACCAACTGGCGGCCTTGTGCGGCAAGCTCAAGCAAGCCGATCGTCGAGGCCACGGCGGAGTTCTTGAAGATATTCAGAAACTCCGACGTAAGCGGCGGCACGATGATGCGGAACGACATCGGCAACATCACGTAGCGATACGTCTGCGCAAGCGTGAAGCCCATCGCCAGGCCTGCGTTGCGTTGACCGCGCGGCAGCGAATTGATACCCGAGCGCACCTGTTCGCACACACGTGCCGCGGTAAAGGTACCGAGGCACAGCATCGCGCACAGGAACATCGCCGTGGCGGGGTTCATCTGCTTGATGTAGTCGCCGCCCGGCACGAGTTCTGGCATGACGAAGTACCAGATGAAGAGCTGCACGATCAGCGGAATGTTGCGGAACACTTCCACGTAGGCTGCGGCAAGGCCCGACAGCCACTTGTTCGGCACCGTACGCAGCACGCCCAGCACGGAGCCGATGACGAGCGCGATGATCCAGGAAGACAGGCCGAGCACGACGGTGGTCTTCAACCCCGCCAGCAGCCAGTCCAGATAGGTCTGATTCTGGGCGGCTTCCGTAAAGAAGACGCCCCAGTTCCAGTGGTAATTCATGATGGTTCCCTCAAAAAGAAACGGAAGGGAGAAGACCTGTTAACCGGCCTTTGCCTTCCGTTTCGGTGACGCTTGTATCAGGCCCGTTGAGGGAGCCGATCAGTCAAGAGCCTTGTCGTTCGGGTTCTTGATCAGCGCCTTCATGTCGTCCGACAGCGGGAACTCCATGTTCACGCCCTTGGGCGGAACCGGCTGCTCGAACCACTTCTTGTATTCGGCGTTGATCGTGCCGTCCTTCATCATGCCGGCGATCGTCTTGTCGGCCAGGGCCTTGAACGGCTTGTCGTCCTTGCGGACCATACAGCCGTAGGCTTCGCGCGATTGCGGCTTGGCCACGACCACCCAGTCAGCCGGGTTCTTGGCCTTGGCGCGCTCGCCATACAGCAGGGCGTCGTCCATCATGAACGCGACGGCGCGACCCGATTCCAGCGTCAGGAACGACTGGCCGTGGTCCTTCGTGCTGATGATGTTCATGCCCATCTGCTTCTCATCGTTCATCTTGCGCAGCAGGCGTTCCGAAGTCGTACCGGCGGTGGTCACGACGTTCTTGCCCTTCAGGTCTGCCCAATCTTTGACGCCCGAATCCTTCTTCACCATGATGCGCGTGCCGATGATGAAGATGGTGTTCGTAAACGATGCCTGCTTCTGACGTTCGAGGTTGTTCGTGGTCGAGCCGCACTCCAGATCGATGGTGCCGTTCTGCAGCAGCGTGATGCGGTTCTGCGACGTAACCGGAATCTCGTTGACCTTCAGATCCTTCAGGCCGAGTTGCTTCTTCACGTCCTCGGCAATCTTGGTGGCGACGTCGTACGAATAGCCGATCGTGCGGACACCGCCGACGTTGTAGCTGAACGGAATTGACGAATCGCGCACGCCCAGCGTGATGGTGCCGGTGTCTTTGATCTTCTTGAGCGTACCAGTCAGCTCTTCTGCGTGGGCAGCGCTGCCGAACGTACCAACGGCGACACCAACGGCTGCAACCACGGTTGCCAGCTTGGCGAGGTTCATGAAAGTCTCCTTTTGACCATGAAAGAGAAAGACGGGACTGTACCAAAAAACGTTTGGCGACAGTATTGGTGTTGCCACTAAATCGTTGAATCCAACGGAGTTTTTCCTCTGGCGCGGACCCTGCCGCAGCTGTGTTTTCCGAGCAACCGGATACCTTACGTTGTGCTTTCCGGAAAACCGGAAAAGACGCGCAGGGCCAGACATGGCGGCGCTTTGCAACATCGGCACGCGGGCACGGTTGCTTGAGCGGAATGACCGCCCATTGCTAAGGAAAACCAGGGGAAATAAAGCCCGCCCGATGTGCGCTCTCTGTCGCTTAACGAACCCGACTTGAGGATGGGAAGGACGACGATGACGCCATCGCCCTTCTCATGGTGCGGCGCTCCGGAACGTTATGGTTCGCCCCATGAGCACCGGCTTTCTTCAACCGTCGCGCATGGCCGCCTGATCGGCAGCAACGCGATAGACCAGTGCGGTGCCCTGTTGGAGCACCGCGCCGGTATTGACCAGCGCGTTGCCGATCAGGGGTACAGACCGCGCTCTTGGCGAGCCTGCAGAATCCGCGTACAGGCGATGATGAACGCCGCCGTACGCAGAGTAACCTTGTTGTCCTGCGCCACTTGCCAGACGCCACGGAAGGCATCTTGCATGATCCGTACCAGGCGCTGGTTGATCTCGTCTTCGGTCCAGAAGAAGCTCGAGAAATCCTGCACCCACTCGAAGTAGCTGACCGTCACGCCGCCGGCGTTGGCGATCACGTCCGGGCAGACCAGGATGCCTCGGTCGCGCAGGATGTCGTCCGCCTCGGGCGTCGTCGGGCCGTTTGCACCTTCCACGACAATCTTTGCCTTGATATGGGGCGCGTTCTTGGCGGTGATCTGGCCTTCCAGCGCGGCCGGGATCAGGAATTCGCAGTCCAGGGCCCAGAAGTCGTCTTGCGAGACGGTCTCGGCAGCAAAGCCGGCCACGCTGCCATTGTGGTCAACGTGCTTGATGAGCGCGTCGACATCCAGGCCGTTGCCGTTGAAGACGATGCCCTTGTGGTCTTGCACGGCAATGACCTTGGCGCCGGCGTCGTGGAACAGCTTGGCGGCCACGCTGCCGACGTTCCCGAAGCCCTGCACCACAATGCGCGCACCCTTGACGTCGATGCCGAGATTGCGTGCGGCTTCGCTGCCGACCACGAACACGCCGCGGCCGGTCGCCTCGCGACGGCCCAGGCTGCCGCCCAGTGCGATCGGCTTGCCGGTCACCACGCCAGTGGCGGTGGAGCCTTCGTTCATTGAGTACGTGTCCATCATCCACGCCATGATCTGCGCGTTGGTGTTCACGTCCGGGGCCGGAATGTCCTTGTTCGGACCGATGATGATGCCGATCTCGCTCGTGTAGCGGCGCGTCAAGCGTTCAAGTTCACCGGAAGACAGCTTGCGCGGGTCGACGCGGATACCGCCCTTGGCACCACCGTACGGCACATTCACGGCCGCATTCTTCACCGACATCCAGGCAGACAACGCCATCACTTCCGACAGCGTCACGTCCTGGTGGAAACGCACGCCGCCCTTGCCCGGGCCGCGCGACGTATTGTGCTGCACGCGATAGCCCTCGAAGTGGGCGATGCGGCCGTCGTCCATCTGGATCGGCACATCGACGATCAGCGCGCGCTTGGGGCGCTTGAGCGTTTCAACCCAACGTGCGAGCGAGCCGAGA
Organism: Ralstonia pickettii; assembly: GCF_016466415.2. Taxonomy (NCBI): domain Bacteria; kingdom Pseudomonadati; phylum Pseudomonadota; class Betaproteobacteria; order Burkholderiales; family Burkholderiaceae; genus Ralstonia; species Ralstonia pickettii. Next base: position 378,724 of record NZ_CP066771.1, on the reverse strand, counting down.
TAGGGGGTGACCCGATCGACCTGCTGCAGATAGATGCCCCACGGGCCAAGATTGTCGGCCGGCAGATAGGACGGGATGGCGTGCTGGAGTGTCGACGGAGATGCGACATTGGACATGGCTGTCTTCCTTTTTTGGACCTCGGTAAGGTCCTTCAAGTCCCACAAAATGCCCGCCAGCTTAGGGACCGGCCAGAACGAAATCCAATGCCGTTTTTACATCGGGTTATGCATCTGGCGCATAACCCTCTACTCCAATCCGGGTGTCCGTTTAGTCCGCCAGTGCGCTCCATAACGTGTCGATCAGCTCGCGTTTGCGCTTGGACTGGGGGTGCCGACGGTCGTGTGCGCCGCTTTGCGGGTGCTCGCGGTAAAGCCGGATTTCCATCTCGATCGACAACGTACCGCCGCCCTTGCCTTCGGCGCGCACGAGGCGCCCGGCTGCCACGTCGTCGCGCACCGCACTCTCGGGCAGGAAGGCCACGCCATGGCCGGCTAGCGCCATCACCTTGAGCGCCTCAGCCATGTCGGTTTCGTAGCACTTGTCGAGCAGCGGCGCCACCGGCGAGTTTTCCAGCAGCACATCCACCATGCGCCCGAGAAAAGCGTTGGGCGTGTAGCTCAGGTAGGCGATGGGCTTGCGTGCGGTCGGAACGAGCCGATAAATCGGCCGCCCGCTTGCATCCGGCCTGGAAAACGGAGACAGGCGCTCGGTGCCAAGCACCAGCATGTCGTAGCGCGTGGGGTCGAGCTGGATCATCTGCCGTGCATGGTGATAGACCATCACGAGATCGCAACCGCCCTCCACCAGCGTCATCACGGCATCGTGCACGTTGAGCGCGCGCAGCCGGCATTGCAGCTTGCCGATCTTTTCTTCCACTTGTGCAAGCCACCCGGGGAAGAACGTGAGCGACAGCGTATGCGGCACGGCAAAGTCGATCGTCGACGCGCTGGCCGGACGCTGGCCGCGCATCAGTGCGCGCGTCTCGCTCACCTGGGCGAGCATCGCCAACGCCTGTTCGTAGAAGACCTCGCCCGCGGGAGTCAGGCGCGTGGGGTAGCTTGATCGGTCGATCAGCTCATTGCCGAGCCACGCCTCAAGGGATTGGATGCGCCGCGAAAACGCCGGCTGCGTCACGTGCCGCAATTCGGCCGAGCGCGAAAAGCTGCGCGTCTCGGCCAGGCTGATGAAGTCTTCCAGCCATTTGAGTTCCATCGGATTGCCTCTCCCTCAACCTGCTCGGGCGTCTTCTGCTTCTTCGGCAACGCGCTCCGGCTCGCGCGCCTGCATGCGCCACATCTGCGCGTAACGGCCTTCCGCACGCAACAACGATTCATGCGTGCCGCGCTCGATGATGCGACCGTGCTCCATCACCAGGATCTGGTGCGCACGGACGATGGTCGACAAGCGGTGCGCGATGACCAACGTGGTGTGGTTCTGCGCCAGGCGCATCAGTTCTTCCTGGATGGCGTGCTCTGTGCGCGAGTCCAGCGCAGACGTCGCTTCATCGAAGACGAGAATCGGTGGACGCTTGAGCAGGGTGCGCGCAATCGCCACACGCTGCTTCTCGCCGCCCGAGAGCTTCAGGCCGCGCTCGCCGACTTGCGTCTCGTAGCCGTCGGGCAGCGATTCGACAAAGTGATGGATCTGCGCCGCGCGGGCGGCTTCGATCACCTCTTCGCGACTGGCATCAGGGCGGCCGTAGGCGATGTTGTAGTAGATGGTGTCGTTGAAGAGCACCGTGTCTTGCGGAACGATGCCGATGGCGGCGCGCACGCTGGATTGCGTAACATCACGCAAGTCCTGACCGTCGATCTGGATGGCACCGGACTTCACGTCATAGAAACGGAACAGCAGGCGCGCCAGCGTCGACTTGCCGGAACCACTCTGCCCCACCACCGCCGTGGTCGTGCCTGCCGGAATCGTGAAATCCACATCGAACAGGATCTGGCGATTGGCCTCGTAGCTGAAGTCGACATGCGCGAAGCGCACTTCGCCCGCGTGCACCGTCAGCGGCGGGGCGTCTGGCTTGTCGGCCACTTCGCGGTTGGTCTGCAGCAGATTGAACATGCGGTCCATGTCGGTCACGGCCTGCTTCAGCTCACGGTAGATCACGCCCAGGAAGTTGAGCGGAATGTAGATCTGCAGCATCAGCGTGTTGACGAGCACAAGGTCGCCCAGCGTCATGTGCCCCGCCGCCACACCCTGCGTGGCGCGATACAGAATCAGGATGAGCGCCGTGGCGACGATGAACTGCTGGCCGAAGTTCAGCACCGACAACGAGTTCTGTGACCGGATGGCGGCGGCGCGGTAGTGCTTCAGGTTCTCGTCGTAGCGACGTGCTTCGTAGTCTTCGTTGCCGAAGTACTTGACCGTCTCGAAATTGAGCAGCGAATCGATTGCCTTCTGGTTGGCGCGCGAATCCAGCTCATTCATCTTGCGGCGGAAATGCGTGCGCCAGTTCGTCACCGTCACCGTAAATACGATGTAGCTAACCAACGCGCAGAACGTGATGAGCGCGAACCACACGTCGTACTTCACGAAGAAATACGTGATGACAAGGCCGACTTCCACCAGTGTCGGCAGGATGCTGTACAGCGAATACGAGATGAGCGACTGGATGCCGCGCGTGCCGCGCTCAATGTCGCGACTCATGCCGCCGGTCTGGCGCTCAAGGTGAAAGCGCAGGGACAGTGCATGCAGATGCCGGAACACCTGCAGCGCGAGCGTGCGCACAGAACTCTCGGTCACCTTCGCAAACAGGATTTCGCGTAACTCCGAGAACAGCGACGTCGACAGCCGCAGCAGCCCGTAGCCGATGATGATGCCCACCGGCACCACCAGCAGCGCACGCGGATCGGACGGCGACACGTTCATGGAATCGATCAGCCGTTTCATGACCATCGGCACGCCAAGGTTTGCCACCTTGGCCGCGATCAGAAACGAGAGCGCCAGCGCCACGCGCCATTTGTAGGCCAGCAGATACGGCAGCAGGCTCTTGATGGTGCGCCAGTCGCCGCGGGCAGCCCCCGGCGGAGGCGGTTCGGAAGAGGCGGGAAAGCGGCGCATGTGCGGTGCAATAAAATAGCGGATTGTGTATTCTCCCACCGATCACCTGCGCGCGCCCTGGCCTCGCTGGTGGGCCCTCCCTCTGCTTCAATGCTGCCCTGCATCATCATGTCCGATACCCAAGCCCCACCTGAAACCGTCACGTTGCCCGCCGACAAGCAACCCGCCGTGCGCGTGATGCCCATGCCCTCCGACGCCAACGTTCACGGCGATGTGTTTGGCGGCTGGATCATGTCGCAGGTGGATATCGCAGGGTCGATTCCCGCCGTGGTGCGCGCCAACGGCCGGGTGGCGACGATCGCGGTCAACTCGTTCGTCTTCAAGCAGCCGGTGTACGTGGGCGATCTGGTGAGCTTCTACGCCAACGTGGTGAAGACAGGCCGCACGTCAATCACCGTGGACGTGGAAGTCTATGCGCAACGCATGCACGCCAACGGCCGGCACGCCACCGTCAAGGTGACGGAAGCCACCCTCACCTACGTGGCGACCGACGAGACCCGCAAGCCGCGCGTGCTGCCGCCGCTCTGAACGGTCACGCCCAACAAAAAACCCGGCGTCGCGCCGGGTTTTCTTTTGCAGGAAACGATTCGCTCAGTTGAACTTGGAGAAGTCCGGGCGGCGCTTTTCGAAGAACGCCGTGAACGCCTCGCGCGCCTCCGGGGCACGCAGCATCTCGCCGAACTGCTTGCCTTCCACCGACATGCGCTCGGCGATCTGCGGCGTAGCGCCCTCCTTCATCAGGCGCTTGGTGGCGCGCAGGGATGCGGGCGGCAACAACGTCAGCTTGCGCGCTTGCGTGCGCACGAACGCATCCAGCTCACCGGCCGGCAACACGCGGTTGACCAGGCCCAGCTCGCGCGCTTCGTTCGCATCGAACGGCTCGCCGAAGAGCAGCTTGTCAGCCGCGCGGTGGTAGCCGGCCAGCTGCGGCAGCAGCAAGCTCGATGCGGCTTCAGGGCAGAGCCCCAGCTGCGCGAACGGCATCGACAGCTTGGCCGTCTCGGACGCATAGACGAGGTCGCAATGCAGCAGCATGGTCGTACCCACGCCGACAGCCGCGCCGCTCACGGAGGCGATCAATGGCTTGCTCGCTGTGCTGATCGCCCGCAGGAACTGGTGCACAGGGGCGCTCTCGTCCTTGGGCGGATTCTTCATGAAGTCTTCGAGATCGTTGCCCGCCGTGAACACGCTCTCATGACCGGCCAGCACGATCACGCGGATGACGGGATCGGTTTCGGCGGCCACCAGTGCATCGGCCAGCGTTTGATACATCGCGGCCGTGATGGCGTTCTTGCGGTCCAGGCGGTCAAAGGTCAGCGTCAGCACGCCCTCTGCAGTCTCGGTACGAATCGACATGAAAACTCCAGGTAAAACCTGCGCTCCTAAATCGGCACAGGCGAATCAGATAGATAACCGACGGAGAACGCGTTGGCCCCAACGTTCAACGCCACGGTCAGGCTCATCGGCGCAAGCAGCACTTCCACGCCGTGCTCCTGCGCGGTTCGCATCAACGCTTGCACCGGTTCCATGCGGCGTACGGTGTCGAGCGAACCGGAATACGTGATCGCCACCACGGGCGTGGCCAGCCGCTCCTCGGCGATCATGGTTTCGGTATGCGCAAGCAGGCGCCGAATGCCTTCCTCGGAGCCGCGCACCTTGGCGATGGCTTCCGTCTCGCCACGGTGCATATGAATGAGCGGCCGCACGTTGAAGGCCGTGCCCATCATGTAGCGCCCCCAGGTGATGCTCTTCTCGCCCTTCTGCTTGGCGCGCGTGTACATGTACAGCAACTCGTCAGGCACGAGATAGACGTGCGAGGCGTCGCGCAGGCGGTTTTCGATCACGTGCACGACGTCACGCACCTCTGCGCCTTCCCGCAACATGCGTGCTGCTTCATGCACCATCAGCGCCTGGCCCGGGCCAATGGCGCCGGTATCGACCACCGTCAACTCGAACAGCCCTGACCGGCCTGCATCCTTGCGTGGCTTGAAGCTTTTGGCCGTGGTGCCTACCACCGCACCAGTTGCATGGCTGTAGAAATGACTGCGCGAACTGGCAATGGTCAGCAGCAAGGCCCGATCGTGCTGCGTGACCACGTGCTTGAGCAGGAAGTCTTCGATTTCGCGCTCGAGCAGCGGAATCGATTCGGCGTAGTGATCCTGCTTGTCGACGAGGTATTTGCGATAGAGCTGCGGAAGCGCCACCTCGTCGCGGCGGTCTTCCACAAACAATTCGCCCGCACGAATGCGGAACGGCACTATGCCCAACTCCAGTTGATCGATCATCGAGCGAGGCATATCGCATGCCGCGTCGGTCAATACGATTGTGTCGCCGATAGTGTTGCCCATCGCACGCCCTCCTCTTGGTGCACCGCCGGTGGCCCGGTGGTGTGTCTCCTCTGTTGCGGAATCATGGTTCCGCTTCTGTCGCGATGCCGGCTAGGTGCCGGCCGCGTTCTTCGGCGCGCTTGTTGATGTAGTACTGCGCGCGCCTGCGCAATCATGCGTGTTGAGACGGGCGATTTACAAGCAGGGGGAAGAACTTAATCCTTCCCCCTGACGTGGGGTCACATGCGTTCGAAAATGCCCGCAGCGCCCATGCCGGTGCCGACGCACATCGTCACCATGCCGTACTTCTGGTTGCGACGGCGCAGGCCGTGCACCACCGTGGCCGCACGAATGGCACCGGTGGCGCCCAGCGGGTGGCCCAGCGCGATCGCGCCGCCCAGCGGGTTGATCTTGCTGGGGTCCAGGCCCAGGTCCTGGATCACGGCGAGCGACTGCGCGGCAAACGCTTCGTTCAGTTCGATCCAGTCGATCTGATCCTGCGTCAGGCCGCCCGCCTTCAGCGCGGCAGGAATCGCTTCCTTCGGGCCGATCCCCATGATCTCCGGCGGCACGCCGCGCACCGCAAACGATACGAAGCGCGCCAGCGGCACCAGGTTGAACTGCTTGAGGATCTTCTCCGACACCAGGATCAACGCGCCCGAACCGTCCGACGTCTGGGAGCTGTTGCCGGCCGTCACGCTGCCCTTGTTGGCGAACACGGCGCGCAGCTTGCCCAGGCCTTCGACCGACGTATCGGCACGCGGGCCTTCATCCAGCGACATCGTGCGGGTCTTGATGTCGATCGCACCCGTGCCCAGGTTCGGGAACTTCTCGATGATCTCGATCGGGGTGATCTCGTCCTTGAACTCGCCGGCTTGCTGCGCGGCCAGCGCCTTCTGGTGCGAAGCCAGCGAGAAGGCGTCCTGCGCCTCGCGCGAGATCTTCCATTGCTGGGCGACCTTCTCGGCGGTCAGGCCCATGCCGTAGGCGATGCCGACGTTCTCGTCGCGCGTGAAGATGTCTGGCGACATCGACGGCGAGTTGCCCATCATCGGCACCATGCTCATCGATTCAACACCGGCGGCGATCATCACGTCGGATTCACCCACGCGGATGCGGTCGGCAGCCATCGCCACGGCGGTCAGGCCCGAGGCGCAGAAACGGTTGACGGTGACACCGCCCACCGTGTTCGGCAAGCCGGCCAGCAGCGCACCGATACGCGCCACGTTCAGGCCCTGCTGCGCTTCCGGGATCGCGCAGCCAACAATGGCGTCTTCGATCAACGCCGGGTCCAGGTTCGGCACCTGTGCGACAGCGCTCTTGAGGATGGTCGCCAGCAGATCGTCCGGGCGCAGGTTCTTGAGCGTGCCCTTCGGCGCCTTGCCGATCGGGGAACGCGTCGCGGCGACGATGTAGGCGTCTTGCAGTTGCTTGGTCATGATGAAACTCCTGTCTCTCTGTCGTCGCGGCAATTAGTTGCGCACCGGCTTGCCGGTCTGCAGCATGCCCATGATGCGTTCCTGGGTCTTGGCGCTGCCGAGCAAATCCACGAAGGCCTTGCGCTCCAGCGCCAGCAGCCATTCTTCGTCCACCAGCGCGCCGGCTTCGACATCACCGCCGCACACGGCTTCGGCAATGCGCGAGGCGATCGTGAAGTCGTGCTGCGAGATGAAACCGCCGTCACGCATGTTCACCAGCGACGCCTTGATCGTGGCGATGCCCGAACGGCCCGCCACCGGAATGCCCACCGGACTCAGCGGAGCGCGGTAGCCCGAATCGGACAGCGCACGCACTTCGTTGCGTGCAACGTGCAGCAGCTCATGCACGTTGAAGACGATGGTGTCGGTCGGTTGCAGGTAGCCGATCTTCTGGGCGTCCAGCGCGGAAGACGACACCTTGGCCATGGCCGCCGCCTGGAAGCGGTTGGTCAGGAACTGCAGGATGTTCGTGCTGCCGGCTGCCTGCGCAGCCTTGGCTGCCGCCAGAGCCGCCTCCTTCAGGCCACCACCTGCCGGCACGAGGCCCACGCCCACTTCCACCAGGCCGATGTACGTTTCCAGGGCAGCCACACGCTTGGCCGAGTGCAGCAGCAGCTCGCAGCCGCCGCCCAGTGCGATGCCCGATGCGGCCGACACAACCGGCACGCCGGCGTACTTCACGCGCATCATGCCGTCCTGGAACTTCTTGACGAACGGCTCGATGCCCTTGGCGCCGCCCATCATGAAGGCCGGCATGGCTTCTTCCAGGTTTGCACCGGCCGAGAACGGACCACCCGGCGCGCCCAGCTTGAGCGACGTCGGCTGCCACACCACCAGACCCTTGTAGCCAGCTTCCGCCAGATCAACCGCGCGCGTCAGACCGTCGATGACGCTCGGCCCGATCGTATTCATCTTGCTCTTGAACGAGACGATCAGCACGTCGTCCTGACCGGCCGCGTCGTCCACCCAGATGCGCACGGCATCGGTCTCTTCGATGGTCTTGCCATAGGTGAGCGGGTTGACCGTCGTCGCACCCTTGATCGGTGCACGGAACACCTGGCGGCCGTACACCGGCAGCGTGCTACGCGAGAGGAACGTGCCCTGATGCGCCGACCACGAACCCTGCGTCGAATGCACACCGCCGTTGTCCGCCACCGGGCCCGAGAACACCCACTGCGGCAGCGCCGCGTTCGACAGCGCCTTGCCGGCTTCGATGTCTTCCTTCACCCACTCGGCCACCTGCTTCCAGCCGGCTTCCTGCCAGTCTTCGAACGGGCCGCTGTTCCAGCCGAAGCCCCAGCGGATCGCCAGATCGACTTCCGCCGCCGAATCCGCAATCTGCTCCAGGTACACCGCAATGTAATGGAATACGTCGCGGAACACCGCCCACAGGAATTGCGCCTGCGGGTTGGTCGATTCACGCAGCAGCTTCAGGCGCTCAGCCGGCTCCTTCTTCAGGATGCGCACGACGATGTCATCCGCCTTCTTGCCGCTCGGGCCGTACTGGCCGCTTTGCGGATCCAGGACCTTGATTTCCTTGCCTTCCTTCTTGTAGAAACCGGCGCCGGTCTTCTGGCCCAGGGCGCCTGCTTCCACCAGCTTGGCCAGCACGGGCGGCGTGGCGTAGACCGGAGCGAACGGATCGTCCTTCAGGTTGTCCTGCATGGTCTTGATGACGTGCGCCATCGTGTCCAGGCCCACCACGTCGGCCGTACGGAACGTCGCCGACTTCGCGCGGCCCAGCTTCGAACCCGTCAGGTCATCCACCACGTCAAACGGAATACCGTACTTGGCCGATTCTGCAAACACCGCCAGGATCGAGAAGATGCCGACGCGGTTGGCGATGAAGTTGGGCGTGTCCTTCGCACGCACCACGCCCTTGCCGAGCGCGGAGGTCAGGAACGTTTCCAGCTTGTCGAGGATGTCGCCGCGCGTGTGTGCGGTCGGGATCAGCTCGACCAGGTGCATGTAGCGCGGCGGATTGAAGAAGTGCACGCCGCAGAAGCGCGACTTCAACTCGGCGTCAAAGCCGTCCGACAGTTCGGTAATCGACAGACCCGACGTATTCGACGCGAAGATGGCCTGCGGCGCAATGTGCGGCGCGACCTTCTTGTACAGGTCGTGCTTCCAGTCCATGCGCTCGGCAATCGCTTCGATGACGAGGTCGCAGTCGCGCAGGCGCTCGATGTCGTCTTCGTAGTTGGCAGCCTGGATGAGGTTCGCGTCGTCTTTGATGCCGAGCGGTGCCGGCGACAGCTTCTTCAGGTTTTCGATGGCCTTGAGCGCGATGCCGCTCTTCGGGCCTTCCTTGGCCGGCAGGTCGAACAGCGTCACGGGAACCTTGGCGTTGACCAGGTGCGCGGCAATCTGCGCGCCCATCACGCCGGCGCCCAGCACGGCAACGCGCCGGACGAGGAAGTTGGAACGCTGGCCGGCCTGCGGCTGCGCGCTGGTGGGAAGTTCAGTGCGGGTCATGGTGTCCTCGCGGGAGGTGAGGAAGAGACGAGCGGGGCGACGATCTTTGTGCGTCGCCCCGGGTGAGTGCGCCTGTTAGAACAGGTCGGCTTCGAGAGCCATCAGCGTCGCGCCGCCGGCACGTGCCATGCGGATCTGCGAGGCCGTCTCCGGCAGCAGCTTGGCGAAGTAGAAGCGCGCCGTTGCCAGCTTGACCTTGTAGAAGCTGTCGCCGCTGTCTTGCTTTTCCAGGGCGATCTTGGCCATGCGGGCCCAGAAGTACGAAAACACCAGGTGGCCGACCACACGCAGATACGGCACAGCGGCGGCGCCGACTTCATCCGGGTTGGCCATGGCCTTCATGCCGATTTCCATGGTCAGCTTCTGGACCTTGTCGCCAATGTCGGCCAGCGGGTTGATGAATTCCTGCATGGCTTCGTTGGTGCCTTCGGCTTCCACGAAATCCTGGACCAGCTTGCCGAACTTCTTCATCTTGGCGCCCATGTCGCCCAGAATCTTGCGGCCCAGCAGGTCCAGCGACTGCACGGTATTCGTCCCTTCGTAGATCATGTTGATGCGGGCGTCGCGCACGTACTGCTCCATACCCCACTCGGCGATGTAGCCGTGGCCACCGAACACCTGCATGCCTTCGTTGGTGGCGATGAATGCGTTGTCGCTCAGGAAAGCCTTGGCGATCGGCGTCAGCAGTGCGACCAGGTCAGCCGCCTCCTTGCGCACGGACTCGTCTTTGTGCGACAGCTCGCGGTCGATCTGCAGGGCGATCCAGTAGCTGAATGCCCGGCCGCCTTCGGCGAAGGCACGCTGCGTCAGCAGCATGCGGCGCACATCCGGGTGCACGATGATCGGGTCGGCCGGCTTGTCCGGTGCCTTCGGGCCCGACAGGCTACGCATCTGCAGGCGTTCCTTGGCGTAGGCAGCGGAGTTTTGATAAGCGACTTCGGTCAAGCCCAGGCTCTGCATGCCGACGCCCAGACGCGCTGCGTTCATCATCACGAACATGGCGTTCAGGCCCTTGTTCGGCTCGCCGACCATCCAACCTTTTGCGCCATCCAGGTTGATCACGCAGGTGGCGTTGCCGTGGATGCCCATCTTGTGTTCGATGGAACCGCATTTCACGCCGTTGCGCTCGCCCGGGTTGCCGTTGGCATCGGGGATGAACTTCGGCACCACGAACAGCGAGATGCCCTTCGTGCCGCCCGGCGCGTCCGGCAGACGTGCCAGCACCAGGTGAATGATGTTCTCGGCCAGGTCGTGCTCGCCCGCCGAGATGAAGATCTTCGTGCCGGTGATGGCATACGAGCCATCGGCCAGCGGTTCAGCCTTGGTGCGCAGAATGCCCAGGTCGGTGCCGCAATGCGGCTCGGTCAGACACATCGTGCCAGTCCACACGCCCGACACCAGCTTCGGCAGATACCGCTGCTTGAGCTCGTCGGTGCCGTGTGCGTGCAAGGCTTCGTAGGCGCCATGCGACAGGCCCGGATACATCGTCCAGGCCTGGTTGGCCGAGTTCAGCATCTCGTACAGCGCGTTGTTGATCAGGATGGGCAGACCCTGGCCGCCGTACTCGGGATCGCAGCCCAGCGAGGGCCAGCCGGCCTCGACGTACTGTTGATAGGCTTTCTTGAAACCCTTGGGTGCAGTCACCACGCCGTCGCCGTGGTACGTGCAGCCCTCGCGATCGCCAGATTGATTGAGCGGGAAGATGACTTCAGAGCAGAACTTGCCGGCTTCTTCGATCACCTGGTTGATGGTGTCGGCATCGATCTCCGCGTGCTGCGGCATCTCCTTCAGGTGGTTCTCGACGCCGAGAAGCTCATGGAGAACAAACTGCATGTCACGCAGCGGTGCGGTGTATTGACCCATCTTGCAACTCCTTGGTGTGTACTGCGCGACCGCTAGGTGTGCGATGCCGCGTCAGGTTCGGTAAGACTGAATGAGTTTGTTGAGCGCCACCATGGCCAGTTCGGCGCTGTTCGGCAACCGCAGGAAACGCGCATCGTGATGCAGCCCTAACTCCAGGCTGTACATCTCGAAGAGCATCAATTGCGGGTCCGCTTCTGCACGCAGGTGGCCCTCTTCCTTTGCCTGAGCGATCGCACGGGCCAATGCCGCACGCCAGATCGTCACGCTCTTGACGAGTTCGTCACGCACCGGGCTTTCGGCACGATCGTCGTACTCCACCGCGCCGCTGATGTAGATGCAGCCCGTGGTCACTTCCTGAATGCGGCGCTCCATCCAGCGTCGCACCATGCTCCACAGGCGCGGCAGACCGCGCGGTTCCGTCAAGCTCGGGTAGAAGACTTCCTGCTCGAACCGTTTGTGATACTCGCGAACCACTTCCACCTGCAGATCCTCACGCGAGCCGAAGTGTGCAAACACCCCGCTCTTGCTCATCTGCATGCGCTCCGCGAGCACACCGATCGTCAGTCCTTCCAGTCCGTCGCGCGAGGCCAGTTCCAGCGCGGCATCGAGAATCGCTGCACGTGTCAGCTCGCCCTTGCGCATCGGCGTAGCTGCTGCGTGATTCGATTCGAGACGAGCGGTCGGGTGACGCATGATGATTTCTCTCCGTTCTTTTCTGGGGCGTGACACGCGAGAAAATTGGCTTGCTGCAGGGCGCCTTTTGCGTGCCGGGCAGGACTGTAAACCAGCCTGCGCAAACACTCTAGCCCAAAATCGAACGGTCGTTCAATTATTTACAGGGGGCCTTTGAGCGGCAAGTGTTTTATTAGAAAGCGGCATCTAAATGGCGACATTGAATCGTCACCTTTCGCAGCGCAGCGCGAATCCTGCAAACCCTTTCAGGCAAAGGATTTGCGCGGTGTGCGCCGCACCCACAAGAGGGGCTTGGCGCAGCATTTCTGACGGATTTTCTAGTGCTACCCATCAGTAAATAAACAGCCGGAAAATCAAACCGGCGTGATGCCGGTATGCATGGCGCCACGGCGGAAGATGCGCGCATCCATTTCACGCAGGTCCGCTGCCACGGCAACGTCCGCGGCGCATTGATCCAATACGTCCCGCTGTAGGTCGATGCCGGGCGCGATTTCTGTGAGAGTGAGACGCCGGGCGCCGTGGCCATCGTCACGCATCTCGAAGACGGCGCGCTCGGTCACGTAGCGCACAGGAATGCCCGACCGGGCCGCATATTCCCCGTTGAAGGTGAGGTGCGATACCGCTGGCACGATCTTCTTGAGCCGCCCTTCGCGCACGATGCGCAGCTTGCCGTCTTCGGCTTCGACCTGGAGGCCGCCGGCGGTGAGTGTGCCCATGAACACGACGGAGCGCGCGCTCTGCGTGATGTTGATGAATCCCCCCACGCCCGCAACGATGGTGTCGCCGCCCTCGCCGAACAGGCTGACGTTGACGTTGCCGGCGCCGTCCAATTCCGCCAGACCGAGGATGGCGAGATCGATGCCGCCCCCTTCGTAGAAGTCGAATTGCGCGGGCTGATCCACGACCGCTTCGGGATAGGCCGACGCGCCGAAACTGAGGCCATCTGCCGGCGTACCGCCGATGGGGCCGGCCTCCACAGTCAGTGTGAAACCGCGCGCCCCCTCCTGTTCAGCCAGGGCGCCGACGGCCGCGGGCATGCCCACGCCGAGGTTGACGACCCGCGGTTGCTGCGCGATCAGTTCCAGCACAGCGCGGCGTTGCACGAGCGTACGGGCATCCAGCGCGCCGTGCTGGCTCGCCTCCAGCGCCTCGCTCGCTTCGATGGCGTCTTCCTTGAGCTGGATTGCCTCGCCTTGCCAAGGGCGGATATAGGCCGGATTGAACGCTTCGCCGAAGGTCATCTGGTGTTCGGTTTCATCGTCAGCAACGACCACGTAGTCGACGAGGATGCCCGGCACGTGGATCGCCTGCAGGTTGTCATGCCGATCGACGAGCCGACGCACCTGCGCGATGACGATCCCGCCGGAGTTGCGCGCAGCTTGCGCCATGGCCAGCAGTTCGTGGTGAAAGGCTTCTTCGTGGGTGCTGATGTTGCCGCGTGGGTCGGCAGCCGTACCCCGCAGGAAGACGCAGTGCAACGGGAAGCTCGGGTAGAAGAGATAGTCTTCGCCCCGAAAGCGCTCGTACTCGACCCACGACGCCTTACCCGCAGCTTGCGCTGCCTTGGCGCGGTTGTTGATAGCTCCACCGTGATAGCGCGCGTCAAGCTCCGTGCGCGGGTCGACAAAGGTGTGCAGGCCCATCTTCGTCAGCACACCGGGCTTGCCGCCCGCGATGGCGCGGTAGAGATGCGTGAGCACGCCTTGAGGCAGGTTGAAAGCATCGCATTGCTCGGCGAGCGCCAGGTCCGCCAATCGTGTGGCGGAGCGCCAATGCCCGCCCACCACGCAGCGTGTCATTCCGGGATTGCCGAAGTGGTTGACGCCGCGCGTGGCGCGATCGCCCTGCCCGGCGGAGTAGACGAGCGTAAGGTCCCGCGGTTCGCCGGTGGTCAGGAACCGGCGCTCGAGCGCGTGCGTGACCGCCTCTGCATGGCCCGCGCCGACAAACCCCGCGCAGGCCACCGTCCACCCCGGCTCCACCATGCGCGCGGCCGCATCCGTTGTGATGACTTGCATGTCTCCTCCGTCTTGTTGTGTTTTGTAGGTATGTGACTGCTAATAGTGCGCCGCGCGCCCGCTGATGACCACGCCAATGCGCACCAGCCGATAGGCGCACCAATCTGCGAAGCGCCACCACCAGCGGCGCGCGGCATGCTCATCCGCCAAGATGCGGCGTGCGTGACGGGCGATGGCATCTTCGAGTGCCGCGCGCAGTTCGTTGGCGACGGTCGCATCCCACACCACTACGTTCGCTTCGCGTGCAAGCAGCAGGCTGAATGGGTCGATGTTGCTGGAGCCCACCGTCGCCCAGCGGTCATCCACCACGGCCACCTTTGCGTGCAGGAAGCTCGCGGTGTATTCGTGGATCTCGACGTTGTCGCGCAGCAGCATGTGATACAGCGACCGCGTCGCGTAGTGCTGCAGCCGGTATTCGACCTGCCCCTGCAGCAACAGGCGCACGCGCACACCGCGCCGTCGACATGCAGCCAGCGCCCGCATGAAACGCACACCCGGCAAAAAGTACGCGTTGGCGATGATTACCTCGTGCCGCGCCGCACCCAGCGCGCGCAGATATTCGCGTTCGATCGCGCGTCGGTTACGGACATTGTCACGCAGCACCAGCGAAGCCAGCACGGTACCCGGTGCGCGCTCACTTTCTCGCCCGGATGCTCCGCGATGCCGAGGCCGCGGCGTATCGGTGATCACCGGAAACTCGGCGGCGACGCCCGTGACGCCCACCTCCCGCATGCCGGCGCGCACGCCCATCTGCCACCAGAGCCGGTCAACGGTCAGCGCAATCTGCGCGACCAGCGGGCCGCGCACCCGCACGGCAAAGTCGTAACGCGGCCCCAGCGCGGTGTCGTTAAACGGCGCGTGGTTCAGGTCGTCGATGATGTTGATGCCGCCTACAAACGCAACGTCATCATCGACGACGGCGATCTTGCGATGCAGCCGTCGCAAGTGGCGGCGCTGCAGGCGGAAACCGCGCACCGGACGATAGATGCGCAAGTTCACACCCGCCGTTTCGAGCATCGCCGCGATGCTCGGGGGCAGCAGGCCGGTGCCGAAGCCGTCGATGGTCAGGTGGACATCCACGCCGCGGCGCGCCGCGCGGGCGAGCGCTTCGGTCACGCTGTGGGCGGTGGCGTCGTCGGTGTAGATGTAGGTTTCGAGCGCGACGCGGCGTTGAGCGGCATCGATGGCTTCGATCAGTGCGGGGAAGAACTCGGCGCCACCGCACAGCAGGTCGACCTCGTTGCCGGGCAGGGGCTTACCCCGCCGCCACTCCGAGCGCAGCGGACCCGCATCGCGCACGACCCTCATGGATGCGCCAGTTCAGCTAGCAGGGGAACGTGATCGGAGCGCTGCGCCCATTCGCGGCCGGTCAGCGCATGCGCACGCTCGATGTCGAAACCGCGCACGTAGATGCGGTCCAGCCGCAGCCACGGCATCTGGCTGGGGAAAGTGCGGACCGGGCGCGCATCGGCGGCCTTGTCGGCCACTTCGGTCGCCCCCAGCGCCTGGCAAATCGTGCGATCGAGCCGGTTGTTCCAATCGTTGAAATCGCCCGCCACCACGAGCGGCGCATCGGGTGGCACGACCGAACGCACGCGATCGACGAGCGCCTCCGCCTGCCTCTGCCGGCTGCGCGCGAACAAGCCGAAGTGCGCGCACAGCAGATGCACCTCGCCGAAGCCGAGATCGGTCACGGCGTGCAGCAGTCCGCGCTGCTCGAAACGGTGGTCGGAGATATCCAAGTTTTCCGACAGCAGGATCGGAAACCGCGACAGAATGGCGTTGCCGTGGTGCCCGTGCTCGTAGACGGCATTGCGGCCATAGACGGTGTGCGGATAGACGTCCGTCGCAAGGTAGCGCAGCTGCGTGTAATTCGGGTCGAACAGTTCTGCGGCGACGAGACGGTCGTTGCGGTCCTGCACCTCCTGCAGGAAAACGATGTCGGCGTCCATGGTGTGCAGACCCTGCCGCACGTCATGCACGCGCACACGCCGCGCAATGCCCGTCACGCCCTTGTGGATGTTGTAAGTGGCAACGCGCAAACGCAGCATGTCAGGCTTGGTCCTTTGTCAGTGCCGCCTGACGCGCGTGATAGGCAGCGAGGCGTTCGGGCAACTGCAGAATGGCTTCGGCGTTGCTGCGCGAGAAGCACCGCGCGGCGGCATCTTGATAGGGCAGCCATTCGGCCTGCACATGCTCGCGCGGCGACATCCGCACCGGCACCTTGCCGCTCACCAGCAGGCCGAACCAATGCTCGGTGTTGCGCGTGACGCCCGGCGCGTAGCGATGCCGCCAGCGCGGGTAGATTTCGTATTCGATCTGGTGGCCCCAGTCGATCAGATGATGCTGGGCTGCGTCGATGCTGGTTTCTTCCAGCACCTCCCGGCGGGCGGTGTCGGCCAGCGGTTCGTCGAGGGCATCGCAGCTGCCTGTCACGGATTGCCAGAAGCCCGGATGATCTGCCCGCTCCATCACCAACACATGCAAGTCGGGCGTGTGAATGACGACCAGAACGGAAACGGGAATCTTGTGCGGCATGGGGGCGTGCTTCGATGGACGGCGCGATCGCGCTGCAAGGCCATAGCTTACCGCAGCCAGAAGCGTGCCACCGTGACGCTCGCTGTGCTGCCGTGACAGCAATCAAACCGCGCGCAGCGGCCCTTGTCCGGCGCGGGCGCGGGCGAGCCACAGTGCCGTCTCGTCCGTCGCCGTTTCGTGACCAAGCTTGCAACGGGCTACCGCCAGCAGCGGATCAAGCATCGCAGCATAGTCATCGGCCGCGCGCTGCGATTGCGCCCACAACGCCTCCGTACGCTCGCCGAGTTGTTGGCGAAGCGCGGCGAGCTGCGTGGTCAACTCGCGTTCGCGATTGCCAAGCGTGTTGAATTTCTGGATGAGGAAGCGCTGCACATCGGTCTGCTCCGATTGCGCGTTGGCCTGGTCGAAACGTTCAACGATGGCTGAGGTTTCTCGCTCGATGCGATGCAATTCGCTGGTGCCCTCGCGCTCGGCAGTTTCCAGCGCTTGGAGCGCGCGGCGTTCCGCCTGCAGAACGCGCGCGTGATCGGCGAACCGGCGTTCTGCCGCCAAGTGGGCTTCGGCCAGCGGGCGCGGCGTGTCGTAGACGAGCTGATGCACCGGCATGCCCGGTGCGGCTGGCGGCAGTGCCGCTTCGGGCAGACGCAGGTTCGCGACGGCGTGAAGCCAGTGCATCCGTTCGGCAGCAAGGGCGCCCAGTGCGCGCATCGCCTCAGCCAAGCCGGGTGACGTTGCCGATGCAGGCACGCCAGGATGTGCACTCTGCGCCGCTGCGGCAATTTCTGGCACGCAGGCCGCAACCGTGGTGGCCACGGCCTCGGTCATGGCGATGGCGGCACGCCGCGTGGCACGGCGAATCTCGATCCACGCCAGCAGTATCACCACCAGCGCGGCAATCAACCACGTCAACAGGAACTCGGCGTGTGCGACCACCCATGTGCGCGCAAAGTCGATGTAGTCCATCTAAGCACTCCTCCTTCGTTGTCACCCAACGTGACAGAAACGAAAGATTCGGTTTAGCACGCAATGTTCCCAATGCAAGCGCCCAAAAACAAACCGCGCCGCCCTTATCAGGCGGCGCGGTTTGTCGTAAAGCGCGATAACGGGCGTTTAGGCGGTCGTTGCAGCCGTGGGTGCAGCGACCTTTGCCTCGGCAGCGCGCAGACGGATATGCAGTTCGCGCAACTGCTTTTCGTCGACCGGGCTCGGTGCCTGCGTCAGCAGATCCTGCGCACGCTGCGTCTTCGGGAACGCGATCACGTCGCGGATCGAATCAGCACCGGCCATCATCGTGACGACGCGGTCCAGACCGAACGCGATACCGCCGTGCGGGGGCGCGCCGTACTGCAGTGCGTCGAGCAGGAAGCCGAACTTGGCACGCGCTTCCTCATCGTTGATTTTCAACGCGCGGAACACCTTGCTCTGCACTTCTTCGCGGTAGATCCGCACCGAGCCGCCGCCGATTTCCCAGCCGTTGAGCACCATGTCGTAAGCCTTGGCGATGCACTTGCCCGGATCGGTTTCCAGGTATTCCAGGTGCTCGTCCTTCGGGCTCGTGAACGGGTGGTGCATTGCCACCCAGCGTGCGTCTTCCTCGTCGTACTCGAACATCGGGAAGTCGATCACCCACAGCGGCTTCCAGGCGTCTTCGAACAGGCCGGTGCTCTTGGCGAAGTCCGAGTGGCCGACCTTCAGACGCAGCGCGCCCATCGCATCGTTGACGACCTTCGCGCGGTCGGCACCGAAGAACAGGATGTCGCCATCCTGTGCGCCGCTGCGCTTCAAGATCTCGGCGATGGCCGCGTCGTGCAGGTTCTTCACGATCGGCGATTGCAGGCCGTCGCGGCCCTTGGCCGCTTCGTTGACCTTGATCCAGGCCAGGCCCTTGGCACCATAAATTTCGACGAACTTGGTGTAGGCGTCGATATCCCCACGCGACAGGGACGCCCCGCCCGGCACGCGCAGTGCCACGACACGGCCGCCCTCTGCGTTGGCCGGGCCCGAGAACACCTTGAAGTCGACGTCCTTCATGGCATCGGTCAGCTCGGTGAACTCCAGCTTGACGCGCAGGTCCGGCTTGTCCGAACCGAAGCGGGCCATCGCCTCGCGGAACTCCATCACCGGGAACTTAGCGTCCAGCTCGACCGACATGGTGTTCTTGAACACCGTGCGGATCATTTCTTCAAACAGGTCGCGGATTTCCTGCTCGCTCAGGAACGACGTTTCGCAGTCGATCTGGGTGAATTCGGGCTGGCGGTCGGCGCGCAGGTCTTCGTCGCGGAAGCACTTGGTGATCTGGTAGTAACGGTCGAAGCCCGACACCATCAGCATCTGCTTGAAGAGCTGCGGCGACTGCGGCAGCGCGAAGAACTGGCCGGCGTTCACGCGCGACGGCACCAGATAATCGCGCGCGCCTTCCGGTGTGCTCTTGGTCAGCATCGGCGTTTCGATGTCGATGAAGCCCTTGTCGTCCAGGTACTTGCGCACCTCCATCGCGACCTTGTAGCGCAGGCGCAGGTTGTACTGCATCTGCGGGCGGCGCAGGTCCAGCACGCGATGCGTCAGGCGCGTGGTTTCCGACAGGTTGTCATCGTCCAGCTGGAACGGCGGCGTGACCGAAGCGTTGAGCACCGTCAGCTCGTGGCACAGCACTTCAACCTTGCCGCTGGTGAGGTTGGCGTTGGTCGTGCCTTCCGGGCGGGCGCGCACGACGCCCTTCACCTGCAGGCAGAACTCGTTACGCACACCTTCGGCCACCTTGAACATCTCCGGGCGGTCTGGGTCACACACGACCTGTACCAGACCTTCACGGTCGCGCAGGTCGATGAAGATCACGCCACCGTGGTCACGACGACGATGGGCCCAGCCCGACAGCGTAACGCTCTGGCCGAGCAGTTGTTCGGTGACCTGACCGCAGTATTGAGTACGCATTTGCATGTTGTGGTTTTCCGCGAAGCGCGCCGCCACTACAGCGTCGCGCGTGAAAGTTGATTGGGGGGGGCCGGCGTCGGTTCGACTTCGTTCCGTCGCCGGCTCAGGGTGCCGCGATGGCGCCGCCCTCTGCAGGCAGCGCGGTCGGATTCGAAGGGTCGCGCGGCCCTTGAGCCGGCGACCGGTCCTCCGTCTGTGGCGAGGCATCGGGCGGGTCCATGCGGCGCGGCAGCGCTTCAGGCGCCACCACACCCATCGACACGATGTACTTGAGCGCAGCGTCCACCGTCATGTCCAGCTCGATGGTGTCGGCCTTGGGCATCATCAGAAAGAAACCCGACGTCGGGTTCGGCGTGGTCGGCACGTACACACTGACGTACTCGCCCTGCAGGTGGTTCTCGACATCACCTCCGGGGCGGCCGGTCAGGAAGGCGATCGTCCACGAGCCTTCACGTGGGTACTGCACCAACAGCGCCTTGCGAAACGCATTGCCGTTAGACGACAGCAGCGTATCCGACACCTGCTTCACGCTGGAATAGATCGGGCCGACCACGGGAATGCGGCCGACAAGCGCTTCCCACCAGAGCACCAGCTTCTGGCCGATGAAGTTGTGCGCCAGCACGCCCACGATCAGGATGAACGCCAGCGTGAGAATCGCGCCCACGCCAGGAATGCGCCGCCCGAACAGCTGATCCGGCTGCCATGCCGACGGCAGCAGCGCCAGGCTCTGGTCCATCGTACCGATGATGAGCGACAGCACCCACAGCGTGATCGCGAGCGGGACAAGCACCAGAAGACCGGTCAGGAACCATGTCTTGAGTGCGCTGGTTTTCTGTTTCATGGGCGATGGACCAAAAGGTAAGCGATGCAATCAGTGGCAAGCGCAGGAGGTGCCGCAGCCACCGGACGCAGCCGGCGCGCTGGCACTAGACGACACGCTGTCCGACGACGCAGCCGGTGCGGTCGGCGCTGCGGCATCCGTCTTGGCCGCCGTACCAGTTCCCGCCGCGGCTGCCGATGCACCACCGGAACCGCCGCGGAAGTCCGTCACGTACCAGCCCGAACCCTTGAGCTGGAAGCCGGCAGCGGTGAGCTGCTTCTTGAACGCCGGCGCGCCGCATGCGGGGCAATCCGTCAGCGGAGCGTCGCTCATCTTCTGCAGCACATCTTTGGCGTGGCCGCAGGCGTCGCATCGATAAGCATAGATCGGCATGGTGTCCTCACCCAGGAGCAAACAAATGACAAGAAAGCGATTGGGATTGCCCGCGCATACCGCGAACGCGATGCGGGAACTACGCACACGCACGGGCTTACGCAAGATTGGGGCAACTGCGCGCCATACAAGTGCTGGCGCGCAAAGCCTTGAATTATAAACCCTTTTGAGGGAATTCCAGACCGCAGATTCGGCGCGGGCGATGGCGATGTGCGACAAAGTGGCACACCGCGCACGCCCTCAACAAGACGCTCAGGCTTGCGTAGCCGCCTTCGTGGTCGGCGCGCGGTTCTCGATCCACTGCGGGCCGAGCGAGCCCAGGACCATGGCGCCAAAGCTGGCCAAAAGGCCAACCAATTGTGGCGGAAGCATCGCATTGGGCAGGAACACTTCGCACCAGATCCATGCCGCGAGGCCCACGATAATCGCCAGCAGCCCACCCTGCTTCGTCGCGCGCTTCCAAAACAGGCCAAAGGCCAGCGGCACGAAGGCAGCCACCAGCGTTACCTTGTAAGCACTTTCGACCATGTGGAAGATCGACAGGTGCGAGTTCAGCGCAAACAGCGTCACCAGCACCGTGAACGTCAGCACCACGGCCTGCATGACGCGCAGGAAGCGCTTGTCGTCCATGTTCGGCAACAGCGGGCGCAGCACGTTTTCGGCAAACGTCACGGACGGCGCGAGCAGCGTCGCGCTGGCGCAGCTCTTGATGGCTGAGAGCAGCGCGCCGAAGAACATCACCTGCGCAAAGATCGGCGCATGCTGCAGCACCAGGTTCGGCAGAATCATCTGCGAATCGGTATCGATGTACTTTGCCACCATCTGCGGATCGATGAGCGTGGCGGAATAGGCCAGGAACATCGGCACGAACGCGAACATGAAGTACAGCACGCCGCCCAACACCGAAGCTGTGCCGGCGATGCGCTCCGTGCGCGACGACGTCACCCGCTGGAACACGTCCTGCTGCGGGATCGAGCCGAGCATCATGGTGATCCACGCCGTCACGAAGCCGATGATTTCGATCGGATTGAACGCCGGCCAGAACGAAAACTTGCCCGAAGCCGCCGCGTGCGCCACCACCGTCCCGACGCCACCGGCCTGACCCGACACTTCCCAGCCGATGTACAGCATGCCGATCACGATGATGATCATCTGGATGAAGTCCGTCACCGCCACCGACCACATGCCGCCGAACAGCGTGTAGACGAGGACGCTGCCCGCGCCGATCATCATCCCGAGGTCTTGCGAAACCGCGCCGTCAGACACGGTGTAGAACACCAGCCCCAGCGCCTTGATCTGCGCTGCCACCCAGCCCAGGTACGACACGACGATGCACAGGGTGGTCAGCGTTTCTGCGACGCGGCCGAAGCGGTTGCGATAGAAGTCACCAATGGTGAGCAGGTTCATCCGGTACAGCGGCTTGGCGAAGAACAGACCCACCAACACCAGGCACAACGACGAACCGAACGGATCGGCCACCACACCGTGCAGGCCGTCCTTGAGAAATTCTGCGGGAATCCCGAGCACCGCCTCGGAGCCAAACCAGGTGGCGAACACCGTGGCGGTCACGACGTAGAACGGCAGGCTGCGGCCAGCCACGGCGAAATCGGCGGTATTGCGCACGCGCAGCGCCGCCCAGAGGCCGATCCCGACCGAAATCACCCAGTAAACAATGACAAACCAGATCAGCATGGCAGCGCGGAAAGAAGCGGGAAGACCCCAGGGCGTCCCGGCTTGGGGCCGCTGGGCGCCGGGCAAAGTGGCCGGATTATAGCGATGGGACCGCGCGCCGGGGCATCGGTGCGACCACGAATGCCGCCCCGATTGCCAGATTTTTGTGCGACGGCCCGCAACGGGCGCGGGCAGGCTTTTCCCTGACCATGGCCCATGTTGCTTCGCACCAACACTGGCCGGGTAGACAGATCAATCAGCGCGGCGCCGCCAGACTTGCCAACGCTCGCGCCCCGCGAACACCGGAATCGAGTCTGCCTCGGCAATGGGTATATCGCTGATGCGCTCGAACGCGGGCGACAGCAGCGCATCCAGCTCGGGCTGCGTGGTTTCAAAGGGTGGCCCCTTAGGCACCGCCTCGCGGCCTTCCACCACGGCAAAGAAGCCCGCAAGCAACCCGCCCGGCGGTAGCAATTTCGCCACCTGCGCGGCGTAGTCGGGCCACAGCCGACGCGGCATCGCACACAGAAATGCGCGTTCGTAGATCCATTGCACCGAGCGAGCCGGCGAGAAGCCGAAGAAATCCGCCATTTCCACCACGTCGGCGTGCGGGCCCAGCACGGCTCTGGCCGATGCCACGGCGCTCGGTGCAAAGTCGATCGCCGTGACGGGCCAGCCGCGCTCGGCCAGCCAGCCGGCCTCGTAGGCACTGCCGCAACCGGGGATCAAGGTGGAAAGCGGCGCAGGCTGCGATTCACAAAATTGCTGGAATGCGGCAGGCACACCGGCCGCGTCCCATGGGGTGTGCTCGCGGCTGAACCGCTCGTCCCAGAAGGCGGGATCGGCGGCGTCGCGGGATTGAAAGACGGGCGGTTCGGCCATGGCGCTCGAAAGTTGACAGCAAATCAGTAGCGGGCCATCCAGGCCAGCACATGCGTCGCGACAATGCCGACCGCGAAACCACCGACGAACAGCAGCGCGGCGGACAGCAGCCGGTTCGTGCGCTTTTGCTCGGCAAGCAGCGCGGTGAGCGCCGCGGTCTGCGCATTGCCGTCCTCGCGGGAGTGGCGATCCAGAATCTGGTGCACCAGGCGCGGGAAGTCCGGCAGCTTGTTGGCCCATTGCGGCGCCTCGACCTTCAGTCGCTCGACAAAACCGCGCCAGCCGATCTGCTCGTGCATCCAGCGTTCGAGGAACGGCTTGGCCGTCTTCCACAGGTCCAGATCCGGATCGAGCTGGCGGCCCAGCCCTTCGACGTTCAGCAGCGTCTTCTGGAGCAGCACAAGCTGCGGCTGGACTTCCACATTGAAGCGGCGCGAAGTCTGGAACAGCCGCATCAACACCAGACCCAGCGAGATCTCGCCCAGCGGCCGATCGAAATACGGCTCGCAGCATGCGCGGATGGCGCCTTCCAGCTCTTCCACGCGTGTTTCTTCCGGCGCCCAGCCGGACTCGATATGCAGCACCGCTACGCGGTGGTAGTCGCGCTGAAAGAACGCCAGGAAGTTCTGCGCGAGGTAGTTCTTGTCGAACTCCGACAGCGCCCCGACGATGCCGAAGTCCAGCGCGATGTAGCGGCCCAGCGTCTCAGGCGCCACGCTCACGAGAATGTTGCCGGGGTGCATGTCGGCGTGGAAAAAGCCGTCCCGGAAGACCTGCGTGAAGAAGATCTCCACGCCGTCGCGGGCGAGCTTGTGCATGTCGACACCGGCGGCACGCAGCTCTTCGGTGTGCGAGATCCGCATGCCGTGCATGCACTCCATCACGAACACTTCAGACGTGCACCAATCCCAGAACACCTCGGGCACCAGCAACAGATCGGACTTGGCAAAATTGCGGCGCAGCTGGCTGGCGTTGGCCGCCTCGCGCATCAGGTCCAGCTCGTCGTGCAGGTACTTGTCGAACTCGGCGACCACCTCGCGCGGCTTCAGGCGCTTGGCGTCGGCCCACAGCTTTTCGATCCAGGTCGCGAGATCCCGCATGAGCGCGAGGTCGCTGTCGATCACAGGCAGCATGCCCGGGCGCAAGACCTTGACCGCCACCTCGCGACCATCATAGGGGCCGCCGCGCAACGTGGCGAAATGCACCTGTGCAATCGACGCGCTCGCCACAGGGTGATGATCGAAACGATGGAACAGCGCCGAGAGCGGCTTGCCGAGCGATTTCTCCACGATGGCGGCGGCCACCTTCGGGTCGAACGGCGGCACACGATCCTGCAGCTTGGCCAGTTCGTCGGCCACATCCGGCGGCAGCAGATCGCGCCGCGTCGACAGCACCTGCCCGAACTTCACGAAGATGGGCCCAAGCTGCTCCAGCGCCAGGCGCAGGCGCTCGCCGCGGGGCAGCTTCGGCTTGCGGCCCAGCGTGAGCAGCCAGACCAGCGCGCGAATGCGGCGGCTCTTGAAGCCCGACAACGCGAGTTGATCCAGCCCGTAATAGAGAATGACGAAAACGATCTTGCCCAACCGGAAGAAGCGCGTCATGCCGATTCACCCTGACGTGCGATCCGGGTGGCCGGTCGTGGAAGTTTTTCGAGCCGCTCCAGCCGTTTGACCAGACGCGCTTCGGCGTCACGCAGTGCGGCCACATCGTCGGCGAACTGCGCAAGGCGCGCATGGCGGACAAGCGTCGGTTGCTCATCCGTGAGGTAAGACGCCACCGATTCCGCCAGCGAACGACTGACACGCGTGGCCTCAGTGCGGGCGGCCTGCGCACCGCTCACCATGCGCTGCGCGATGACATCGCCAAACAGGCGCGAGAGATCTTCCGCCGCATCCCAGCGCAGATTGCGCAGCAGGGTGGACAACACGTTGGCGAACTCGGCCTCGCCCTCGATGCGCACGTGCTTGAGCACGGCGGCCTGCCCGCCCGTGGCGTAATCGCCGGCAGCGGCCGCGAGCGGCACGACAACGGTCACAGCCGGTTCGACATCAGGCGGAGGAGCGGTCACCAGGCCGGCGGCGTCCACCTGCAACGTCATCGACATGGGCGCCAGGTCAAAGCGCGCCACGCGGCCTGCGAAGGGCCGCAACGTCTCCTGCGCCCAGGGCTCCTGGCGCAGCAGATGGTTGAGCGCGAGCAGCAGCGGCTGCATCAGCACGAGCGGAAACGAAGACGGAGACGAAGTGGCTGTCGAGGACATGCGGTGACGGTGCGCAAAAACAGCAAG
Organism: Ralstonia pickettii; assembly: GCF_016466415.2. NCBI lineage: Bacteria > Pseudomonadati > Pseudomonadota > Betaproteobacteria > Burkholderiales > Burkholderiaceae > Ralstonia > Ralstonia pickettii. The sequence goes on along the minus strand of NZ_CP066771.1, from coordinate 353,282 downwards.
AAAGCAGCAAAAAGCGGGCTAGCGGCGGGCAACAAAAAGGGCCCGAACCAGACGGTCGGACCCTATTTTACGGGGAATGTTGAAACGGCCGTTTGCGCCGCTTCAAGTTGTTACGGCATCACTGCAACTGCTGAATGCCCGCCAACACCCACCCCCCCGCACCCTGCGTCGGCTTTGTCAGGTTCCACACCTCGGCAAACGGCTGCGCGGGTGCATTGGCTTCTTCGCGGATCATGCCCGAGAAGCGCACGCTCGCGAGGTACTCGGCGGCCTGCGTTTCAATGCCCAGCATTTCGGCTTCAACCGAGACCACGTCGGTCTTGTTGGGCGAAGTGCCGCGGTCGGCCAGGTCCATCTTGATCTCGGCAAACATTTCCGGCGTGGTGAACTCCCGGATGTCGTTGAGATTGCCCGCGTCCCAAGCGGCCTGGAGGCGGATGAAGTACACCTTGGCGTTGCGCAGGAAGGCTTGCGTGTCGAAATCTGCCGGCACGCCCCACGGCTGCTGCGGTGCGGCTGCAGCAGGCTGAGCGTTGACGGCCTGCGCGCTCGCAGCCGAACCACCCAGGTTCCACGACTGTGCGGCGGTTGCCGCGCCGGCGCCGAGGCCCGACGTGTTGCCGGTGTTGAGCGATGCGGCCGCCGGAGCAGAAGCCTGCGGGGCCGGTGCGGCAGGTTGCGGCACGTACGGTTCACGGTCGCCGCCCAGCGACGGGCCACCCGTGGCATAGGCAGGACCTTGCGGACGGCTGCCGCGGACCTTGCGAATGATCCACATCACCACGAAGGCGACGAGTGCGATCAGGATCAGGTTCGACAGCAACGAGGCGAGGCCCGCGCCCAGACCGAACTTCGACAGCAGATAACCGATACCCAGACCGGCAGCCAGGCCGCCCAGCATGCCGCCCCAGTTACGTCCGGGCTTTGCGGCCGGAGCGCCCGGAGCCGGTGCGGCCGGTGAAGGTTGCGCGGCCGGTGCGGCCTGCTGTGTCGGCGACGGCGTTGTGGCCGGCGGCGTCTGTTGGCGTTGCGTCACGGTGGACGACTGCTTGCCGATGCTGCGGCTGCCGCCCATGCGCTTGGCGTTGGCATCGATTGCCGTGCCCAGTGCGAGCGTCGCGACCAGCGCGCCCGCCATCAATTTTCCACCCCAATGCAAACTCATCGCTGTCTTCTCTCCAGTGGCAGTGACGCCATTAGATGAAGACGTCAACGCCGAAATTCAATGTGAAGGATCGTGGCATATCGCCGCAACGCGCTACATCGCCCATCCGGTGGAACGACGGCAACACTTAAAGGCGACGGCCGACGTGCAGAGCCACGACACCCGCCGTCAGATTGAAGTATTCGACCGAGTCCAATCCGGCCTGTTCCATCATCTGCTTGAGCGTTTCCTGATCCGGGTGCATGCGGATGGACTCGGCCAGATAGCGGTAGCTCTCGGGGTCGCCCGCCACTTTGCTGCCCAACCACGGCAGTACCTTGAAAGAGTACAGGTCATAGGCCTTCTCCAGCGGCTGCCACACCTTGGAAAACTCCAGCACCATGACTTTGCCGCCTGGCTTCACCACGCGGCGCATTTCAGCAAGCGCGCGATCCTTGTGCGTCATGTTGCGCAAGCCGAATGCCACTGTCACCACATCGAAGTAAGCATTCGGAAAGGGAATGTGCTCGGCGTCGCACAGGGCGGTGGGGGTGAGCACGCCAGCATCGAGCAGCCGGTCACGGCCGACGCGCAGCATCGACTCGTTGATGTCGGTCAGCCAGACCTCGCCGGTCGGACCTGCCTGGCGCGCGAAGGCCTTGGCCAGATCACCAGTCCCGCCGGCGATGTCGAGCACCTTGTAGCCCGGGCGCACTGCTGCCTGGGCAATGGTGAACATTTTCCACACGCGGTGCAGGCCGCCGGACATCAGGTCGTTCATCACGTCGTATTTGCTCGCGACGGAATGGAACACGCCGGCAACCTTGCCGGCCTTTTCCTGCTCATCGACCTGCTGAAATCCGAAGTGGGTTTGGCTCATGACAGAAAGGGATACGGACGCAGCGCAACGGCGCCGCAAAGTGAATTGGGAATCAGTGGCTGTGGCCACAGGCGTGGCCGGCGTTCGCTGCCATCGGGGCGTCACGGTCGACACCGGCGGCGGTCAGCCGATCGAGATACGCTTGCCAGAGCGCGTCGTGTTCGACGCCGAGGCGGTATAGATAAGCCCAATCGTAGATGCCGGAATCGTGACCGTCGGAGAACAGTGGCCGGATCGCGTAATTGCCGACCGGCTCCACGCCGACGATGCCCACCTCGCGCTTGCCGGTCTGCAGAACCTCCTGTCCGGGCCCATGCCCCTGCACTTCCGCCGACGGCGACAGCACGCGCAAGTATTCGAATGGCAGGCTGAACTGCTTGCCATCGGCGAAGGCAATTTCCAGCACGCGCGATTGCGTGTGGACGGTAATACCGGTCGGGTGTGGGGTGTCGGCGGAAAGTCCGGCCATGAAAACGTCTCGTCGAGTCAAAAACGGTGTTTCAGGAAGCTGCCAGCGCCATGTGCGCAGGCTCTTCCACCACCCGATAGCTTACCGCAGTCAACGGATCGCCCTCGGGGATGTAGCGCAGGCGGCGGTGGTGGAATCGTGCGACGGTACTGCGGTGCGCCACGCTGACGATGGTCACATCAGGCATCGATTCGAGCATCAGGCTGTACATGAACGCCTCGGTGTCTTCGTCGAGTGCGCTGGTGGCCTCGTCGAGGAAGAGGTAATCGGGGCGCTGCAGCAACGCACGAGCAAAAGCGAGGCGCTGCTGCTCGCCCGGCGACAGGCGCAGGCTCCAGTTGCTGACCTCGTCCAGTAGATCAACCAGTGCCGGCAACCGGCATGCGTTCAGCACCTGGGTCAGACGCTCAGCGGTGTACTGGGTGGCCAAATCCGGATACGAGAGCGCATCGGCCAGCGTGCCCGACGGCAGGTAGCTGCGCTGTGGCAGGAACAGCACGCGAGCATCGTCCGGCACCTCGATGCGACCGCTGCCGTACGGCCAGATGCCGGCCACGGCACGCACCAGCGTGCTTTTGCCGCAGCCCGACGGGCCGTTTACGAGCACGCGCTCACCCCGTGCGAGCGTCATGTCGAAGGGTTTGACCAGCAAGTCTTCGGGCTTGCGGTTCGGCAGATTCAACGCGAGGCCGCGGGCTTCGATGGCGGGTACGGCGGCGGTTTCGACCTCGACATCCCGCACGCCGGCGCGGTGCTCTTCTTCGCGCTCGGCGGCGCGGATGGCGCGCTGGAATTCGATCAGACGGTTGGTGGAAGCTTTCCAGGTGACGAGCGTGCGGTAGTTCGTGACAAACCACGACATCGCATCCTGTACCTGCCCGAACGCCGTGGCGACCTGCATCATTCCGCCCAGCGTGAGCGTGCCGCCAAAGTAGCGCGGCGCCGACACCAGAAACGGGAAGATGATGGCGAACTGCGCATAGCCGGAACTGGCAAAGGTCAGGCGCCGTGTGTAGTCCATCAACTGGTTCCAGTTGGTGCGGATGCGTTCGAAACGGCCGCGCAGGATGGCTTTTTCGGTCGGCTCGCCGCGGTACAGGGCGATGCTCTCGCTGTTCTCGCGCACGCGCACGAGCAGGAAACGGAAGTACGCCTCGTAACGCTCCTGCTGGAACGACAGCCCGATCAGCGGCCGCCCCACAAAGTGGATGATGACCGAGCCCACGATCGAGTACAGCAGCGCAAACCACACCATGTAGCCGGGAATCACGAAGTCGTGGCCGCCCAGGCTGAACGCCAGCGGCCCCGACACCGCCCAGAGGATGCCGAAGAACGACACCAGCGTGACAGCTGAATTCAGGAAACCCAGCGCCAAGGTTAGCGTCGCATCGGTGAAGTTGCGCAGGTCGTCGGCGATCCGTTGGTCGGGGTTGTCGGCGCTGTGCGTCTGTTCGAGGCGGTAGAACGCCTGCTTGCTGAGCCAGTCGTCGAGGAAGCTACCGGTGATCCACGTCCGCCACCGCATCTGCAGCATCATCGAGTAATACAAACGCATGATCGAGCCAAAGATCAGCAACGCGGCAATCCATGAAAAGCGGCCCAGCTGCGTCCAGAATTCGCCGTAGTTCTTCTGCTCGAGCGCATTGTAGAAAAGCCGGTTCCAGTCCGTGAACAGCACGTTCATGTAGACCAGAAACAGGTTCAGGGCGACCACCGATGCAAGCAGCCCCCAGGCCTTGTGGCGGTCTTCCGAAAACCAGTACGGGCGAATCAGTTGCCAGGTCTCCGAGAGGTTCAGCCGTCCATGGTGAACGGTCAACTCGGAGATGGAATCCTTGTGGGAATCCGGCGTAGCGGCGGTGCGCGGTGTCGTCATGGCGAGGGCGTTGGCGCAACAGAAAGAGAATCAGACGTCGTGCGCGCCACGGGGGTTCCGCGCACGACGGGGCGATGCGTTACCAGGCGCTAGGCAGCCTACCGTCAACAGCCCTCAAGCGTTGGCCAGCTCCGCGTGCAGCGCGTACGACAGTGCCGGCAACCTGGCCGTGATCTCGTCCATGCGCGCGGTATCAGGGGCGCGCTGCTCGGGGCCCCAGACGGCCTCTGGAAAATGCGTGTCCCACCGATAGCGCGGGATGACGTGCCAGTGCAGATGCGGCACGAAATTGCCGAAGCTGGCGAGGTTGACCTTGTCCGGGGCCAGTTCGGCGCGCAGCACACGCTCAACGCGGGCGACGAGTTCCATCAGCCAGTGGCGATCTGCGTCGGACAAGTCGGTCTGCTCGGCCACGTGATCGTTCCAGATGACGCGGCAGAAGCCGGGGAAGCGCGCGTGCTCGACCAGCACCACCCGCGCCTTGGCATTACGCCAGACGGGCTCGCCGCCGTCCGCCTCGCACAGGGCGCAGCCGGGCGCGCGCTCGCCGGTCGTCGCAGCCGTCACACCAGAACCCGCTCGATGCCGCCGGCGTTGGCCTGCGCCACGTAGTCCTGCAGCCAGGTTTCGCCGAGCACGTGACGCGCCATCTCGACCACGATGTAGTCGGCCTGTACCGAGACGTCTTCGGTGTAGCGCGACAGGCCCTGCAGACATGCCGGGCAGCTCGTGAGAATCTTCACGTCGCCGTTGAACGCCTCGCCGCCCTGGCCGCTGGTCTGGCCAAGGCTGCGCAGCTTGTCGGCACCCTTCTGCATCTCCTCTTCCTTGCGGAAGCGGACCTGCGTCGAAATGTCCGGGCGTGAAATCGCCAGCGTCCCGGACTCGCCGCAGCAGCGGTCGTTCTTCTCGATCGCGCTGGTCTGGCCATCCGCGCCGATGTTGCCGCCCATCAGCTGGTTGACCAGCTTGGTCGGGTCCATCGTCTTGATCGGGGTGTGGCAAGGGTCGTGGTACATGTACCGCGTACCCTGCACACCGTCGATCTTCACGCCCTTCTCCAGCAGGTATTCGTGAATGTCGATGATGCGGCAGCCCGGGAAGATCTTGTCGAATTCATACCCTGCGAGCTGGTCGTAGCAGGTGCCGCAGCTCACCACCACCGTCTTGATGTCGAGGTAGTTGAGCGTGTTGGCCACGCGATGGAACAGCACGCGGTTGTCGGTGACGATCTTCTCGGCCTTGTCGAACTGGCCCGTGCCGCGCTGCGGGTAGCCGCAGCACAGGTAGCCCGGCGGCAGCACCGTTTGCACGCCGGCGTGCCACAGCATTGCCTGCGTAGCGAGACCCACCTGCGAGAACAGCCGCTCCGAACCGCAACCCGGGAAGTAGAAGACCGCCTCGCTATCGGGCGTGGTCGCCTTCGGGTTGCGGATGATCGGGACGATCTCGTTGTCTTCGATGTCCAGCAACGCGCGCGCGGTCTTCTTGGGCAGGTTGCCCGGCATCTTCTTGTTGATGAAGTGGATCACCTGCTCGCGCACCGGCGGCTTGCCCACCGTAGCGGGCGGACGTGCGGTCTGCTTCTTGGCGAATTTCTTCAGGATGTCATTGCCCAGACGCTGCGCCTTGTAGCCCCAGTCGAACATCACCTTGCGCGTGAGGTTGATGGTCTCGGGGTTGGTCGCGTTCAGGTAGAACATCGCCGCTGCGGTGCCGGGGTTGAACTTCTTCTGCCCCATCTTGCGCAGCAGGTTGCGCATGTTCATCGACACATCGCCGAAGTCGATCTTGACCGGGCACGGCGTCACGCACTTGTGGCAGACCGTGCAGTGATCGCCCACGTCGGCAAACTCTTCCCAGTGCTTGACCGACACGCCGCGGCGCGTCTGTTCTTCGTACAGGAAGGCCTCGATGAGCAGCGACGTGGCGAGGATCTTGTTGCGCGGGCTGTACAGCAGGTTGGCGCGCGGCACGTGCGTGGCACACACCGGCTTGCACTTGCCGCAGCGCAGGCAGTCCTTGATCGACTCCGAGATGGCGCCGATGTCGCTCTGCTGCATGATGATCGACTCGTGCCCCATCAGGCCGAACGACGGCGTGTAGGCGTTGCGAAGGTCGGCGGCCAGGCCTTGCGGGTCATTGATGTCGCGCAGCAGCTTGCCCTTGTTGAAGCGGCCGTTCGGGTCGACGCGGCGCTTGTAGGCAGCAAAGTCGGCGATCTCTTCGTCGGTGAGGAATTCCAGCTTGGTGATGCCGATGCCGTGCTCGCCTGAAATCACGCCGTCCAGCGAACGCGCCAGCGTCATGATGCGGGCCACCGCCTTGTGGGCGTCCTGCAGCATGTCGTAATCATCCGAGTTGACGGGGATGTTGGTGTGCACGTTGCCGTCGCCGGCGTGCATGTGCAGCGCCACAAACACACGGCCGCGCAGCACTTTCTTGTGGATCGCCTGGGCCTCGTCGAGGATCGGCTTGAACTCGCCGCCGTTGAAGATCTTGCGCAGCTCGGCGCGAATCTCTGCCTTCCACGACACGCGGATCGTACGATCCTGCAGCAGGTGGAACAGGTTGGCGTCGGGCTGATTCACCAGACGGTCGTCGATGGTCTGCGCGAGGTAGCCCAGGCCAACGCCGATGAGGCTCGCGCGCGCCGTGGTGACGGGCGTGTCGAGATGGTCCAGCAGGTACTGCCAACGTGCACGCGTGGCACGCAGCAGTTGCTGCGCCTGTTGCACGCGGTCTTCCAGCAGTTCAGCGCTGGGGATTTCGTTGGCGTCGTCGGTGCGGCCCAGCGGCAGGTTGCTGCCGGCAAAGAAATCGAGCAGCGCGTCGGTCAGCTTGAGCTTGCTCTTGATCGATAGCTCGATGTTGATGCGCTCGATGCCGTCGGTGTACTCGCCCATGCGATTGAGCGGAATCACCACGTCTTCATTGATCTTGAAGGCGTTGGTGTGCTTGGCAATCGCTGCCGTGCGCGAGCGGTCGAGCCAGAACTTCTTGCGGGCCTCGGGGCTTACGGCCACGAAACCTTCGCCGCTCTTGCCATTGGCAAGACGAATCACTTCCGAGGTGGCGCGCGCCACGGCGTCATCGTCGTCCCCGACGATGTCACCAATCAGCACCATCTTCGGGAACGCGTTGCGCTTGCTCTTGGTGGCGTAGCCGACCGCCCGGAGGTAGCGCTCGTCCAGGTGTTCCAGGCCCGCGAGGATCGCGCCGCCGGGCTTCTTGGTTTCGGCGTCGAGGTAATCCTTGATCTCGACGATGCTGGGGATCGCGTCGCGTGCCTGGCCGAAGAACTCCAGGCACACGGTGCGGATCGACTTGGGCATGCGGTGCAGAATCCAGCGCGCGCTGGTGATGATGCCGTCGCAGCCTTCCTTCTGCACGCCGGGCAGGCCGGCCAGGAACTTGTCGGTGACGTCCTTGCCGAGGCCTTCCTTGCGGAACTTGCGGCCTTCGATGGTCAGGGTCTCGGTGCGCAGCAGCTTGGCGCCGACCGGCGCGTTGCCGTCGAACCACTTCAGCTCGAAGGTGACGACCGGCGCATCGTGGATCTTGCCCAGGTTGTGATTGAGGCGCGTGACTTCGAGCCAGTTGCCGTCCGGGTCAACCATGCGCCACCAGGCGAGGTTGTCCAGCGCGGTGCCCCACAGGACCGCCTTTTTGCCGCCCGCGTTCATGGCGACGTTGCCGCCGATGCACGACGCGTCGATCGAGGTCGGGTCCACGGCGAAGACAAGGCCGGCCTTTTCCGCCGCATCGGCCACGCGTCGCGTCACCACGCCGGCGCCCGAATAGATGGTCGCCACAGGGTGGTCAACGCCCGGCAGGTCGGTCATCTCGACCGCATCCAGGCGTTCCAGCTTTTCCGTATTGATGACCGCCGAGAACGGCGTGAGCGGCACGGCGCCGCCGGTGTAGCCGGTGCCGCCTCCGCGCGGGATGATGGTCAGGCCCAGCTCGAAGCAGCCCTTCACGATGCCGGCAATCTCTTCTTCCGTATCGGGCGTGAGCACGACGAACGGATATTCGACACGCCAGTCGGTGGCGTCTGTCACGTGCGACACGCGCGACAGGCCGTCGAACTTGATGTTGTCCTTCGCGGTGACGCGGCCGAGCACCTTCTGGGCGCGGCGGCGCAGGTCGTACACCTGGGCGAATTCTTCCTGGAACGCCTTGACGGCACGGCGGGCATGCACGACGAGTTGCTGCACCTTGCTGGCGCGCTCGTCGCCCACGGGGTCGTGATGCGAATCGTGGTCGGCCACGCGGCGCTTCTCGATCTCCGCCAGGCGGTGATTGAGTGCGTCGATCAGCATCTGCCGGCGCTTCGGGTTGTCGAGCAGGTCGTCCTGCAGATACGGGTTGCGGCGCACCACCCAGATGTCGCCCAGCACTTCGTACAGCATGCGTGCCGATCGGCCGGTGCGGCGCTCCGCACGCAGTTCGTCCAGGATCTGCCACGCAGACTCGCCCAGCAGACGGATGACGATTTCCCGATCCGAGAACGAGGTGTAGTTGTAGGGAATCTCGCGCAGCCGGGGCGCAGCGTCCTGCGCCGTGAGTTTGGCGTCGATCAGAAGTGGGGCATTCATGGCGTGCCGCTCGGGAGGGAGGGCGCGGCAAAGAGGGCTTGAGCCGCGCGGTCTTTAAAGGGCGATTGTACTGCAACGCGCGCAGTTGATGCGTTGCAGCAACGGTATCCCTGCCGGTGATATGGGCGGCAAAACCGTCGCGTTTTCAATGGCTTGCGAAAAGCGCAGGCCTGATCGAGTGCGCCGAACGCCACGCAAACGTCACATCATCACGCTCTTGATCCAGCCCAGGATGCCGTGCCAGAAGCCGTCGGGCAAGGTCATGAGCGCTGCTGTCATCGCCAGATAGCGCAGGAATTTGCCGATCGCCATGTACATGACGCTGGGCCAGAACTTCAAGCGCAGCCAGCCGGCCAGCGTACAGAGCGGGTCGCCGATGCCCGGCAGCCACGACACCAGCAGCGACACCGGCCCGATGCGGCGCATCCAGCGGAAGTACTTCTTGTCGAGCGGGGGTTCACGGTGGCGCTTGGGGTGCGGCACATGCTGGGTGTGCTCGGCGCTGTGCTGACGGCGGCGGCGCGCCAGGTGGTAGCGCACCAGCGCCAGCTTAGCCGCGTAGCCCATCCACCAGTCGACCACGCCGCCCAGCGTGTTGCCGAGCGTGGCGACACTGATGGCCGGCCAGAACATCTCCGGATTGAGCTTGATGTAAGCAAACACGGCGGGCTCTGAGCCCAGCGGCAAAAGCGTCGCCGAAATGAAACTGACGACGAAGACGGCGGGCAGCCCGACCTTGGGCAGGGCGAGCGTGGCAAAAAGCGTGTCGATCCACTGTTCCATGCGATCGATTGTAGAGGGCGGGCGGCCGCGGCGTCGCTTGGGGGCAGCCCTAGCCGGTCAGGCAAAGAACAGATAGGCGACAAGCACGGCGCCGATCAGACCGACCAAGTCGGCCCACAGCCCGCAGGCCAGTGCGTAGCGCGTGTCCTTGATGCCGACGCTGCCGAAATACACGGCCAGCACGTAGAACGTGGTTTCGGTCGAACCCTGGATGATGGCGGCCAGCTTGCCCTGGAAGGAATCGACGCCATAAGTCGTCATCACGTCGACCATCAGACCGCGCGCACCGGCGCCGGACAGGGTCTTCATCAGCCCTACGGGCAGCGCCGGCACAAAACGCGTATCGATGCCCAGGTGTGTGAACAGCGCAGAAAGCCCCTGCATCAGGACATCCATGCACCCCGCCGCCCGAAACACGGCGATGCCCACCAGCACCGCGACGAGGTACGGGACGATGCCGATGGCAACCTGGAAGCCGTCCTTGGCGCCATCGACGAAGGTCTCGTACACGTTGATGCGGCGAATGGCACCGCAGACCAGGAACGCCACGACGATCGTGAGGATGGCGCCCGCGCCAATCAGGCCTATCCAGGCCGCCATCTGCTGCGGCGGAAACTGGCGCAGCCACGCAAACAGCAACCCCATCGTCACGACAAAGCCGCCGAAATACGCCAGCAACGCAGGCTTGAACAGGTTGATCCGCTGATACCACGCCACCGCCGCAATGCCCGCGCAGAAGCCGATGAACGTGGACAGCAAGGTCGGCAGGAAAATGTCAGCCGCATTGAAACCGACCAGGCCCTGCTTGACGGCCATGGCCTGGCGGATGGCGATGACGGAGGTGGGCACCAGCGTCACCCCCGCTGTGTTGAGCACCACGAACATCAACTGCGCATCGCTGGCGCGCTGCGGCTGCGGATTGATCTGCTGCAGCTCGCGCATGGCCTGCAGGCCCAGTGGAGTGGCGGCGTTATCCAGCCCGAGCACGTTGGCCGAGACGTTCATCATCATCGCGCCGTTGGCCGGGTGGCCGGCGGGCACGGAAGGAAACAGGTGCCGCATCAGCGGGTTCACAAGACGCGCGAACAGATCCACCACGCCGGCACGCTCGCCCACGCGCATGATGCCCAGCCACAACGCAATCATGCCGGTGAGGCCGATTGCAATTTCGAAACCGGTGCGCGCGGCATCGAACATGCCGGTCAGCATGCGGGAGAAGACCTCCATGTCGCCCTGCACCACCTGCACGCAGGCGGTGATGAAGGCGACGAGAAAGAAGGCGAGCCAGACGAGGTTCAGGGCCACAGGGGTTGCGCGTTGGGATCGGACAAGCCGGTCATTGTGCCTGCGGGGACGTCTCGAGCGGATGGATCAGGTGGAAGTTGTCGTAGTCGACCGATGTGACGCCGCCCTCGTCGTGAATCAGGTCGGCATAGCGATAGTTCCAGCGGATCTCGTCGTGCCGCCAGGAATAGCGCGCCTGCACAGTCTGCGCGGCAGTCTCGTCAGCGCCCTCGATGGTGAGCAGCAGCAAGGCGTCACCGGCCGCAAGCGACTCTGCGGTGGCGCCATGCAGCGGGCTGGCTTCATCGATGACATGCATCATCACCCAGCCCAGCAGGAAGATCGGGTGCTCGCTGCGCTCCAGCTTCAGGTCGTGGAACTTGTAGATCGAGTAGCCCTCGGGCGAGACCTCGTCCTGCATCAGGCGCAGCCGGGCGGTGGCCTCGGCGATGACGTTCTGGCGCGCATTGGCGGCACGCAGCATCAGCGTGGACTTGCCGTTGAGCGGCCGTACGACAACGTTGCGGGCAAACATGATCTTGGCGCGCGGGCGTGAGAACCGCGCAAACACCAGCCCCGTCGCCATGGCGATGCCCGACATGCCGATGAAGATCTCCAGCGTGGCGATGACGTGGGCGTAGAGCGTTTGCGGGTGCATGTCGCCGTAGCCCACCGTGGCCAGCGTCTCGACGCTGAAGAAGAAGGCCCCGACGAAGCCGGGCGGCGACTGATTCGCGATCGCGCCGTCGCCGAGCGAATACAGCCCCGCGAATACTGCATTCAGCGCCAGGAACATGGTCGCCAGCAGCGCGAAGAAGGTCGGCCAGTTGACCTCCAGCGCATGGTGGTAAACGTCGCGCCAGCCCAGCGGCGGCATGCCGTAGGCGATGACGTGCTGCGTGCCGGACCAGACTTTGCGGCCCCGGCGCGCGGGCCGGGAAAGCTGGGAGGAAGACGACGGGGTGTTCATGGAGGCCTCTCGCCGATGATGCGCCGCGCCCGCCCGGACACGGCCGGGGCAGTGTACCGACCGGCACGCCAGTCCGGCAAGGCGGGCAAGACGCCGCGTGATAGGCTTACGGGCTCTGCTCACGTCCAACCCCGGTCCGCACCATGGCCATCGATTACCTCAAGAAAATCCTGACTGCGAAGGTCTATGACGTCGCGGTCGAAACCGAGCTGAAGTTCGCGCCCAACCTGTCGGCGCGCACCGGCAACCGCGTGTACCTCAAGCGCGAGGATGACCAGCCGGTGTTCTCGTTCAAGCTGCGCGGCGCTTACAACAAGATGGCCTCGCTCACGCCGGCCGAACGCAAGCGCGGGGTGATTACGGCATCGGCGGGCAACCACGCGCAGGGCGTGGCGTTCAGCGCGGCGCGCATGGAATGCAAGGCCGTGATCTGCATGCCGGTGACGACGCCGCAACTGAAGATTGACGGCGTGCGCTCGCGCGGCGGCGATTGGGTCGAGGTCGTGCTGCACGGTGAAAGCTATTCCGACGCGTACAACCACGCCGCCCAGCTGCAGGAAAAACACGGCTACGCCTTCGTGCACCCGTTCGACGACCCGGACGTGATTGCCGGCCAGGGCACGATCGCCATGGAAATCCTGCGCCAGCATCCACAGCCGATTCAAGCGATCTTTTGCTCGATCGGTGGCGGCGGGCTGATCTCCGGCGTCGCGGCCTATGTGAAGGCCGTGCGGCCGGACATCAAGGTCATCGGCGTGCAGAGCGTGGATTCCGACGCGATGGCGCGCTCGGTGGCCGCCGGCAAGCGCGTCGAACTGAAGGAGGTGGGCCTGTTTGCGGACGGCACGGCGGTCAAGCTGGTCGGCAAGGAAACGTTCCGCCTCACGCGGGAACTCGTCGACGAGATCATCACCGTGGATACAGATGCCATCTGCGCGGCGCTCAAGGACGTGTTCCAGGACACGCGCAGCCTGCTGGAGCCATCGGGCGCGCTGGCGCTGGCTGGCCTCAAACAGTATGCCGAGACGCATCAGCTGAAGAACGAATCGCTCGTGGCCGTGGCCAGCGGTGCGAACATGAACTTCGACCGCCTGCGCTTCGTGGCCGAGCGCGCTGAAGTGGGCGAGGCGCGCGAAGCCGTGTTTGCCGTGACGATTCCCGAAGAGCGCGGCAGCTTCAAGCGCTTCTGCGAACTGGTCGGCTGGTCGCGCAACGTGACGGAGTTCAACTACCGCATTGCCAGCAAGGACGCGGCGCATATCTTTGTGGGCGTGCAGATTGCGTCGCGCCCAGAGGGCGACAAGATTGCGGAGAACTTCCGCAAGCACGGGTTCCCGACCCTGGACCTGTCCAACGATGAACTCGCCAAGCAGCACATCCGCTACATGGTGGGTGGGCGTTCGCCGCTGGCAGAGAACGAGCATCTCTACCGCTTCGAGTTTCCTGAGCGGCCAGGCGCGCTGATGAAGTTCCTCTCGAGCATGAGCCCGAACTGGAACATCAGCCTGTTCCACTACCGTAATCAGGGCGCGGATTCGAGCAACATCCTCGTCGGCATCCAGGTACCGAAGAACGAGAAACGCGAGTTCAAGGCGTTCCTCGCCACGCTGGGCTATACCTATTGGGACGAAAGCGAGAACCCCGTCTACAGCCTGTTTTTGTGATGAGCAACCAACCCGAACATTCGCCGCTGGGCAAGACGTCCGCCTACAAGACGGAATACGACCCGAGCCTGCTGTTTCCGATTCCTCGCCAGGGCAAGCGCGACGAAATCGGCCTCGCGGCCGGCACGCCGCTGCCCTTCTTCGGCGTGGACCTCTGGAACCTGTACGAGCTGTCGTGGCTGAACCTGCGCGGCAAGCCGCAGGTGGCGCTGGGCACCGTGATCGTGCCGGCGGATTCGCCCAACATCGTTGAATCGAAGTCGTTCAAGCTGTATCTGAATTCGTTCAACCAGACGAAGGTGGCGTCGCACGAAGCGCTGCAGCAGCTGATTCACCACGATCTGTCTGAGGCATGCGGTGCGCCGGTGCAGGTGCGCATCGTCACGCAGGAAGAGTTCGCACGGCAGAAGATGGGCGAACTCGATGGCCTGCTGCTCGACCGCCTGGACATCGAAACGGATGTCTACCAGCCCACGCCCGAGCTGCTGCATGCCGATGAGGGAGAAAGCCCGGTCGAAGAAACGCTGGTGTCGCACCTGCTGAAGTCCAATTGCCTGGTGACGGGTCAGCCGGACTGGGGCAGCGTGCAGATCCGCTACGTGGGCGCGCCGATCAACCAGGAAGCACTGCTGAAGTATCTGATCTCATTCCGCGAACACAATGAATTTCACGAGCAGTGTGTGGAGCGGATCTTTACCGACATCCTCCGCCAGTGCCACCCGGTCAAGCTGGCCGTGTATGCGCGCTACACACGTCGCGGCGGGCTGGACATCAATCCGTTCCGCACAAACTACAACACACCGTGGCCGGACAACTTGCGCAATGCACGTCAGTAAGCGCTGACGCCGGGCAAAACACGCAAGGCGCCTTCGGGCGCCTTTTTTCTTGCCTGAGCGATCCCCCAAACGGGCATTTCGGCCTCGTCCATTTTGTGGACGCCAGCGCCCTATCGTTTCCCGCCTGCTCGCCTATAGTGGTATCCGCAGTACGCCGCCCGGGGGAAATCGTGCAGGGCCCATCCCCTTTCGTGGACAGGGCGCTCTCGACGGGGACATTGCCATGAAGAACGCACCATGGGGGCCGCTTCGCGCGGTTGCGTGCGCATGCCTGCTGCTATGTGGCAGGTCGGCACTTGCACAGACCAACGAGCCGGTGGACGACAAGCCACCCAGCCTGGAGGCGCTGCAGCGCGAGCTTGCCGATACGCAGGCGCGCCTGCAGGAGCTCAAGCGCTCGATCCAGCAACAGGAAACCCATCTGCGGCACATGCGGCGCGCGCTCGGCATGAGTGAGGGCCGACTCGACACCGTGCGCGGTGCCGGTGCTCCCGGCGCGGCCGGCGACGCCGTGGAACTCGCGCAGAACGACCAGCCCGGAACCACGCCTGTCGGCAAACCGCCGGAGCCTCCTGACCGGCCGCCACGCATCGCGCAGATTTTCGACGAGCCCAGCGCACTCACACCGCCGGGCAAGGTTGTTGTCGAGCCGTCATTTCAGATGGCGTATTCGTCGTCGGACCGCGTGGCGCTGGTGGGCTACACCATCATTCCCGCGCTGCTGATCGGGCTGATCGACGTACGGCAGGTGAAGACCACCACGCTGACCGGCACGGTGGCGATGCGCTACGGCCTCGCGCGGCGCTGGGAGCTGGAGGCGCGGGTACCCTATGTCTACAGCAAGAGCGACACCGTCAGCCGCGAGCTGTTCACCGGCACGGCGACGGACAACGCCTTCAGCTCGCACGGACACGGCATCGGTGACGTGGAGCTGACCGCGCGCTACCAGATCAATGCAGGCGGGGTCGACAAGCCGTTCTACATCGGCTGGCTGCGCTTCAAGACGCGCACCGGCAAGGATCCGTTTGAAGTCACCACCGATTGCGTGACACGCTGTGTGAGCAATACCACGGGCACCGGCCTGCCTCTGCAACAGCCGACGGGCTCGGGCTTCTTCGCCGTACAGCCAGGGCTGACGTGGCTGTTCCCGACGGACCCGGCGGTTTTCTTCGGCAGCATCAGCTACCTGCACAACTTCGAGCGCAAGGACGTCAGCCTGAACCTGGTGGACGGCTCGAAGCAGTTCCTGGGCAACGTGAAGGCCGGCGACATCATCGGCCTGAACTTCGGCATGGGGCTGGCGCTGAACGAGAAGGCGTCGTTCTCTATCGGCTATGACCAGAGCATCATCGCGCCGACCACGCAAAACGGCCAGCGCGTGCCGGGTTCTGTGCGCACGATTCTCGGCACCTTGCTGGTCGGCTATTCGTACCGGCTCTCGCCCAAGATGGCGCTGAACCTGTCGGTGGGTGCGGGCCTGACGCGTGACACGCCGGACCTGACCGTCACGCTGCGCCTGCCGATCCAGTTCTAGCTCAGTGCAGCATGGTGACGACGTTGGCCAGCGCGCCTTGCAGCACGTTGGAGAGATTCATCTGACGGAACTGCGGCAAGCTGTTGACCGCCGCATTGATGGTCGTCACCGCCTGCAGCGTCTGGTTGTTCAGGCTGTTCTGGATGACCGTGGCTGCCGCTGCCCCCCCCGTCGCCACATCGGGCGGAGCGACATTGTTTGGACCGTTCTGCACGATGTTGACCGTATTGACCACCGAGGCCAGTTGCTGCGCCTGCGTGGTCGTCATGCGTGCCACATCGGGAATATTGACCGATGCACTCGCCACCAGGTCGCCGTTGATGAAGACCGCACGGTCGATGCCGAACGAAATGCGCAACCCCGCGAGCGAGGGCACATCAAACCCGCCGCGCATGTCGTCGAGCTTGTCTTCGGACACGGCCTGCCAGGCATGGACCGGATTGTTGTCCATGCCGCCCATGCCGGCCGCACACGCATGCCCGGCCGCAGCCAGCGCGAACCATCCAGCGGCCCACGCCACCTTGCCAAACCGCTTCATGATGCCCTCCTGCCCGACTACCGGAATGTCACGCGCCAACGATGCTCAGAAGTCGGACGGACCATGCTTGGGAACGACGATGTTTCCCAGGCCGCTGCGGTCCATGCCTTCCTCCAGCGGTGCACGCGGTGCCACGCGCCAATCCGATGAGGCGTTGAACGTCGCCCCCGCCTCGCGGTTATGGACAACGAACAGCAAATGGTTGTCCCACATGCTCTCGAAACTCGCACGCGGAATCGCACGCGTGCCCATGGCCGGATCGCCCACCAGCACACGCCCTTCCTGTACGCCCTTGACCACCACAAAGTGGTGATAGCCGTTCTCGGTCAACAACACGATGGCCGGCAGGTGGGCGTCCTTCAATGCATCCAGCGGCTGCTCGAAACCATCGGCCTCAAAGCCCAGAGATGCCAGATAGCGTTTGATGTCGAGCAGCGAAAAGCCTTCTCGCCGGATCTTCTCCTGGTTGCCATGCTCGTACATGGCCTGGAACACGGTCTGCTCGCTCACCGGATAGCCGTACTGATATGTGAGCAGTGTCGCCACCGCAGCGGACCCACAACTGAAGTCGAAACGCTGATGCACGGTACGCAGATAGCGCGCGGCCTTCATGCTCGTCACCGGCATGGCATACGTGCCGCCGCCCGTGCCGAGCATGTCGATCGTGCCCGCCAACGCAGGCCCGCACGCCAGCGCCACCAGCACTGCACCCAACGTCTTGCGCATCATTCCGCCCCTTGCAAACTCAAGGCCGGAACTGCACGTTGACGATGGTGGCGTTCTGGATCAACACGTTCGCTCCGCTGTTCTGGATGACCGTGGGGATCCCGCTTGCATTGGCGAACGAGCCGTCGCGCACAATGTTCGACCCCGTCGCCACGTTAATGGCGGCGTTGTCGCTCACCGTGCCCGACAGGCGCGCTTCATTGACGGTCTGGTAGAGATCCTGCGTGCCGCCGCGATAGCTGTCGAGCCGATCTGCGCCCACCGCATGACCGAGCCCAGGCACCGACATGGCCGCGGCGACCGGGGGACGCACCGCTTCCGTGCTGGCTACCTGCGCACCGTCTGCAATTGGCGCATCGTTCGCTGCCATTGCTGCTGCCGCCGGCCACGCCACCAGGCCGCACGCCAACCACCATGCTGCCCACCCTGCTGTGGTTCTTCTGTCGGATCGCATCAAACGTCTCCTATACGCTCCAACTGCGGGCCGGACCACGGATGCAGTCCGGCCCCATCCACCGTCATGCGCTGAGCATCATCGCTCGCGCAGCGGCACTTCCCCGCTCATGCCCGATACCGGGCTACTTGCCCACGTTCAGGTTGGCCTGCACGTTGATGCTTTGCTGGATGAGGGAAGCGAAGCCGCTGTTCTGGCTCGCCACCATCACACCAGCTGCGGATTGACCGACGCTGGTCATGGCGTTGGACATGTTGAACGTGCCTGCGTCCACCATGACCGTGCCGCCTGCACCGCCGGTGCCACCCACCGCACCATTGCCGACGCCACCATTGCCGACACCGCCTGCACCACCAGCCGCACCCACGGCGCCAACGGCACCATTGCCTGCCGTGGACGATGCTGCGCCGTTGGTCGCGCTGCCGTTCGTGGAAGTACCGCCTGCACCGCCAGTACCGGCTACGTTGGTAGCGGCCCCACCTGCCGCGCCTGCACCACCTGTGCTGGTGCCGGTGGCCGTGCTCGTGCCAGTGCCTGCACCACCAGACGCGGTAGAGCTGCCACTGGTGCCGGTGCCGCCCGCCGCGCCGTTTCCGCCGGCCGCGGCTGCTGCGCCACCCGTTGCTGAGCCTGAGCCGTGATGGTGATTGGCGTCACCGCCATCGGAGCCACCGGCACCACCGCCGCTGCCTCCAGCGCCGCCGCCCGCCGCACTGGCGCTGCCTGCCAAGCCACCCAGGCCGGCGCCCAGGCTCGCCGACAGCGTGCCGGAACTGCCGCCGCTACCGCCACTGCCTGCGTTGCCTGCAGCGCCACCGCCATTACCGCCATTGCCGGCCGTCGCGCCACCGTTGGTTGCACTGCCGTGCGTCACGCTGCCCGAGCTGCCACCCGCGCCGCCGCCGCCGCCTGCGCCGCCAGCGCCACCGTTGCCGCCCGCACCTGCGCCGCCATAGCCGTAACCGCCACGCCCGCCGGCGCCGCCGTTGGCCGAGCCTCCGTTATTGGTGGCGACGTTCCCGATCCCCGAAATGCTGAGGTTGGTGACCGTGCCCTCCAGTTTGGAGATGGCAATCGCCTTGCTCGTGTTGAAGGAGTTGGTGAAGGTCGCGGTCGACACACCGCCGTTATTGCTGGCTGCAGTGCCGTAGCCTGTGGCGCTGGCTGTACCGCTGTTGTCGCGGTTGCTGCCTTGGCTTGAGTTGTTGTGTTGGTTGGAATTGTCCGTTGCTGTGGTCGTTGTCGTGGTGTCTGTGTCAGTACTGGTTCTGTTGATGGTTGATGTGGTGGTTTGGGTCTTGTCACCCGCGCCGGACGCCGTATTGCCGATATCAGCCAATGCAACGCCAGAGACCCCCAATCCCATGGCGATCGCGGTGGCCAGTAAGGTCTTCTTCATAACGCACTCCATAAAGGTGAGAGGGACGGCTGAAACGCAGCCAGTAGGGCTGGTGCGCTCTGCCTGTGGGAAAAACATGACCCACCCCGGGGCGGCTCGTTTGCATAATCGGTGCCAACTTCCGGGCACGCTTTACACGGCTGTTCTAAGTGGTTGAAATCGCAAGAGATTCACTGACACCCGCGTGCAGAGGTGCACGCACTGCCGCGCAATCGTGTCGAGACGTGCATTTGTGGAGGCCCGTTTCCGCCCTTTCGGTTGCAGCGCTGATACACCCCCATGTCGCCCATGATGGCCACGGCCTGCATGACCTTCGCGCGAAGACGCTGTCGGCACACACGCATGCACGCGGCCAGGGTGTTTAAGACGAACGATTGGCCAGCTGTTTCAGGCGCGATACATCGGCGCATCGGCGCTCACATTGCGTGAGCGGCGGGTCACCGGCAGGAGAGCATCCCGTGGCGCACGTCGGGTCAGGTGGCGCGTCCCGTTGATGTGCGCACCGCAAGCGCACGGTCCTGAGTGGACGGTTGACTGCGAGTGCCTCCTATCAGCAAGACGCACGCGGGAGACGCGTCTCGGTTTCCACCTCGGGCGTTGCCCAGGCAGGCGAACAAAACCGCGCGCGGCAAGCATCGTCATGGCAACAACAAACCGCGCGCAACCCGTTCGCATTTCAACCGCGATACCGCAAGCTCAGTTCAGGCCGTGGCGGCCACCGTCAGCTTGAGTTCTTCGATCATGCGGTCGCGCATGACGAACTTCTGCACCTTGCCCGTCACCGTCATCGGCATCTCGGTGACGAAGCGGATGTAGCGCGGAATCTTGTAGTGCGCGATCTGGCCCTGGCAGAACGTGCGGATCTCCTCTTCCGTGGCCTGCTGGCCGGGCTTGAGCACGATCCACGCGCAAACCTCTTCACCGTACTTCGGGTCGGGCACGCCAAATACGTTGACGGCCTGCACCTTCGGATGCCGGAAGAGAAACTCTTCGATTTCGCGCGGGTAAACGTTCTCGCCGCCGCGGATCAGCATGTCCTTCACGCGGCCGACGATGTTGCAGTAGCCCTCGGCATCGAACGTTGCCAGATCGCCTGTACGCATCCAGCCGTCCTGGATCGATTCGGCGGTCTTGGCCTCGTCGTCCCAGTAGCCAAGCATGACCGAATAGCCCTTCGTGCACAGTTCGCCCTTCTCCCCCACCGGCACCACCTCTCCCGCGCCATCCACGAGCTTGACCTGCAGATGCGGCTGGATGCGGCCAACGGTTGTGACGCGCTTGTCGAGCGGGTCCGTTACCGCACTCTGGAACGACACAGGGCTCGTCTCGGTCATGCCATACGCGATGGTGACTTCGCGCAGATTCAATTCCGACACCACGCGCTTCATCACCTCGATCGGGCACGGCGAGCCGGCCATGATGCCGCCGCGCAGCGTCGATACGTCAAAGCGCTTGAAGTCAGGATGATCGAGCTGCGCAATGAACATCGTCGGCACGCCGTGCAGTTGCGTGCAGCGTTCTTCCGCCACCGTGCGCAGCGTGGCCAGCGGGTCGAACGCTTCGCCCGGAAACACCATGCATGCGCCGGTCGCCGTGCAGGTCAGCACCGACATGACCATGCCGAAGCAGTGATACAGCGGCACCGGAATACACAGTCGATCGCCCTCTTGCAGGTTCATCGCCATGGCAACGAAGCGCGCGTTGTTGACGACGTTGACGTGCGTGAGCGTGGCGCCCTTGGGTGCGCCCGTCGTGCCGCTGGTGAATTGGATGTTGATCGCATCGTCGGGCGACAGCGTGGCCGTGATGGCATCCAGCGCATCAACGGGTACGCTTTTTCCACGCGCAACAACGTCGGCAAAGTTGAGCATGCCCGGCGTATTGGCCTCGCCCATCCGGATGACCCAGCGCAAGGCCGGCAGCTTGGCCGCGTTCAGGGCGCCGGGCTGCGCAGACGCCAGTTCCGGCGCCAGCGTCTGCAGCATTTCCAGGTAGCGCGAGGTCTTGAACGCCTCGGCCGCCACAATGGCCTTGCAGCCGACCTTGTTGAGGGCGTATTCCAGCTCCGACAGCCGATATGCCGGGTTGATGTTGACGAGGATGAGCCCCAGGCGCGCCGTCGCGAACTGCGTGAGCACCCATTCGACGCGGTTGGGTGACCAGATGCCGATGCGGTCGCCGCGTTCCAACCCCAGTGCGTGCAGGCCGGCGGCCAGCGCATCGACCTGTTCAGCAAAGGTACGCCACGTCCAGCGCACGTTCTGCTCGCGGAACACAACCGCCTCGTCGTCAGGGCAGCGGCGCACCGTTTCCGCCAGTAACGCCGAGACTGTCACGTGCGCCAGCGGCACCGCTGTATCGCCCACCACATATGACGCACCGTTGCGCGGTCGCGCGTCGAAAACCTCACCAGCCATGGATGTCTCCTCCAATCAACGTTGGCCTTTTTGGGACCTTGTTCTGAATGATTTGTAGCCACTGCATTGATCGCAATTTGACGCAGCTTGACGCATTTGGCAATCCGTTCTCAGACGAACAATGATGCGGAACAATTGCTGCACTGCAGCAGCAAAAATCGGCGGGCAACCTCATCAACGCGCTAACATGCCGGCCTGATGTTTTGCGCTTTCTTGCACGTAGGGAATGACGATGATCGTAGTGGTAATGGGTGTTTCGGGTTGCGGCAAATCCACGGTGGGCCAGAAGATTGCCGAGCGGCTGGGCTGCGCTTTCCGTGATGGCGACGAGTTTCACTCCGAGGCCAACCGCGCCAAGATGCACGCAGGCATCCCCCTGAACGACGATGACCGCAAACCCTGGCTCGAATCCATCCGCGCCTACATGGACGAGAAGACGAGCAGTGGGCAGTCGCTGGTGGTTGCCTGCTCCGCTCTCAAGCAGCGCTACCGCGACGTGCTGCGCGGCGCCGCCGGCAACGCCGAATTCGTCTACCTGAAGGGCGACTTCGATCTGCTGCAAGGCCGACTGGCCGCCCGGAAAGACCACTTCTTCAATCCGAGCCTCCTACGCAGCCAGTTCGACGCGCTGGAAGAGCCGACCGACGCCGTCATCGTCGACATCGCGCTGCCGCCCGAAGCTATCGTCGACGAGGCTGTCGCCCAACTGCAGGCACGCGCCGCGCACCGTCCGGCCGCCTGAACTCGCACGCGTCCACGCGCTAGCTGCGCGTGAGTTGCTGCAACACGGCCTGCACCTCGCCGTTGCACACGCGGCTCATACGCTCCCGCTCACGCGCCGTATCGATCTGCTCGTGCGCCTGCAAGCCCAGTTCGATCAGCGATTGCGCACGCGGCAGCCAATGGCGCGTGAGCGCTGCTTGCAAATCTGCGGCAATGCGGTCCGGATCTCCAAAATAGAGCCGGCCGCCGTATTCGCTCTCGATCTCCTTGCGGATCACCTCGGCGGCGTGCGGCAGCACCGCTCGGTTCACGGCCACATGCCGCAACTCATGCTCGCGGATGGCGTTGTAGGCGCAAGTGCCCGGCGCAAATTCACGCGCCACCGTCACCCGAAAGTTGCTCAGCACCAGTTCCACCGAAATGGACGGCCGCAGGCAGGTCGTGGCCGGCTGCGTCGCGATGGCCATGTAGCGGCTGTTGACGTCGAATCGCGCCACGAGCGTCGCATAGGTTTTGCCGAGCACGCGCGCTGAGCGGTCGTACGGCGGCGCCTCGGCTGTCAGTTGCTCGACCGAGCGGTCGTTGGAAAAGGACAGCGGCGTTTCAGTGGCGCGCACCTCCACGCGCATCGGGCCCAGCGCCTGGTCGCAGGCCTTGAGCCAGTGGGATTTGTTGGCATTGCGCGCAGGGGCGCCCGCGACCCCGGTCGCGGCAAGAACATTTTCGATCGGAGCAAAACGCACATCGGCCAGCCTCAGCCGATGCAGCCGGCTCCACTGCCAGGCGCCGGCCGCCACGGCCAGCACCACACCCAATACCACCACCCGACGCATGTTGGGCTCCCCGTTTGCGCATCCCGACCGGGCTACGCAGGGGCGCCGCCGGCTGGGTCAGGCCGGTGTCAGTTCCACCGGTTCTCGGTTCTTGTGCTGGGCGGCAACCAGTCGCCTGATCTGCTCGCCCGATCGTTTGAGCGCTACGCGCGCCTCTGGAAGGAAAGGATAGAAGATCGGCCACACGTGCGGAAGCCGCCGCCCCATTTCTACCGAAACGGATACCCCGGCCGCCCGCGCGCGCTCGGCCATTCGGAGGGTGTCGTCGCGCAGCACTTCGCTGGTGCTGACATAGCAGTGCAGCGTCGGCAGGCCCGTGAAATCTGCATACAGCGGCGAGGCGAGCGGATGGTCGGCCGGTGCGCCCGAATCGCCCAGGTACAACGCCGCACCATGCGCCATCCACGCGCCGCGAAACATCACGTCGGATTCATCGTTTTCGATCAGGCTTTGGCCGGTGGCGGCAAGATCCGTCCACGGCGAATACAGCACGGCGCCCGCCGGCAGCGGATCGGCCGCATCGCGTAAGGCCACCAGCAGCGCCAATGCCAGCCCGCCGCCCGCGGAATCGCCCGCCACCACGATGCGCGATGGCGCCACGCCCTGTGCCAGCAGCGTGCGGTACGTCAACAGCGCATCTTCGACCGGCGCGGGAAACGGGTGCTCGGGTGCCAGCCGGTAGTCCGGGACGCACACGCGGGCACGCGCATGTGTGGCAAGCCCAATGGTGATCGGGCGATGTGTGCGGGGGCTGCAGAAAAAATAGCCGCCGCCATGCAGATACAGGACGACGGGCGCGTCGTCATGCAGGTCTCGATCAGCGGGTTCGATCCATTCGCCGGTGAGGCCATCGCCGTTGGCTCCAGAGGCCGGGACGATACGCCAATCCGGCGGCAATTCCACCGGCGAAGGCATCTTGCGCTTCTCGGCATGCAGGCGCGTGGCGATGGGGTCGAAGGGCTCCCGCTCGGTCGGCTTCTTGATCTGGTTGCGCACCATCCTAGAGACGACCCAGTTCTGCCAGCTCATCGCGCAACCCTCCGCTGCAAAGTCCCAGCCTAGCGAGGAAGCGCTACCCAGACAATCGGTTCGCACCCTGTTTGAACGGCGAGTGTCCCCATCGGGCAACGCCGTCTGCGAAACCGCAGCATCAAGCCTACTCAAGGCATCGCAGCCAGGGTGCCGGGCACAGCCGCATTGTCTTGCCTCTCCACGCGTTGAGCACGTGCTATGTCGTCCGGTTTTGAGGCCTCGCCTCCATCGCGCCGGGCACCGCGCCTGGCGCTTCCTTGCCTCGGCACATGACAAACAATCTATAAATTTATATATTATTCGAACCTAGATTGTTCCCCCTGCTTCACATGTCGATCGACTTCACACATTTCACTCCAGGCGCGGCGCTCGTCGGCGGCCTGATCATCGGGCTGGCGGCGGCCGTGCTGGTGCTGGGCACCGGCCGCATTGCCGGCATCAGCGGCATCGTCGGCGGGCTGCTGCTGCGCCCGCGCGGCGATATGGACTGGCGCATCGCGTTCCTGATCGGCCTGATGGGGGCGCCAGTGGTTGCCGCACTGCTTGGCCACCCCGTGGTTCCGGAGATCGCCGCCGGTTGGGGTGAGGTGCTGGCGGCTGGGTTCCTGGTCGGCATCGGAACACGCTACGCAGGCGGCTGCACAAGCGGCCACGGCGTGTGCGGGTTGTCGCGCGGCTCGGTGCGCTCGCTGGTGGCCACCCTCTCCTTCATGACTGCCGGCATCGTCACCGTGTTCGTGGTGCGGCACGTGTTCGGAGGCTGACATGGCCATCGTGATCGCACTCGTCGCGGGCCTGCTGTTTGGGACGGGGCTCATCGTGTCGGGCATGGCCAATCCGGCCAAGGTGCTCGGCTTTCTCGATCTGTTCGGCCAATGGGATCCTTCATTGGCATTCGTGATGGCCGGAGCGATTGCCGTTGGCGTGATCGCCTTCTTTGTGGCGGGTCGGCGCGGCCGCTCGTGGCTTGGCACGCCGATCCAATTGCCTTCGGCAACAGGCGTGACCGCGCGGCTCGTGCTCGGCAGCGCCGTGTTCGGCATCGGTTGGGGGCTGGCAGGTTTCTGCCCGGGGCCGGCATTGGTGGCGCTGGGCGCGGGCGTGCCAAAGGCTGTCGGTTTTGTCGCCGCCATGCTGGCGGGCATGGCTGTCTTCAGTTGGCTGCAACGCAAGCGCTAGGCTGGCGGCAGTGCCGCATACAAACCGATAACCCACCTACAGAGGACAACATGACGCTGCGCAAGCTCTGCGCCGCAATGGCGCTGGCCATCGGCACATCCGCATTCGCACAAACCGCACCGGCCACGCTGCCGGTGCCGGACGAAGCCACGATCCCGGCGGGGCCCGTGGGCGAGGCCATCAAGCGCGGCAAGCTGATCCTCACCGACACCAAGCGCCAGTTGCCGCATAACGTGGGCAACGGCCTGAACTGCACGAGCTGCCACCTGAATGGCGGCACGACGCCCTACGCATCGCCATGGGTCGGGCTGACTGCCGCGTTTCCGGAGTACCGCTCGCGCAGCGGCGCCGTCATCTCGCTGCAGCAGCGCGTGAATGATTGCTTCCAGCGCTCGATGAACGGCAAGCCCATCGCCTTCGACGGCGAAGACATGAATGCCATTCTCGCCTACATGAAATGGCTCTCCAGCGGCGTGCCTGTGGGCACCAACGTGACGGGGCGCGGCTTTGAAAAGATCGACACCGCGCTCGCCCCGAACCGCGACAACGGCAAGGCCGTCTACGCCCAGCGCTGCGCAGCCTGCCATGGCGCCGAAGGCCAGGGGCTGCCCAACCCGCAAGGCGGTTACTTGATGCCGCCGCTATGGGGCAAGGATTCGTTCAACGTTGGTGCGGGCATGGCGCGCATGTACACCGCGGCTGCCTTCGTGAAGCACAACATGCCACTGGGCCAGGGCGGCACGCTCACCGCACAGGAGGCAGTCGATGTGGCAGCCTTCTTTACCCAGCAGCCGCGCCCGGACTATGCCGCGCGCGCCAACGACTGGCCCAAGGGCGACAAGCCGAAAGATGCCCGCTGAGGGCCGCGCGACTCAAAACAAAAAGCCTGCGACGCCACCGCCGCAGGCTTTTTTGGTTCCGCGCCTTGCGGGCGCAGAACGCGATCAGTTGACCTTCAACTGACCGCCGCGGCCCAGGCCACCCTTGACGTCTTGCGCCTTGTAGCTGCGCAGCGCGACGACCATCTTGTTCCACGCGTCGATAAACGCGACCACCGTGGCCTTGCCTTCCGGCGTCGCCGAGAAGCCCGCCAGACCGCCGCCCACGCCACCGCCAAAGCCTGCCAACACCGCGCCGTAGTTCGTGGCGGTGGAGCTGCCTTCGGCTGCCGCAATCTGCACGGCCGAGCGCACGTCGAACAGGGTCAGCGTCACGACAGAAGCCTTCGACTTCACGCTGCCGGCCAACGCGGCGATGGCGCTGTTACCCAGCAGACCGCCCACGGCACCCGCCACACCGCCGACCGGCGAGTCGTTGATGATGATCTGCGGCTCCATGTAGTAATCAGCCGCCACGCGCTGGCCCTTCTGCTGCTTGGAGCCGGCACGGTATTCGCCGGAGTTGCGCTGCAGATCGGTGATGCGCGACAGGCGCGCGTCGGTCTTCTGGTTGCCGATCGACGTGATCACGAAGCAGTTCGATTGCTGCACAGCCATGCGCAGCAGCGGGTCGATGGTGGTCACCTTGGTGGCGCTGCCGAACTGGCCGTACCAGTCGGCGTTGCGGCCATCGTCCATGGCGATGGTGCCCAGCGGGGAGGCGCAGCGCTCCAGCGTCGGGTCTGCGCCCACGCTGGAGCCACCGGCCGCAGCGCCGCTCACGCCCGCGTTCTGGCCACCCGGGGTCACCATGCCGCCGCCTGCGCACGCGGCCAGGGAAGCGGTGATGAGTGCCACGCCTGCGGCCTTGGCAGTGCGGCGGAGAAGATTGGTTTTCATATTGTTATGTGGCTCACATTGAGTCGATGTTTGGCTTATGCGTCCTGCGACTCAATAAGCCCCCCTTGATCAGGCGTGCGAGGTGTGCAACAGGCTTCCCCCCTCCCCGAACTGCCTTGAAACGCTTTGAAACGGCTGACTGCCGTGCGTGCTCAGTACCAGTACCAGCCCGTCTGGCGCCAGACGCCAAGGTATGGATAACCCGAATACCAATAGCCGTAGTAGGTGCTGCGCCATTGCGCGCGCCACTTGTAGTCGTCTTCGTCGGATTTCTTGGCGGCGCGGGCCTGCTCGAGCAGCTTCTTCGATTCCTTGTCGCCACGGCTCACGGCAATAGAGAGCCACTTCTCAGCTTCGCGCGGATCGGAGCCCATCTCTTCCAGCCCGAACAGGTAGAACGCGCCGAGCGCCTTCTGCGCCTGCAGGTTGCCGTGCTCGGCCGCCTCGCGCATCCAGTTCAGTGCCTGGTAGCTGTCCTGACGGACGCCGTCGCCGCGGAAGTAGCGCAGACCCAGGTCATACGCCGCCTTGGGTTCTCGCTTGGCAACGTCCTTGAGGGCGACGATGCGCGGATCTTCGTCGGGGATATTCGCCTGGTCAAAAGCCACCTGCGCCTTCGGCCGATCGGCACAGCCGCGGTCGTCGCACACCCGCACCACATCGCTGGGCGGCTGCGGCTGGGCACATGCAGCAAGCAGCGAGACGACGCCCAACATCAGCAAACGATTCCGCATTCGCCTCACCCCTTTTTATTGTTGCTGTTGATCGAGAGAAACTCCGTTGACAACCTGGCAAGTGCCGGTCTTTTTTGCGATCCCGTTCGCAAAACCGGCGCCGCCAGCTCGGCTGCACAACGCTTTCTCTTCCCCGCTCCGGTAGGATTTGCGGGCTGATGATACGGATCGGCCTACTTTAGCCGGAACCTTGTGCAGCTGTGTTACCAAAGCATAAAGCTGACGCGGCAACAACGCCTTGCAGCCGCCGGCCCTCCGGCCGAATCCACGGCCCAAAAAAACCCGGCGCTAACATGCGGCACAGCAAACAAGAGAGGTGGCAATGCGCGAAAGCAAGCGCCAACAGGTGGTGGACAAGGCCGGCGAACTGTTTTCCAGGCACGGCTTTCACCCCGAGGGCGTCGATTGGATCATCGATGAGTCCGACGTCGCGCGTATGACGTTGTACCGGCACTTTGCCGGCAAGGAAGATCTGATCAAGGAAGTGCTGGAGCAACGCTAGAGCTTCGTCGTGGGCAGCATTGCCGGGAAGCTCGGCCCCATGCCTGACGCCACCACCCGCCTCAAGGGCATCTTCGACCGGTACGGCACGTGGTTCCGCACTCCAGAGTTCGCGGGCTGCCTGTTCGAGCACGCGCTGGCGGAGTTTGGCGACACCTGCCCCGAGGTCACCGACGTGGCGGTGCTCTACCGCGACGATCTGCTCGCAATGATGGAAACGCTGCTCAATGATGTGGTGCCCGCCAACACGGCGCGCCGGCTTGCCGGGGTGTACGTGATGCTGCTCGCGGGCGTCACGGCCGACGCCCGCGCGATTGGCGATCCGTCTGCCGCGTCACAAGCCTGGCACGCCGCAGAAACCCTGCTGCACCAGGCCAGGGCCGCCACGGAAGCGGTCTGAATCCGCCTGCCGCGGACTACCAACCGCGCTGCAGGCGTCGCGCGATCATCGAGGGCAAGCGCAGCAAGCCCTCAGCCGCCAAGCGCAGATGCATCGCGATCAGCAGGATGTTGTCACGCAGATACCGGAAATGCGACACGCCGCCCTCGTTCGGGCGGAAGTAACGCACCGGCGCCGCCAGCCGGATCGGACGTACGCCGGCCCAGCACAGGCGCACTGCCGCTTCCGGGTCGAAATCGAAACCGCGCATCCAGCTCTGCCGGCGCATGATCTCGGCCAGCGGTGCAATTGGATAAACGCGAAAGCCGAACAGCGTATCGCCAATTCCAGCCCACAGGGTCTCGATGTCCGCGCAGCCATTGGACAGGCGCCGGCCCTGCACACGCATCTGCGGCGCCGTTGCGTCGAACACCGGCTGGCCGAGGATCATCGCGTCGGGCGCCGCCTGCGAGGCAGCCATGAATTCGGGGATCAGGTTGGCAGGATGCTGCCCATCGGCGTCCATGGTCAGCACGTAGGTAAAGCCTGCTGCCGCAGCGGCCTCCAGACCAGCCAGTACGGCCACGCCCTTGCCGCGATTGCGCGGCAGCACGATCACCCGCAGCCCCGGGTCTTGCGCGGCCATGGCCTGCAAGCGTTCGGTGCTGCCGTCGGTACTGCCGTCCACCACCACCCAGACCGGGTTCCACTGTGCGCGCGCACTGCGCACGGTGTCGTCAACCTTGGGGCCAGGGTTGTAGCTTGGAATCAGAACGAGGTGCGAAGTGGAAGCGCCGGTCATCGGCATGGCGTCGGTCCGGCCAAACGTTGAAAGCGGAATGCGTCGGGCGCTGGCGCGAGCCTATCGCGTGCGGTGTTCTGCCACGTAGGCCGCGAGCGAGCCCAGCGAGGCGAAGATCTTCTGGTTATCGGGATCGCCCGAGCGCAGCTCGAAGCCGTATTTCTTGGAGATCAGCAACGCAACTTCGAGGATATCGATGGAATCGAGTCCGAATCCTTCGCCATACAGCGGTGTGTCGGCGGTCAGGGCATCGAGTTGAATGTCTTCGAGATTCAGTTCGCCGATCATGAGCGCGGCGAGCTCTTTTTCCAGGTCGTTCATCGGTCTTGCAACCACAGGCGGCATGTAGCGGGGATTGCGGCCAGAGCCAACGACGTTCTCCTTGCGCGAAGCCCCTGCCTTGTCCAGCCCAGCCTGTGAAGGGGGTCGTTTAAGCTAGGCGGATTCTAGACGAAGGGGTACACCCCGTATAGCGCGAAACCGTGACAAACACCGCATATCGCGGCGCTTTCACGAAGTGACGCAAACGATTCAACGGCTTGTGTGGCGCCACAAAGCGGCAAGGGGCGCCGTCGCACGGCCGGCCGAGCGCGTACATCCAGTTACAAACACGCCGCCGCCGGATCGGGCGAGACAGGCTCGGGGCCCTAGAATGTGCCCCGCCCTACGATGAAACTGCCGTGCACTCCCCTACGACAACCATGCAGCGCCGCTCCCCGCACCTTGCCCTGCCATGCACCGACTGACCAGCTTTGCGCGAGGCGCGGCGGGCGTGGGTGCGATCGTGGCGTATCAGGTCGGTGCGCATTACGCAGCGGCCACGCCGGGCGCGCATGGCGTGGGCCTGGCAATGGCGCTGTTACCGCCGTTGGCAATCGCGCTGGTGGCGGCCACACGTACCACGCATCGTGCATGGCTGTTGCCGCTGTGGTTGCTCGTCTGCTCAGTGCTGTGGAGGGCGCGCGCGCCGCTGGCAGCGCATTTTGACTGGGGCCTGTACCTCGAGCATGCAAGCTTCAACCTGATGATGGCCTACGTGTTCGGCCGCACGCTGGTGGCGGGGCGCGAGCCGCTGTGCACGCACTTTGCTCACATGGTGCACGGCACGCTGACGCCGCGCATTGCGCGTTACTCGCGGCAAGTCACGCTGGCGTGGACGCTGTTTTTCCTGGTGACCGCCGCCGTATCCACGCTGCTGTTTGCCACGGCACCCACCGTCACGTGGTCGACGTTTGCGAACTACCTGTCGCTGCCGCTGGTGGGCGTGATGTTCGTGGCGGAATACCTATGCCGCCGCATCGTGCTGCGCGGCGAGCCACACTCCAGCCTGTTCGATGCGGTGCGCGCCTATCGACAATCGGAGCAATCCAGGCACGCAACGCCCATCGCCACAGAGCGCCCCCGCTGAACCCGCACGCTTCAAGATTCGCTTCATGCCGACTTACCCGCTGGTCTCCCATTCAACGCTCGACCACACGCTTGCCTGGCGTGACGGTACGCCCGTCTCCGCACGCGCGTTCCTGGCCGATGTGATGGCGCTGGCCCCGATGCTGCCGCCAGGCGCCCACGTATTCAATGCCTGCGCAGACCGTTACCGCTTTGCCGTCGGCCTGTGCGCGACGCTGGTGGCCGGCAAGATCAGCCTGCTGCCGCCCATGCAGACGCCGCAGATGGTGCGTCAGCTTTCGGCATTCGCGCCGGATGTGTTCTGCCTGCACGACGCGGCGGCCTGCCCCGTCGACCTGCCGGGCTTTTGTTATCCCGATGCGTTGGATGCCGACACCGCGCCCATCGACGTGCCGCAGATCGACGCCTCGCAAATCATGGCGGTGCTGTTTACGTCCGGATCGACGGGCACGCCGGTGCCGCACCGCAAGACGTGGGGCGCGCTGGTGCGCTGCATGCGCACGGCCGTCGACCATCTCGGCCTGGGCGACGGGCGCGCGTTCACGCTGGTCGGCACCGTGCCGGCGCAGCACATGTACGGCTTTGAGGTGACGGTGCTGCTGGCGCTGCAAGGTGGCCTGGCGTTCAGCAGCCGGCAGCCGTTCTATCCGGCGGACATTCGCGAGGCGCTGGAGGCGGTGCCGCAGCCGCGCGTGCTGGTGACCTCGCCGGTGCATCTGCGAGCGCTGCTGGCATCGGAGGCCGCCTTGCCGAGCGCATCGCTCGTGCTGTCGGCCACTGCGCCGCTCTCGGAGGCGCTGGCGCGCGAGGCCGAGACGCGCTTATCCGCGCCGCTCCTGGAGATTTACGGCAGCACCGAAACCGGCCAGGTGGCGACGCGCCGCACCGCGCAGGAAACGGCGTGGCACCTGTACCCCGATGTCCGCATGGAATCGCGCGCCGGCACGCCGGCAGACGAAGGCCCGACGGTGTGGGTCTATGGCGAACACGTCGAAACCCCGGTACCGATGGGTGACGCGATCGAACTGATCGACGACACGCACTTTCTCCTGCACGGGCGCAAGGCCGATCTGATCAACATTGCAGGCAAGCGGTCGTCGCTGGCGTATCTGAACCATCAACTCAACGCGATTGCCGGTGTGGTGGACGGCGTGTTCTACATGCCGAACGATGCGCCCGCCGCCCCGCACAAGCACGGCAGCGCGGCAGTCACGCGCCTGGTGGCGCTGGTTGTGGCGCCGGGCCTCAGCGCGGCGGATGTGCTGCGTGCCCTGCACGACCGCATCGACGCAGCGTTTATGCCGCGTCCGCTGCTGCTGGTGGACGCGCTGCCGCGCAACGAAACCGGCAAACTGGCGCGCGACGTGCTGGCCGCGCTGATCGCGCAGCATTCGCACCGCAACGCACACAAGCACGGCATGCGCTTCACGATTCCCGCTGATCACCCCGCGCTGCCGGGGCACTTTCCTGGCCATCCGATCGTGCCGGGCGTGGTGCTGCTCGACCATGCGCTTCACACGATCGGTGCGGCGCAGGGCCGCTCGCTTGATGCGTGCAAGATCAACTCGGCCAAGTTTCTCAGTCCTGCGGCACCCGGGGAAGTGCTCGATCTCGCGTTCGAGACGACGGCAAGCAACGCCGTGCGCTTCACAATCCGCGCGGGCGAACGTGAAGTGGCCAGCGGCGTGCTGTCTGCCCCGGCACCGGAGGGCGTTGCCGCATGAAGCGCTCCGACTGGGCCGAGCGGCCGGAGCGCAGCAACCTCGCGCTGCTGCGCCTGATGACGTGGCTCTCGCTGCGGCTCGGGCGGCCGTTTGGCCGGGTCCTGCTGCGCCTGATTGCGTTGTATTTCGTGGCGGCCTCGCCAGCGGCGCGGCGTGCTTCGCGTGAGTATCTGCGCCGCGCGTTCGGCCGCCCTGCAACGTTGCGTGAGGTGTTCCGCCACATGCTCACGTTCGCCACGACCATTCATGACCGCATCTACCTGATCAGCGGGCGCTTCGGTCTGTTCGACATCCAGTTGCAGGGCCAACAGCACGTGCACAACGTGCTGGCGCAGGGGCGCGGCGCGTTCCTGCTGGGCGCGCACCTGGGCAGTTTCGAGGTGGTACGCGCGCTCGGCCGGACGGTGCCGGATCTACGCGTGGCTGTCGCCATGTACGAAGAGAACGCGCGAAACATCAACGCGGCCGTTGCCGCCATCAACCCGGCCGCGGCGCCTGAGGTGATTCCGCTGGGCCAGGTAGACGCCATGCTGCGGGTGCGCGAAGCGCTGGATGACAACCGGCTCGTCGGCATGCTGGCCGATCGCACGCTGTTGCGCGATGCGGGGCCGTCAGTCCGGCACATGGATTTTCTCGGCAGCCCGGCGGCGTTTCCGTTGGGGCCGCTGCACATGGCCGCCATGCTCAAACGCCCCGTGCTGTTCATGACGGGGCTGCACCTGGGCGGCAACCGCTACGCCGTGCATTTCGATCTGTTGGCGGATTTCGCCGATGTGCGCCGCGAAGATCGCGCCGCCGCCGTGCAAGCCGCGCTCGGCCGCTATGTGGAACGCGTTGAACATTACTGCCGCACCGCACCGTACAACTGGTTCAATTACTTCGACTTCTGGCAGGATGCCGACGCGGCCGGAGCGCCGGATCACACCCCCGCCGACCACCAGACCACGCAAACGCCATGACTGCAACGCGCCCATTCTTCCGCGCCTTCCTGGCCTTGCTCGCGGCCAGCATGCTGGGCGCGACCGCTCACGCTGCGGATACCGCCTGGACACTCGACCGACTGATGTCGACGCTCGCGCGCAACAAATCGGGGCGCGCCACGTTCACGGAAACAAAGACGTTGTCGATCGCGGCCCAGCCCATCGAATCGTCCGGCGAGTTGGTGTTCGTCGCGCCCGATCATCTGGAAAAGCACACCCTGGCGCCGAAGCCCGAGCATCTCGTCATCGACGGTGACAAGCTGACCGTGGAGCGCAATCAGCGCACGTTCACGATGCCGCTGTCGCAGTACCCCGAGCTGGGCGCCTTTATCGAGAGCATCCGCGCGACGCTGGCCGGTAACCGCTACGCGCTCGAAGCGATCTACAAGGTCGCCATCGCGGGCCACGGCGATGACTGGACGCTCACCCTTTCGCCGATCGACGCGCGCATGCAAAAGGTCGTCAGCACCGTCACGCTGGAAGGTACGCGCGATGTGCTGCGCAGTGTCGCCATCCGCCAGGCCGACGGCGATCATTCGCTGATGCGCCTGCAGCGCGTGCCCGGCAACTAAGGATGGCGCGCACATGAAACGCTTGCACGCCCTGCGTCGCCCTGCGGTGCTGGTCTGGTTGACCGGCCTGCTGCTGTGCGCGGTCGTGATCGGACGTACCAGCTTTACGGCGGACTTGTCGGCGTTTCTGCCGCGATCGCCGAGTGCCGAGCAACGCGTGCTGGTCGACCAGTTGCGCGAGGGGCTCGTGTCGCGGCTCATCCTCGTCAGCATCGAGGGTGATGACGCGGCCACCCGTGCAACGCTGTCAAAGCAGCTCGCTGCGAGGCTGCGTACCGACACGCAATTCAACGCCGTCAACAACGGTGAGCCCGTGAGCGAAGCGCGCGACCGGCAGTTCATCTTCGACCACCGCTACGTGCTGAGCCCCGCGGTCACGCCGCAGCGCTTTTCCGCCGAAGGGCTACATGCGGCGCTGGGCGAAAGCCTCGATCTGTTGAGTTCATCGGCAGGGCTCGTCGCCAAGAACATGCTGCCGCGTGACCCGACCGGCGAGGTGGCGGCACTCGTCAGCCAGCTCGACAACACCGCGCTGCCGTCGTCAAAGCACGGCGTGTGGGCGTCGCGCGATGGCCAGCGTGCCGTGCTGGTCGTGCAGACAACGGCCGCCGGCTCCGACACTGACGCACAGGCGCATGCCATTGATGCCGTGCGCCGTGCGTTCGATGCGGTTGCGCGCGCGGTGCCACACGCAGCGTCAACGCGCCTCCTGATGACCGGCCCGGGCGTGTTCTCCGTCGAATCGCGCAACACCATCAAGCACGACGTCGAGCGGCTTTCCGCCGTCAGCCTCGTACTCGTGGTGGCACTGCTGCTGACGGTGTACCGCTCACCGCGCACGGTGGTGCTGGGGTTGCTGCCGGTGCTGTCTGGCGTGGCGGCGGGCGTGGCAGCCGTCAGCCTGACGTTCGGCGCGGTGCACGGGCTCACGCTCGGGTTCGGCACCACGCTCATCGGCGAGGCAGTCGACTATTCGATCTACCTGTTTGTGCAATCCGCCCGCCTGCGCGGCGCCACCGCCAACGACAGCCTGCGCGCATGGATTGCCACGTACTGGCCGACCATCCGCCTGGGTGTGCTGACCTCGGTATGCGGCTTTGCGTCGATGCTGTTCTCGGGCTTTCCCGGCCTGGTGCAACTGGGGCTGTATTCGATTGTGGGGTTAGTAACGGCCGCGCTCGTCACGCGCTACGTGCTACCGCATCTGCGTGGTGCAGAAGTGGCGACGCGTGATCTTTCGCGCGTGGGCGCGTGGCTGACGCGGGCGACGTCTGCCGCGCCGCGCCTGCGCTGGCTGTTGGCGGCGGTGCTCATCGGTGCATGCACGACACTTGCGCTGCATCGCGATGGCTTGTGGAGCCGCGAACTGGCCGCGCTGAGCCCCGTCCCTGCGAAGAGCCAGGCGCTTGACGCCAGCCTGCGCGCAGACGTGGGGGCACCCGATGTGCGCTATCTGGTGGTGATCCCGGCAGCAACGGAACAGGCCGCGCTTGAAGGCGCCGAGAAGATCGCCACGCAACTGCAACCGCTCGTGGACAACGGCGTGCTCGCCGGCTTCGAGAATCCCGCGCGCTACCTGCCGAGCGATGCCACACAGCGCGCGCGCCTCGCGAGCTTGCCGGCGGCCGATGCACTGGCCACACGCATGCGCAGCGCGGTGGAAGACCAGCCGATCCGCGTAAAACCCGATCTCTTCGCCCCGTTTGTCGCCGATGTCGATGCGGCACGCGGGCAGCCCCTTTTGCGGCGCGAAGACCTGAAGGGCACGTCGATGGCATTGGCGGTGGACGCGCTGCTGACCAAGCGCGCAGGACAATGGAGCGCCATGCTGCCATTGCGTGCACCAGCGGCCGCGCCGGGTGCCGCAAATGACGCCATAAGTCGTCCCAGCCTGGACGCCACCCCAATTCGCTCCGCCGTCGAACAAGCGGACGTGCCCGGCGCGCTCTTCGTCGACATGAAGGCCGAAGCCGATCGGATGTACGTGAACTACGTGCGCGAAGACCTTCGCCTCTCGCTTGCCGGTTTTGCGGCGATCGCGTTGCTGCTGATCGTGGCGCTGCGTTCGCCGCAGCGGACCTTGCGGGCGTTGGCGCCCCTGGTGGCGGCGGTGCTGGTGGTGACGGCCGGCTTTGCACTGGCGCGCGTGCCGCTGACCATCCTGCATCTGGTCGGCATGCTGCTGATCGTGGCGGTGGGATCAAACTACGCGCTGTTCTTCAATCAGCGCACCCAGGCCATTGCTCCACAGACGCTGGTGTCACTGCTGGTGGCCAACCTGGCAACGGTGGCCGGCTTCGGGCTGCTGGCCTTCTCCCGCGTGCCGATGCTTGAGACGTTCGGATTGACCGTCGGCCCGGGCGCCATGCTTGCGCTCGTGTTTTCCGCCATCCTGGCGCCACGCGCCCATCACGATCAGCACGCCGCCGCATGAACTCACCGACCACCTCACCGCTTGGCACGGCCCGCCGCTGGAAGCCGAGCCCGCTGATCAACGGCGCGCTGGCGCTGCACGCCGGTGCGGCCGTTGCCGTTGCGGCTGATCCATCGACGTGGCCGTGGGCGGGCGGCAGCGTCATCGCTTCGCATCTCGTGCTGATGGCCGGCGGTCTGTGGCCGCGCAGCAGCTGGCTCGGCCCGAACTGGACACGTCTGCCCGTCACGGCGGAGCGGCACATCGCGTTGACCATCGACGACGGCCCTGACCCCGATGTCACGCCGCGCGTACTGGACGTGCTCGACCGGTACGGTGCCAAAGCCACCTTCTTCTGCATCGGCGAATTGGCGCAGCGGCACCCGCGCTGCGTCGAGGCCATCGTCGCGCGCGGGCACGCGGTGGAAAACCACAGTCAGCGCCACCGGCATACGTTCTCGCTGCAGGGGCCAGGCGCGTTGCGGCGCGAGATTGCTGCCGCACAGGACACGCTCACGCAAATCACCGGCACGCGGCCGCTGTTCTTCCGCGCGCCGGCCGGACTGCGCAACCCGTTTCTGGAGCCCGTGCTGTGCCAGCTTGGCCTGCAACTGGCGAGCTGGACGCGCCGCGGCTTCGATACCCGCTCGCGCAATCCCGAAGCCGTCACCCAACGCCTGCTGCACGGTCTGGCGCCCCAAGACATCCTGCTGCTCCACGACGGCCATGCGGCGCGCGATGCACACGGCGCGCCTGTTTTGCTGACCGTATTGCCGAAGGTGCTCGAAACCGCCGCGCGCGCGCAATTGCAGTGCACGACGTTGCGCGCTGCCCTCCCGGCCCAGCCGGCGCAGCCCGCGCGCCCGCAAATGGCCATTTGATAAAATTTGTTAACGATCGGCACGCCAGTCTGCCGAACCATCCCACCCCACCATCGCCGCGACATCGCCCCCAGTGAAGCCCGTCCTGCTCACGCATTTCACCGCCACGAGCTGCCTCGGACGTGGCCTTGACGCCACGCTCGACGCGTTGCGCGGGCAACGGGGCGGCCTCGCGCCGTGCACCTTCCCGCGCGCCGATCTCGACACGTGGATCGGCGAAGTGCCTGGCGCCGATGCCGCGCCCGTACGCGCAGACCTGGCCGATTTCGACTGCCGCAACAATCGGCTCGCCCAGATCGGGCTGACACAGGACGGCTTTGCCGAAAGCGTTGAAGCCGCCAAAGTCCGCCATGGCGCCGCGCGCGTCGGCGTGTTCATCGGCACCAGCACGTCGGGCATTCTCGAAACGGAACGCGCCTACCAGCAGCGCGATCCGCAAACGGGCGCGCTGCCGGCCAGCTTTCACTACGCGCAGACGCACAATATCTATTCTCCAGCCGCATTTGTGCGCGCGTACTTCGGGTTGAGCGGGCCGGCCATGGCGATCTCGTCGGCGTGTTCGTCGGGGGCCAAGGTGTTTGCCTCGGCGCGGCGCATGCTGGCTGCGGGGCTGATCGATGCGGCGGTGGTTGGTGGTGTCGATTCGCTGTGCCTGACGGCGCTGTACGGGTTCAACTCGCTGGAACTGCTGTCGCGGCAACCGTGCCGTCCGTACGACGTGGCGCGTGACGGCATCTCCATCGGCGAGGCCGCCGCCTTTGCGCTGCTGGAGCGTGCCCCCGAGGCAAACGACGCGCTGGACGACGATGCCATCCTGCTGCTCGGCATTGGCGAATCGAGCGATGCGCATCACATGTCGTCGCCGCACCCCGAAGGGCTGGGGGCACGCGCTGCCATGGCGCAAGCGCTCGCTACCAGCGGCCTGAGCACGGCGGACATCGACTACATCAACCTGCACGGCACCGGCACACCCAGCAATGACGCAGCGGAGTCCCGCGCCATCCAGGCGCTGTTCCACAGCACGGCGTGCAGTTCGACCAAGGGCGCGACCGGCCACACGCTGGGCGCGGCCGGAGCTTTGGAAGCCGTGATCACAGCACTGGCGCTGCGCCATCAATTTCTGCCTGCCGGCATCAACACCACGCAACCGGACCCGGCGCTCATCGCCAACTATCTGACGGAGAGCGGCCACGCCCGCGTTCGCACGGCACTCAGCAACGCCTTCGGATTTGGCGGCACGAATTGCAGCCTGGTCTTCGGCCGCGCAGATCACCTGGGCCTGTCGTCATGACCCGACTCAGCGCCTTCATCGAGAGCGTCGGCATCCTCGGGCCCGGTCTGCCGGATTGGTCGCATACGACAGACGTGCTTGCCGGCCGTGCGCGCTACGCACACGCACCGACCGAGTTGCCGCCGCCAGCCGGCCTGCCGTCGGCCGAACGCCGCCGCACGGGGCCGGTGGTCAAGCTCGCCCTGGCAGTCGGCCACGAGGCTGTCGCTGCCAGCGGACGCGATGCCGCTACGCTGGCCACGGTCTTCAGTTCGTCCGGCGGCGACGGCCATAACTGCAACGCCATCTGTGAAACCCTGGCGGGGGACGACCGCAAGCTCTCACCTACGCGTTTTCACAACTCCGTGCACAACGCGCCAGCCGGCTACTGGAGCATCGCCACGCACGCGATGGCACCGTCCAACGTGCTGTGCGCGTACGACGGCAGCTTTGCCGCCGGCCTGCTGGACAGCCTCTGCCAGGTCGCAATTGACGCCACGCCAACGCTGCTGATCGCCTATGACGGCGACTACCCGGAACCGCTGAACGCGGTGCGCGCCGTGCCCGATCTGTTTGCAGTGGCGCTGGTGCTCGCGCCCGAAGCCGGCCCGCGCACGCTCGCGCGCATTGACGTTGCGCTGACCGACGCGCCGCTAACGGCGTTGGCAGAACCCGGGCTCGAAACGCTGTGGCACGGCAACGCCGCAGCCCGCGCGCTGCCGCTGCTGGAAGCGTTGGCCGAAGGGCGCCAAGGCCGGGTGGTGCTGGAGTATTTGGCAGAAACCCGCGTGCAGGTCGACATCACTCTCGGCACGACATGACGTCCAGCGCGCAGCCAACCCCGCCGCTCGATCGCGACTGGATTGCAGCGCGTATCCCACACAGCGGCACGATGTGCCTGCTCGACACCGTCGTCGCCTGGGACGACGCGCACATCCGTTGCAACGCCACGAGTCATCGTGACACTGCCAACCCGTTGCGCTCCCACGGTCAATTGGCGGCTGTCTGCGGCATCGAATACGCCGCTCAGGCGATGGCCGTGCATGGCGCCCTGTGCGATGCTGCGCAAGCACGTCCGCGCGCCGGCTTTCTCGCCAGTGTGCGCAGCATTGAGGCACACGTACCGCGCCTCGACACAATCGAGACGCCGCTCGACGTCGAAGCCGAACGCATCGGCGGCGACGGCATCAACGTGCTGTACCGCTTTACCGTGCGCAGTGGCGCACGCATCCTGTTGACCGGTCGCGCCGCCGTGGTGCTCGACGCGACCGTTGCATGAACCTGTTTTGTGAGGATTCCCGCCGTGAATGGTCGTCTGCTGTTGATCCCCGCGTTGCTGGTGGCGCTGCTCAGCCCCCTGGCCCATGCCGACTTGTCCGAGACCAAGGAGAACATCAAGCAGGACACGAAGGAAGCCGCCCGAAAAACCGGTCATGCCGCGAAGGAAGCCGGGCATGCGACGGCCAACGCCGCACGAGCAGTCGGGCATGGCGTGAAAAACGCGGCGCATGCGACCAAATGCGGGGTGAAGCATGTCTTCAAGAAACCTTGCGAGAGTGACTAGAGCGGCGGCAGGTCTGCGCGCTGCAGGCAACAAAAACCCGGCGTCCTTGGCGGACTGCCGGGTTTTTGTTATGTGGTGAGACGGATTCAAAAAGGTTAGGAACCACCCACTGTGGAATCTCCAATAACCCATTGATTTAATAACAAACTACGAACAACTCCGCAGACTCTGTCAAACACAAGGGGATCAAATTTCGTTATCTGTACGCGCCAGGCATGTTGCTAAACCGAGCCGGACTGACCACTACTGCTCGTCATCCAGCGCCACCTCCAGCCGCAACGAAATCTCCCGCGCGTTGGAGGGCCAAAGCAGCGTTCAGCGTTTCAAGCGTGGTCTCGGTCATAGGTACCGGCCGATTTCCGACTCGCGCCTCCTTGAGGAGTTGCTGAATCACACGCTCTGACTTTTCGTACTCGCCTTCACCGAAATGATGGAAGCGAATGCGCCCCTGGGAATCAATAAAATAATTGGCCGGCCAGTAGTTATTGTTGAAGGCTTTCCATATCTCAAATCGGTTATCGATCGCTATGGGGAAGGTCGCGCCAAGTTCGCTTGCGGCACGCTTTACGTTCTCGATGTTCTTTTCGTACGCAAACTCGGGAGCATGAACACTCACGACAACAAGTCCCTGGTCCTTGTATTTCCGGTCCCATTCGCGCACATAGGGCAGGACGTTGCGGCAATTGATACAACCGAAGGTCCAGAAATTCACCAGCACCACCTTGCCGCGCAACGCCTCAACCGTGAGCGGAGGTGAGTTCAACCAGTCAACGGCGCCAGTCAACGGTGGAAAAAGCCCCTCAACTGGCAAATTCAGGGGTTGTCGATTCTGCTGCGCCTGTACAAGGATGAGACGACCTCCGGGTGCATTCCTTTTTGCCTGCTGTTGCCCGTCAACGATAGGCATTTTCCCGGTCTGCCTTGGAGCGAAATGTTGGAGCAGCATTCTTTCAACCGACGCTTCGACGCTGCCCGATGAAACTTGAGCAAGCCACCCTGTGTCTACGCCGGTCATGACTACGACCGCGCCAGAAAGCACTGTGATCCCTAGACCTTTTCGAAACCACTCGCCAATGCCGAGGGAGCGTTTCATGGCGGCAAAAATCCTGTGGCCGGTCAGGAGAACCAGTGCAAGAGAACTCACGGCGCCAGCGCCGTACGCTAACAGCAACAGAGAAGTTTTGACGTTTGGCCCTTGAAGAACAGCGCCAGTAAGAATTAATCCAAGTATCGGACCGGCACATGGCGCCCATAGAAGCCCCGTCGCGACCCCCCGAATAAAGGAGGGGAACACACAGTTCCCGGCCATTGCAGTATGTGCATTGCCGGCATTGGACAGATCCAAGCCAACAGAGACCAGGGGGCGTGTGAGACGTTCAGCTAGGCGAGGAAAGACCATCGCAGCTCCCATGAGCCCTAGCAACGCGGTTGCAGCGATTCGGCCGTACTCGTTGGCTTCTACTGCCCAACTGCCTGCCGCAGCGCCAAGTGTTCCGACCGCTGCAAAAGTGGAGGCCATCCCCACCAGCATAGGAAGCCCATTTTTGACGAATGGCTGGTCTACCCTTGCGAACACAAAGGGGATGACCGGCAGGATGCATGGAGCAAGCACGGTCAGCGCCCCTCCAAGGAACGAAATGATGAAGAGAGTCATGGTGCGACTTTCCTTATCTCGAGTTGGAGGGGCGTCAAAGGAGTCTTACTGCGACATCGCGTCCTTCTTCATCGCGTCTTTCTTCATCGAGTCTTTCTTCATCGAGTCTTTCTTCATCGCATCCTTCGACATCGCATCCTTCGACATCGCATCTTTCGACATCGCATCTTTCGACATCGCATCTTTCGACATCGCATCTTTCGACATCGCGTCCTTCGACATCGCGTCCTTCGACATCGCATCCTTGCCCATGGCGTCCGCAGCGAAAACGGCCGAGGCACCGCCGAAGGTCAGGCTGACAGCGAGCAGAGTGGTAGCGAACTTGTTCATGTGATTCTCCTAAGTAAGTGATGATGCTTGCGTTGCCTATAGATATGGCGCGGTCCTTGTGAACACGGCCTCTCGCTTTCATTGGCAGCCAAGCCACAGTCCGGGGAGCGGACGTGGGGCTCAACTCCCGCCGAACCAGTTGTAGCCCTGGTCTTCCCAGTAGCCACCGGGATAGGTATTGGTCACAAAAATGGCCTGGA
Organism: Ralstonia pickettii; assembly: GCF_016466415.2. Lineage (NCBI taxonomy): Bacteria > Pseudomonadati > Pseudomonadota > Betaproteobacteria > Burkholderiales > Burkholderiaceae > Ralstonia > Ralstonia pickettii. The sequence continues at coordinate 310,751 of NZ_CP066771.1, read as the reverse complement.
TATGCTTCGGATTCTTGTAGCCCAGCTTGGTGGGCATTCGCAGCTTCATCGGGAAGCCATACTTCGGAGGTAACGGCGCGCCGTCATAGGTTATGGCCATGAGTGTCTGAGGATGTAGCGCGGTCGCCATGTCGATGCTGGTGTAGTAGTCGTCAGCGCACTTGAAACCGACGTATTTGGCGCTCAAGTCGGCGCCAACTCGGCGT